>CAYJLG010000102.1:0-2581 GCA_964371035.1 uncultured Clostridia bacterium | reverse complement strand
CTTCACAAGAAAACTTCTCAAAAATCCCCGGCAGTCCGATTGCTTATTGGGTGAGCGAGAAGATATTGAGTGCATTTGAGAATGGGAAGAGATTAGGTGATATTGCCAAACCAAGACAAGGCATGGCGACAACAAACAATAATAGATTTTTAAGGTTATGGTATGAAGTTGTTGATGATAATATAGGTTTTAACTTTAATGATATAGAGGATACTGTTTGTGAACAAAAGTGGTTTCCATATAACAAAGGTGGAGATTTTAAAAAGTGGTATGGAAATAATGACTATATTGTTAATTTTAAAAACAAAGGAAAAGAGGTATGCGACCATATAGATGCTACTTCTGCTGTAAATAGTAAAGGTAGGGTAATAAATAGAGAACACTATTTCAAAGAGTGTATGTCTTGGTCACTGATATCGTCTGGTTCTATTGCTTTCAGATACAAACCAAATGGTTTTATATTTGATGTTGCAGGAATGAGTTGTTTTGGAGAACATAAAACTATAATCTACTTATTAGCTCTAAGCAATACAAAAATAGTTAAAAGCACTATGTCAGTGTTAGCTCCAACCATCAATTTTCAAGCAGGGGATATTGCAAATATTCCAGTAATAACTGATGAAACAAAAAAAGAACAAATTGATAACTTAGTCCAACAGAACATCACTCTATCAAAAACCGACTGGGATAGTTTTGAAACTTCGTGGGATTTTGTGCGGCATCCACTTGTGCAATTACTTCATGGTGTTACTAAACAAAGCGGAGAAAAAATAGCTTATATCGAAGACGCTTTTAATGAGTGGGCAAGTGATTGCGAAAGTCAATTTAATCTACTAAAATCCAACGAAGAAGAATTAAACCGAATTTTCATCGACATCTATGGCTTACAGGACGAACTAACTCCCGAAGTCGAAGATAAAGATGTAACTGTTCGCCTTGCCGACAAAACTCGTGATATAAAATCATTTATAAGCTATGCTGTGGGCTGTATGTTCGGCAGATATTCCCTTGATGTGGACGGTTTAGCTTATGCAGGTGGCGAGTTTGACAATAGCAAATATGCGTCTTATATCCCAGATGCCGACAACTGTCTACCAATAACAGATGAAGAATATTTTAGCGATGATATAGTAGGCCGCTTTGTAGATTTTGTAAAAGTTGTATATGGCGATGAAACAATTGAACAAAACCTAGATTTTATTGCATCGGCGCTGCCTAATAAAGGCAACACTTCAAGAGACGTTATACGAAACTACTTTTTAAAAGACTTCTACAAAGACCATGTAAAAACATATCAAAAACGCCCAATCTACTGGCTGTATGATAGTGGCAAACAAGACGGATTTAAGGCTTTAGTGTATATGCATAGATATAATGCAGATACAACAGGCCTACTTCGTGTCGATTATTTACATAAAATCCAACGAACTTATGAAAACGAAATTGAACACATGAAAGATAATATTGATAACAACCACGACATAGCGGCATCTACAAAACGCATGGAAAAGCTTGTAAAACAACTGCAAGAAACAAAAGAATACGACGAGAAAATTGCCCACCTTGCCTTATCACGCATAGCAATAGACCTTGATGACGGCGTAAAAGTGAATTACGAAAAAGTGCAGTCAGGGCAGGACGGCAAAAAACTTGATGTGCTTGGGAAGGTGTAGGAGATGGACAAAAAAAGCATAGGTCTAATCATACTAATATTGTTAGCTATTCCTAAACTCATAGATTTTCTATTTAGTTTTCACCTATGTAATTTTTTAGCTTTAAATATTATTGAAGCTAAAGATGTGCTTGCGTATGTATCAACTTTAACAGTAGTGGGGGTAACGTTACTCACTTTATACTTTTCGTTAAAACAATTTAAATTGTTGAACAAAACTTATATAATACCATTAAATAAAAAGTGCTATTTCTATCATAAAAATGATGCTAATTTCTTATATGATAGCCCAGATATAGAAAATGATGATTTTTATAACTATGCACCATTAGGCCTATATCACAAGAAAATGGATATAGAATTTAAAAACATTGGAAAAGGAACAGCAAATAATTTTTCAATAAGTATCTTGTATAATAAAGGTGAATCTTTTTACAATTTAATAAATCAATTGTGCTCTCCACCAAAAAATTATGAACTCAAAAGTGATTTACAAGATGATTTATTCGAAAATTGCGGAGTTATTTCTTCTGACGATACTAAATTATTACCATTTCCTGTTGGTTTAGATAAAATATTACAAAATATTTGTCATAAAGCATATTTAAATGCTAAAAGCCCCGAAAAAACACAAAGTATGAAAAACAATATTTTAGTAAATAAAGAGCATAAGATTTGTTCTATTAAAATTTGTTCTACAGATATTTTAGATGCTGTTAAAACATCAAATGATGAAATTTACGATGTGTACTTTCAACTAAATCCTAAAATATCATTGGTTAGAGAAAACGGAGTGCAATATGAAGTGTTTCTAACTATAAAAGAAACAAAACAAAAGAGGTAACTTTATGCCAGAACTAAACCTAAATCAAATCACCGATAAGCTCAATAGCGAGTTTATCGGTGACA
>CAYJLG010000101.1:0-2621 GCA_964371035.1 uncultured Clostridia bacterium | reverse complement strand
GTTGCTGTTTGAACTCGCGGGTATCCAAATGTTTTTTGGCCGAACCGGATTCCTGCTTGACACCACGGTCGATTGCAAATCCTTGGCTTTGCAAATATTTTGGCAGTTCTTCCTGCATTTTTTTCAGATTGGCTCTGGTATAAATTTCCTTGGCGCACAAGCGACCATCGGGCGTGATTGGCACATGACAAAAATGTAAATGCGGTGTTTTCTCGTCCAAATGAACATGGGCGGCGATTACGTTTTCCGGCCCCACAAATTCAGACAGCCAATCACTCGCCGCCTGGAAAAATCGCTGTTGGTCAAATGCGTTCAGATCTTTAAAAAATTCCTTATTGGAAGAAACGATTAGGCCGCACATTTGAACGGCGTCGTGGCGCGGTGCTCTTTTCAAATTCAGACTATCAATGCGATTATTTATCACCTTTTGGTAGTTGATTTTTCCACCATGATGCAAATCATAATTGAGATTGCTTCTTTTTTGGACAATATCAGGGTTGGATTGGCTTTTGCGTTCGCGCTGATTGTGGCCTTGAATGCCACGCACAGCCTCACGCCTGAATTTACTCATATGTAAAACTAAACAAGATGACATTTTTGCAAAAAACCTTTCTTGACTCTGTATCTTCTGCGATTAGTTTTGATTTCAACTATTTAACCTGTTTGAAAATCATTGCCAATAATAATCAAAAATGAACAATTACCGCCAAATTAGTTGGGAAACCGATTAGATTGGCAATGTTTGGGGGTGCTTGGCCATTATTGACAATATTTGGCAATGGTCAAAATGTATTTGGTGATATTTGGCTATATTTGTTTGTAGCTTTTAAACCATTTGTGTATAGCCAAAACAGGCTTACTTTTCATAAAATTGTGATTTTCCTCTGTCACTCTGTCATTAGAGTTTATTATTATTAATTCCAATGACTTAATCAATGACAGAGGAAAAATTCCTCTGTCATCTCTGTCACTAAAAAAGCCCTTTTTGCCTCAAAAAGTGACAGAGAGAAATTCCTCTGTCATCGAGATTAACAAATAATATTAAGTAATTAATGCGAATGACAGCATGACAGAGGAAATTACTTAAAAGTAAATTTTGCGCTTGAAATCGTCTATCAATTCAGGGGTGAATTGCTTCCCCCGCCCATTGCCTGTTCGGTATTGAGCAATTCCCAACCGAATGGCCTCACGGCCGATTTGAGCGACGTCAATTTCCTGCCCATACTCGGCAATTACCAAATTATTGAATTTGTCATTGGCGACTTTCCATTCATTGGCGGCTAATTCTTTTTCCATTTTCAAGGTCACCTTGATGATGGACTCTTCCAGCGGTGATTTGACGGTTTCGCTCTGGATATCCAAAGCTTGCCAAATGCGCCGTTGGTGGTCACGAATCCACCAGCCTAAAGTGATGGCCCCACGCATGGTCTCGGGCTCCAAGTCCGAAAGACCGTCCGTTTCATTTAAAGCGGCCTTTAAAGAATGAAGTAGCAAAGCCAACCGCAACACTTGGGTGACAAGTTTGGCGGCAATGGCATTATCGATTTCAGATTCTCGCCACGCTTCCCGAATGATTTGGTTGTGCCAATTTTCGTAAAGCAAATAAGCTTCCGGGCCGATTTTTATTTTGCGCGATGCGGATTCATCTTTTCGCCACGCTAAGATATGACCACAAATTTTGGCTAAAATTTCTTGGCCCGTGAAGATTTCGTTCGTTAAAAGGCCGGGGGCGCTTCGCTTGGCCAAAATGAAGATAAAACGGGGTAAAAATCCGCTCAAAGCATCTGTTTGACTGAATAGTTCTTTAAGGATTTTGGGCTGAACAGTTCCCACGATGGAGAGGGCCGCCGAAGGGATTACTTGGTCTTTGTCGTGGTCGCGGCGGCTGGTTTTCCACGGCGAACGGTCGTAGGTAGACAAGAGGCGGGCTTTGGTTCCGCCTTTGCCGCCGGTGTAACGGTCGAGATTGAGTAAAATTGACGACAATTCATCGCTGTACCAAAGTAAACCCATGGGATTTTCAGATAAAATACCGCCAATGGCCTCGGTAGTGGCGTCCTCAATAATATATTGAGTGCGGACGGGCTTTGGCGGTGGGCCAGGCAGATTTTGACGTTCTTTGGACTGCCGTCTTTCTTCCATAATGGCGTTGTAACTGGCCATTTCGGCGTCCCAGCGCTCTTTGTTTTTGACTTCTTCTTGCCAAATTGGCCCAAGAAAAGCCTTGAAGCAAGGGCTTTTGCCCAAACCACTGATGGCCGCCAGAGCCAAATATAAATTGCCACCTTCCTCCCAGTTATCCTTAATCTGCAAAACTCTGGACTGCCCCAAACAGGCCGACAGCATACCAAGCAAAGCGACAATGGGCACCTCGATGGGCAACTGCTTGAAGGCGACCGCCGCTTCTTTGAGCATTTTTTGGATTTTCTGGGGGAACACCTCAAGGGGAGCTGACGGCAATTCCGTAACGGCCAGATTGAACTGCGGGGCCTCTTGGCTGAAACTTGTTTCCGGCAAAATTCGCGGCGACAAGGCGGCCTTGAGGCGAGCCGAGTTCATGGTGGCCCGGATTTCACGGTCACTTAAACCGCAACTGATAGCCGCCGCGAAGAGTTGACGTT
>CAYJLG010000100.1:0-2811 GCA_964371035.1 uncultured Clostridia bacterium | reverse complement strand
AAGCCCTTGAAAATGAAATATTAAAAGGACTTGAAGAATTGGAGCTGGGTTATGACAAATAGTGATAAATGGGAAGTTGTGAAGCTTGGGGACATTCTTTTATATGAGCAGCCTACAAAATATATTGTTTCTAATGATACTTATGATAATTCCTTTAGCATACCTGTTTTAACAGCTGGAAAATCATTTATATTGGGATATACCGATGAAGATGAAAATATTTTTACTAAAACACCAGTAATAATTTTTGATGATTTCACAACTTCAATTAAGTTTGTTGATTTTCCATTCAAGGTTAAATCTTCAGCAATGAAAATATTAAATCCTACAGATAAAATAAATATAAAGTATATCTATTATTTAATGACTACAATTAAATCTGATACGGGATTACATAAAAGATATTGGATATCTAAATATGCTAATATAGAAATCCCACTTCCATCACTTGAAACACAAAAGAAAATTGCTGATGAACTTGATAAAATCACAAGCTTAATTGAAAAACGAAAAACACAAATAGAAAAGTTAGATTTATTAGTAAAAGCAAAATTCATAGAAATGTTCGGCGACCCAGTGCTAAACCCTATGGGGTGGGAAATGAAAAAGTGGCAAGATGTGTTAATTATTAAAAATGGTAAAAATCAAAAAAAAGTAGAGTCACCTTATGGAGAGTACCCTATATACGGAAGTGGGGGAATAATGGCTTATGCAAATGATTACATTTGCAATGAAAACTCTGTAATTATAGGTAGAAAAGGAAACATAAATAAGCCAATACTTGTAAAAGAAAAATATTGGAATGTTGACACAGCCTTTGGGCTTGAGCCCAAACTTGAAATGTTAGTTTGTGAGTATTTATACTTTTTTTGTGTGTGGTACGATTTTGAACAGCTTAATAAAACGGTTACAATACCAAGTTTAACAAAAAGTGATTTACTTGCTTTGAAAATGCCACTCCCACCGCTCAACTTACAAAACGAATTTGCTAAATATATTGAGAAAATTGACAAAATAAGGTATAATATGGGAAAAGGGCTTGAACAATTAGAAACATTATATAAACAAAGAATGCAAGAATATTTTGAGTAGGAGGATTAATCAAAATGGAAATAATAAACATTATCGCAATTATTTTATCGCCAATCGTTGCAGTATTAGTTTCTGATTTAGCTAATACAAAAAAAGAAATTAGAGAAGATAAAAAACAGATTTTTTCTACACTTGTAGTTTACCAATACTATATTACAGACCAAAATAGGACGAATTCTCTGAACCTAATCCCTTTTGTATTTGGTAAAAGTAAAGATGTCTTATTACAGTTTCAACATTATAGTAAATGTCATAACGATTTAAAGCATTTAGTAATAATGGGAACTAATGAAAACTTAAGCTTAAAATTTGTGGAATTACAAAAGTCATATACAAGGTTACTTGAATGTATGGCGAAAGATTTAAAATATGATAAAGAATTTAGATGGGATAAAATTACAGAAAGCATTATTCCACAAAAGTATGTTGATGAAAAACATGGAGAGCAATGGTTTTAGAAAATGGAATGTTACATAGTAATGAAAAAGTAAATTATAAACTCTGCGCGAAAAGAGAATCTAAAAGTATGTTAGGATAGCGAGGTATATAGGAATGACTTTAGAAAATTTAAATTATATAGATGTAATTGATTTATTATTAGGTATCATAGGTATTATTGGCGCAATAATTGGAGTTTTCAACTTAGTAGTGTATAACAAATTCAAAAATTATACTAAAGGTAATAATAGCGGAATAATAAATCAAGCTCAAGTAATTAATAATGGATTAGACTCATATGCGATAATTAAACTAACGCGCGAAATAACACAAGAGCAGTTGGAGGATATCGTTCAAAACTTGAAAAATACAGAAAAAGGTTTAAACGATGTAAAAGAACAAATTAGTCAAATGCCTAGGATTTTTACAGGTCCTGAAAAACCTAAAGACCCTAAAGAAGGCGATATATGGCTAAAGGGACATAAAAGAGAGAAATAATGCAGTATACTGCAAAGTAAAAAAGCTTTTATAAACTTTGAAATTCAGCATTAATCACGATAATAGTATTTGGACAATTTTTAATATAGTGGCATTATTATCGACATTTACAATCAAAATAAATAATATAAAAATAAAATTTCAATGGTGGTTTATAGCGTTGGTGAATATTATGCTTATAGCGTTAATTGTTATTACGGAGTGGTGTAATTTTAATTCTGATATAATATCTAAAATTAGAAAAGTTTTAAATTTGGAATAGGAGAATATAAAATGGGAGTTGCAAAAGATATTTATGACATAACAAAAGATTTGATGGAAATAGCCGATAATGCTGGAAATGCAGAAATAAAAATGATGGCAGCTGATATCTACATAAAATTAGCAGAAATGAAAAAAGAGTATATGGACTTATACGAAGAAAATTTACAACTAAAAAGAAAAATAGAAGAAAACGATAACTTAAAAGATATAGAAAGTAGAATAACAAGGGGTAAAAATAATGTTGCTGATTTCACAACAGATAAAGGCGAAGCAATTAAAATTTGCTCTGTATGTTGGGATAGAGATAGAAAAACTATACAAGTAAGTGTTTATGATGATGAAGGGTATTTCTGCAGTGTTTGCAAAAAGTATTTAGATAAGTAAAAAAGGAGCAAACTATGACCAACTTTGATTTCCTAGCAAAAGAAACTCAATTTGATAGCTTTTCTTCTGTTGCCATAACCGCTGAAAGGCTTATTAATATAGATATTGAAAGCTCTGCTATAAATGCTCGCAGGG
>CAYJLG010000099.1:0-2959 GCA_964371035.1 uncultured Clostridia bacterium | reverse complement strand
AATCTCCATAAGGCTTCCATATTTTATTATTTTTTCCTTGTTAACACCATAATTCAACTGTGAATAGTAACTTTTAAAATTACTATTAGTCAAATATTATAGATAGAAAATATCTTAAAATCATCACGGGAATACGATTGCATAAATCATTCTACAAAATACACTTTGCATGTACAAGCGATAATGCCTTTGTAATTCACTTATAGATAGTGATTCTAAAAAAATCTTGTTTTCGGAAGTAAAAATAGATACAAAACGTTTATGAATATTTTTTTATTTTTTTTGAATTTTAATGCAACAAAATCCCCTTCAACAGCTAAAATATTCGATGAATTCAACACAATTTCTTTATATACTGATTGACATATGCTGTTTTTATTGTTATACTTAAATTCAACATATGAAAATATTCTAAATACAAACAATTGTGCTGAATAAAAATAATAAAAGGGGGTAATTATTTTGAACTATAAAAGATCGCTTTGTATAGTATTGGTAGTTTTATTTATGATAGTATTTCCTATTACAGGAATAACAGCAAGTGCAGACGTTGAAGATGACGTGATTGTAGTTGGGTATAACAAAGGTGATGACATGGTTGAAGATATTAGCCATGTAGGTCATGAGGGTTATGGCTACGAAATACTCAAAAAGATAGAAGAAATCAGCGATTTATCTTTTGAATTCAAAGAAATAGATGGTGATGTTTTTGATGCGCTAAACAATGATGAAGTAGATATCGTTGGACTTTTTTTTGACACTCCGGAGCGCAGAGAAAAGTATCTGTACATGGAAACTCCACTTAATGCCGTGAGTATGGGATTAATGGTACTCAAAGAAGATGAATTTCCTTTTGCCAGTCCTGCAGATATAAATGGCAAAACTGTTGCAACTTACGAAGGCAATTCGGGAAATGAGCTGTTAGATGATTTTCTTGAAGAAAACGATATCTCGGTAGAGTATAAAATAGGTGAAATACGTAATTATAGAGATTTAGAGGCGGATCTTTATCTAATGTATTCTAGTGACACTGATATTGCAGGATATACGACCGTGCTTAATTTGACTAAACGTAACACTCACATCCTTTCAAAATATGGAAATGAGGAACTTGTTGCTAAAATTGAAGAGTTTTTGTTAAAAATCATTATAGATGAAGGTGATTTTTTTGAGAATTTATCTCAAAAGTACTACCCGGAGCACTTTTCAGCTTATCACCGCAACTTAACCCAAGAAGAGCTAGCAGTATTGAGACAGAGGCCACTTACTGTTGCCTATGAAACTAATCATAGCCCATTTACGTCTCAAAATTCTCAGGGAGAGCCTGATGGTGCAATCATAGATCTCATGAATATGCTAGTCGAGATGTATGACTTTGAAATTGAATTACATCCTTATACAGTGGATGATCCTTCAACTTATCCAACCGATAGAGATGTCACGATATCTGCAATAGGTATGCAGGAGTATTATGAAAAACATTACTCTCCAACCCAAACATATTATTCAATGCAGATGATAGCTATGGTTCCCAATGAAATAGCTCAAAAATATGACAACTCTGATGACATACTGAAGGCCACTGAAAAAATAGGCATAATGAGCTACCTAAACTCAGATTTTTCTAGGTATTCTAAATTTGCTGCAGAGAATGAGTTCGTATACTATACTTCATTTCAAGAACTACTAGATGCATATGAACACGGAGATGTTGATATGGCGATTTTTACTGAAAGTGGAACAACTTATGCTAATTCATATCTTCAAAAAAAAGGCAATTTTACTTTTGCGGCAGATTTTTTCTTGAATTTTCGCTTTGGCATAGAGCATAACATCGCAGATGAATATATTCCGCTCTTTAACATAATGTTTGATAATATTTCAAGTACGCAGTATGAAGAATTGCTCATCGCTAATACTTCCAAGTATTTTTATGAGGAAACTTTTACAGATTTTATGATGAATAACATTTACATTATTATACTTATTATTGCTCTAATTGTATTAGGATTTGTGCTTTTTGCACTAATGCAACAACGCCAAAAAGAACAAGCGCTGATGGTTGCACATGATACTGATTCGATGACAGGATTTATGGCGATGCACAAATTTAGAGATGTTTTAGATGAATTGCAAAACATTGCAAGTCCTTCTGAATATGAACTGATTTCTTTTGACATTGATATGTTTAAAACTATTAACACCCATTATAGCAATGACAAAGGTACACAGGTCATAGTTGCCATAGCAAATACACTCAAAAGCGCATTTGAAAATACGCAATCTTATATAACTAGAAGAACGGCTGATCAATTTTTGATACTTAGAAAAATCGATGTAGGAGGCTCCCTTGAGGAAATATATTCTATAAAAATTCTGCCATCAATACGAGAGATTCTTGGAAGAAGTTACAATCTATCTATGTCATTTGGATATGTGGAAATAGACGATCTATCCATCAAAGCTTCTACACTAATCGGAGAAGCAGACGCAGCGAGAGTTTCAGGGAAAACTAGTCATAAAACTACTTTTATCAAATTTGACTCAAAAATGAAAAAACAGTATGAAAACAAAGTAGATGTAACATATCGTATGGAACAGGCGATGAATGATAAGGAGTTTTTCGTCGTATTTCAGCCTAAAATCAGGTTTGATTCACTCGCTATAGGTGGTGCTGAAGCACTTGTGCGTTGGAAAACACAATCAGGAAAACTCATCTATCCCGATGCATTTATTCCAGTGTTTGAGGAGAATGGTTTTATTGCAACTCTTGACTTGTTTGTGTTTGAAGAAGTTTGCAAATTTATCAAAGAAAATGAAATGAATATGAAAATTCCGAGTATATCTGTAAATCTTTCTGCTACAACTGTGCTTAATCAAAACATAGTGAGTAAGCTAAGCGATATTGTGATGCTACATGATATTGCTCCTGAGAAAATAGAGCTTGAAATTACAGAAA
>CAYJLG010000098.1:0-2975 GCA_964371035.1 uncultured Clostridia bacterium | reverse complement strand
TAATTAACGCCGGATATAATCCTCCAAGTTTATTCATTAGTATCTCCTTTTTTATCTGCTAATCTCGTAAAATTTTGCTTCACAATCACCCTCGATGGTAAGCCAACTGTAAGGTTTTTGTGGATATACCGTTGCTGAAAAAGCAACAAGTCCATCATAAACAAATATCTCGGCAATGGAAACATCAAAAATCATCTCAAGATTATATTCTTTTCCGGTAGGACGCTTTGCTTTTGATACACAGTATTTTTCATCTAAAAAGTTCTTGCTAAAATCTACCAGACCTGATTGCCGTCTATCAACAATTAGTTCGGTTTCAGTAATTTCAAATGTTAAATAATTTCCTATCTCATTTTTTAATTTTAATTTACAATTGCCTTCACCCTTAACAATAACGCCAAAGGTATCTAATCCTAAGAATTTTTCAGCCGGAATAGTGTAGGCTGAGGCTTTGAATTTATCCACCCCTTGCACTATCCATTTTAAAATATATTCTCCGTTAATTTTGCACAGCTGCATCTCTCTTGCCAATATCATCTGTCCTCGGTATTCTCCACCGGTCAGCGTTTCACGACCATAGGCCCAATTCATTCCCCATGCTAAGAAAATTGGCTTTTTAAAGTTTTGAAATGTAACTCCTGCATAGTTATCGGGCGCGCAGTCTACAAACTTAGGCTCGCATTTATCAGCAGAAATAAACTTTTCTCCATCAAAATCACCAACAAAATAATAAGTACGTGCTCCGTCGTTATCCTCTGTAACGGTGGTGCTTAGTATAAACACCCACTTCTCTTCACCCTCACACTCTAATTGAACCATATCGGGGCATTCCCAAACACCTTTCACATTATTAAGAGGACCAAACTCTCCTGTTTTTTTCCAGTTTTTAAAATCAGTTGTCTCGTAAAACATGGCACGATCGCCGGCAGCAACCACAACACTAACGGTTTTGTTTATATTGTTTGTGAACATTTTTGGGTCACGAAAATCCGGCAACTCACTGTTGGGCAATACTGGGTTTGCATAATATTTTTCGAAATGCATCATGTTGGTGCTGTATGCAATGCTTTGTTGTTCTACCTCACCGTGGCTTGTGTACATAGCTATTACAGGCGGGTGCTCTTTCGTGCCAAATCCGGAAATATTATCCTTATCGTAGTAACAACTGCCTGAAAATATAACACCAAGATTGTCGGGGTAAATTGCAACGGGGAAATGCTCCCAGTCGATTAAATTGCGACTGACAGCATGTCCCCAGTGCATTGTTTCACAGTTAATACCGTTGGGATTGTGTTGATAAAACAGGTGAAAATTCCCATTTTCATAAAACATCCCATTCGGGTCATTCATCCAGTTAGAGGATGGTGTGAAATGTATATTCGGTCGTAAATTTCTATTGCTCATTATTTGACTCCCATCCTCTAAATGTGTTGGTTATTATTACATGCCTTGCTTGCGGAGTTCTTCCTGAACGGCTTTAATATCTACATCGCATACGGAGGTGTTGTTTTTAGCTGCAACAGCGGAGGCAACTCCGGCCCCACGTCCCATTACGAGACAACCTGCCTGACCTCTTATCATTCCAAATTTTTCGGTGTATGGAGCTTTTGCCGATCCAACTATCACATTCGGAGTAGCATCACTAACAATCATTGAAAGTGGCAACTCGCCTGTTTGTTTCATTAATCCGAAAGGCTTTTCTCTGCGGTCAACCTCGGTAACATAACCGATGCAATCGTCCATCTTTACACCACTTAGAAAGTCTTCTGCGGTATATAATTTGTTACAGGTAGCTCTTCTCGGCCACCTGTGTCCAATTTTGGTTGCCGACTCACGTAGGTAAGCATTTTCAAAACCTGGGAAGTATTTCTTTAAAAATTCTACCTGAGTTTTAATGTGTAGGCGTGCTTCGTTCTCTCTTTCGCTCTCCTCTTCAATATTATAGCAATCACCATAATACCAGTTAGAGTTTATGATCATAGCACCATGGTTAGATTTGCAGGAGAACAGTCCTAAGCATTTGCGATTTTTACAATGTTTACCGTAATCATCACTTAAGGCTCCGGTAGATAATGCTTCGGCTACAACATCGATATGCTCACCACCGCCGTGAGGAAGATGGAAAACACCAAATTCACGCCAGTTTTTAATGGTATCTTCTAACGAGGTAGGAATGTCTATTTGATCGGAATAACTTTCGGGGTTTTTCTCAAACCAGTCGATAATTTTATCTATATCAACATTGTCGATACGGTAGCAAAGAGTACTTCCATCATGTTTTTCTTCGTATTCGCCACCTGCGCGATGGAAGATAGCAAGTTCACCTGATGCGTCTATGAACTGTTTTGCCTTAACAGCATAAAGTGAATCACGGCTATGCATAATTACGCTATCAACCTTTCCATCTGCCATTACTACATCGATTAATGTTGACTCGTATAACGTTTTAACACCGGCATCAACCAGCATATCAATCATAACATATTTCATTACTTCCGGGTCGAATGGTATCTGCGGTTGTGTGCTTCTAAGGTAGTTTGGCTCTGCACCATTTTCTGCCACAACTCTATCGAATAGTTCAATAGGAAGACCAAACGTAACCTGTTTTCCATCTCGTGTTACGAAATAGTTGCTGGCGCTACACATAAGGGTTGAGGTTGCGATACCTCCCGGGAAATGGTCCATTTCTGCTGCAATAACACTGACTCCTGCTCTCGCTGCTGAAACTGCAGCTGCAAAGCCACTCATGCCCAATCCCAATACGAAAACATCGCACTCGAAAAGAACCGGAACATCTTTAGAGTTTAATTTTACATTAGCTGACATAAATTTTTCCTTTCATAATTAAATATCGATATTTTTTCATCAACATTTCATACAAGTTATGTTTTGTTCTGACTATACAAGATATTAGAATTGTTTAGATTTTAATTTTAATAACTACCTTTTCTACGTTTTGGGGAACTTGATTTGCA
>CAYJLG010000097.1:0-3153 GCA_964371035.1 uncultured Clostridia bacterium | reverse complement strand
TAAAACGATAAAACATTACCTTAATCCATTTTCAACCATTTTCCAATGGGCAATAACGCAAGTACCCTCCCCTTCTCTACTGATAATTTTAAGTTCTCCGCCACTTATTGTAACACGCTCTTGAATGTTACGTATACCATGACTTATTTTATCCTTATTGTGATTCAAAGCTTCCAAATCAAAGCCCTTGCCATTATCTTCGATAATAATGGTAAATCCATTTTCGTCCGATATTTTTATGCTTACCTTATCAGCAACACTATGCTTGCTTACATTATTCATGGCTTCTTGAATAATTCTAAAGGTAACAATTCGTAATGAAGATGATAGTAAAAGTTCATCAAAGAAAAACTCGGTCTGTAAATCCATTTCAGGGTGTGCAATACCATAATCAATTACATACCATTCAAGGGTTTTTAATAAACCAAGATTAAGATGAGGCGGACGTAAATCCGTTTGAATACGTCTTAATTGTCTTGTTATGCTTTTAATTATATGAACAGTACTATTTAAAATTTCTTGTGTTTCTTTTTTTTCTTTGGTTTCTTGCATGCTGGTGACTTGCAATAATTTTGAAGCCCTTTCAATACTTAATTTTATAGTTCCGATACTTGAACCAATATCATCATGCAATTCAGCCGCAAGTTTAATTCTTTCCTCTTCCTGTAAGCTAATAATTTGTTCAGAAAGCTGAGAAATTTTTTTGGTTCTTTCTTCCACTAACTTTTCCAAATTATTATGCGAATCAATCAATTTATTTTCTCTTTCTTCAAGTTGTTTTATGAAATTACAAACCTCCCTACTTATTTCTTGTACTTCCAAAGCTCCGCAAACATCAATATAACATTCAACTTGGTTTAGATAATTTTTTATATAAAAATCTAGTTTAACCAATGGGTTAACTATATAGTTTGATAATACTTTATAAACGGAATAAGCCATCAGCATAATGAGTAATAAGATTAAAATAATATATAATAAAATATTCTCAATACGATTTTCAAAATTCAAACTATAATTGTCTGAAAAATTATCTACTTGATTTAATAATGTAATATTTACTTGATTTAATTCATTTGATAAAACATCAAACTGGATTTTAAGATCTATTTTTTCTTCTAAATTGTCACCATAGGCAAAAAAAGTATCTATAATATTGTTTTCTTGCAAAATTAAATCAAATATTCTTTGGCATATGGTAAATATTTGATAATCATTTTTAACTTCTGAATTTTCAAAATCCTGTTGTAAAACTTTTAATTTTGTTAATTCAACATTTAATAAATTATAAATCTTTACTCCGTAAAAAATATCTGTACTTGAATTTAAAATTAATAATTTTGTTAAAATATTTTGAATAATGTCTAAATTTATATGCTTATTTTCTTTTTTTAAAACAATTAATTGTTCATTTAGATAATGTAGTTTCTTGATAAAATCTTGTCTTTGATTTTCAATAAAAATACGAGAAGTGGCGTATTGACTAACCTTACCAAGTATCTCATAAAAATTTTCAATTTGCAGTATAATATCTGTAATACTGTCTTGAAAAAGTGAACGGTCAAATTTCTGCTCTAATTTAAAATGTAATTTTTCTACTTTGTTTTTAATATTTTGCAATTCAATGGTAAAAATCAATTCTTCATTTTCTTGAAAAATACGATATACATCAGTTCTTAAACTTTTAAATTCATCTGTAATGATAGTAAGCTCAGACAATTCTGAAATGGAATGGTTAAATATTTTTATATGATTTGAATATAGGCTATTAATCGCAAAATAGACACTTAATGCAAAAGTTATAAAAACCAAAACCACAATGGACATTGGAATCAATACCGCTGAACGTATACCTAAATTTATATTAAATTTCATAAATTTCTCAAAAATCTTTTTTTTCAATATTAATAAAGGGAGACATCATTGAATAATATAATGAATTTAAATTATCAATTTTCTTGGAACTAATTATTGTATAATTATTACTGATTAACCAAAGAGATACATTATCTTTGGCAATAAGCTCTTGAATTTCGTCATATAAATCTTGTCGTTTTTCATTATCTTGCTCAATACTGGCGGCAAGAAATAATTTATCAAGTTCCTTGTTTTGATATTTACTATTATTTGTCCAAATTACATTTTTATTAATATTTTCTGAATAATATAAACGATGTAGTCCTATTAACGGATCATCCCAAGAGAAAATTTCATCAAAAAATAAATCAAAGTCTCCACTGATTAAATTATCCTCCCCTCTTATTAAATTTGTATTTTCGCTGGTTTTTAACTCAATTCCCAAATTGGTTGAAAATTCATTTTGTAGCCATCTTATTATATTTAAATGCAAATCATAATCCAAATAATCAATGGTAATTGTAAAACGTTTTCCATTTGTATCTTTAGGATATCCTGCTTCATCAAGTAATTTATTGGCTCTAATTATATCTTGTTCCCTTTGAATATTGGCTGCAAAGGGACTGATTGGAGAAATAGGCCCATACATGGGTTTTATTTTGGAATGATTAAAGTATTTGGCAAGGGATTTTAAATTTATGCCAAGAGAAAAGGCTTCACGCACTTTTTGTTTTGCCAAAATAGGATTTTGCAAATTGTATACTACTAAAAAATAAGGATAAATATTATTAACCTCATAAAAATCAAATTCATCATTATTTATACTTTGCTCAACATTCTCTTCCATTTCCAAGTTTTTAGATTTTTGCCTTTGCTTTAGATCTTTTATAAAATCATTTAATTCTAAATTTGAATAAAGATGTATTAAATCAATGTCATGTACAGAAAGTGCATACAACATTTCCTTGGTATTCAAAAAAATTCTATATTCAACCTCCGAAAGCTTAGGATAATCATGAAGAAAAAAATTAGGATTTTTTAGCAAATTTATTTTATCATCTTGATAATCTTTTAAATAAAATGGACCTGACCCGACAACTTCAATATTGGCAGGGTTATTCTTCAATGATATACCAACATCATAAACATGTTTTGGTAAAATCGGCACAAATATTGGCACCAATAATTTGGGCAAGAGAGGAAGAGGATTAGATAAATGAATTTGTACTGTTTTATTATTCAAAGCAATTACATTTTCAATCAATGCCAAAAATGGCATAAATGGGTGGTGTTCCA
>CAYJLG010000096.1:0-3256 GCA_964371035.1 uncultured Clostridia bacterium | reverse complement strand
GCGTCCCCAAGGGGATTTGAACCCCTGTTGACGGCGTGAAAGGCCGCTGTCCTGGTATATACGACCTTTTTATATTTTTGTATAATTCATAATATAAACCTAATAAAGGAGAAATATTATGAATATTGAATTAATTTGGAAAACCTATATCAATAGTAGACACTTTGAAGAAAGTAATCTAAAAAAAGAAATAAGTCGTTACAATTGCCACGTTTTACCATATTGGCAAGACAAAAGCCTAACTGATTTAAAATTCATAGATATTATGGCTTACCGCCAATACCTTGAAAATAAAAATTTAAGTCAACAATCTGTAAAGCATTGCCTATCACTTTTAAAGCGTTCATTAAATAGAGCTAAGCAACTGGATCTTTTCCCTTATGACATACCATATTTTGAAATGCCTGTTGTAAACAATCAAAGAACAAGATTTTTGAGTGAGTCTGAAATATTACAACTGTTGCATGCATTAAAAAATCGTAATAAACTCTGGCATGATATAGTATTGTTTGCTATTCATACCGGCATGAGAGCAAAAGAGATATTTTTACTTCAGCCATCATCAGTAAACCTTTCTCAACGCATGATTACTGTTCATAAAACAAAAAATAACAAAAGTCGAGTTATTCATTTAAATGATCCTCTCTTACTTTTGGTCGAGCCATACTACATAAAAAAGATGGAATATCTTTTTAGTGATAAACTTATTAAACAACCATCAAAAATATTTCGTGAAACAATAAAAGACTTAAAGCTCAACGAAAATGTGCCATCACTTGACAGAGTAGTATTTCACACATTACGCCACACATTTGCTTCACAATTATTACAACGTGGATTAACCATTGATAATGTCAGTAAACTTCTGGGACACAGCAACTTATCAATGACTATGCGATATGCACATTTATCACAACAGCAAGGTATTAACGCTGTAAATCTTCTCTCTGACCTACATCTACCATAACTTTATTTTTGCCGTCAAGAGAAAAAAAGAGTTTATGAAAAATAAAAAGACAGTAATAGAAATAACAAGATTATATCAGAAAATAACAGATATGTTTATAAATAAATAGAAAAAGATAGAATTATATAGAATAATTGTAATTTTCTAAAAAAATCTTGTTCTGTCCGATTTTATCTATTATAATAACCATACATAAAAAGGCAGGACAGGTAAAGTAGTACCACATTTTTCAAATATGGCTACTTTACGCCTGCTTTAAGAGGTTGACTTATTCGCCTTTGGCTCAACGTAATAGTATTTTTACTTGGAGTAAAAATGAAAAAAGAAAAACGTAAAAACATTATAAAAGCATATATTACCGATGATGAATATAATGAAATTTCAGAATCATGCAGTCGATCTGGGCTTTCAATTTCAACTTTTATACAGCGTGTTTGTTTAGGGTCAATTGTTCCAAGTCGAGAAGATGCTCAAGCACGTCGGGAACTATTAAAAGTCAATGCTGACCTTGGCCGTCTCGGTGGACTGCTCAAACAAGCTATCACCACATGTGGTGAACGTGAAAAAATACGTCCACTTTTGAAAGAAATAGAAATTCTTCAATTGGAGTTAAAAGAAAAGGTAAAGGCTATTCAATGATTAGTAAGCATATCCATTGCAAGCCAAAGAATGATAATTATAAACGCTTGGCCAACTATATTGCCGACGCAAGCCATGCCGGAGAAAAATCACTTTTTAGTTGGTGTGCAGGAACATGGGCAGGTGATGATTATGCTCTTTCTATTCAAGAGGTGATGGATACACAAGCCTTAAATACTCGAACAGAAAAGGAAAAAACCTATCATCTTGTTATAAGTTTTCGCACGGAGGATGAGGGAAAACTTTCACATGAGGATTTTAAGGCCATTGAAGAACGCTTTGCCAAAGCCCTTGGACTTGAAGAACATCAACGGCATTGCGGTGTTCACATCAACACGGACAACATGCACATGCATATTGCCTACAATCTAATTCACCCCGAAACGCTTAGCAGGAATGAACCCTATCGAGACTATTGGAAGCGTGACAAGCTTTGCCGTGATATAGAAAAAGAGTATGAACTGAGCATTGACAATGGAGTTGATCCACTCGATACAAATATTAAACTTGGAGAAAAATCTGTCAAAAAAGAAGTGTTGACAGGGGAAGAAAGTTTTGAGCGTTTTGTCCGCAGGCATCATGATGAAATTTTGGAGGACATGGAACAAGCAAAATCATGGGAAGCCGTGCATAAGATATTTGCCGAATACGGCCTTGAAATAAAGCCCCACGGAAACGGTCTTGTGATAAAAAATAGAAAAGGGCGTGAAAGTATTAAGGCAAGTAGCCTTGACAGGGAACTGTCGTTTAAAAAGCTTACTACACGCTTTGGGGCTTTTGATAAGGCAAAGACAACACATAATGCCAAAGATTGGTATAAGAAAAAAGCCTTGCATAGAAATGAACACAAAGATGAATTATGGCGTGAGTTTATAAGACAAAGTCAACAAGAAGAAATTTTAGTTATTAAGGAAAAATGGCGTAAAGAGAAAATAAGGCTTACAGGGCTTGCTGTAAAACGTGCAACCATGACAGAACTGATGAAGCTTGCCAAAATCAAGGAAGCGTCCGAAATCAATAAGATGCGTTTGTCTCACCAAGTAAAAACGGATAATTGGCAGTCTTTTTTGCAAGAAAAAGCTGAAAAAGGGGATGAAAAAGCCCTTGAAGTTTTACAATCCAAGAATGTAGGCATGGATTTTTTTGATAAAGAAGTACCCACATTTACTTCTGTCCCGGCAAGAGGAAAATATGCAAAGACCTTGGAAAAGAAAGAAGAATTTTTTAAGGCTAGGCAAAAAATCTTGACCAAAAAAACTTCAAAAGACAGTAAAAAAATACTTATGGCCATAGCCGTAATGAACCAAATCACGAACAATCTTTTCGCAGGACAAGAGGCAAAATATAAAATAACCCGAAACGGCGGTATCATTTTTGAACTTCCCGACGGTGGAAAAATCATAGACTATGGCAAAACCGTGGCGTTCACCGATAAAGCAAAAAACTTGGCCATAGATTACGCTACCGCCAAGTTTAATCAACGGGTTTTAACTGCAAAAGAAAAAGACTTAATTGTCGGAAATAAGGTTGGGTTTGATGAAGTAAGAGGGGTGGGGAAGAGGCAGGAGGTTGTGAAAGAATATTAAATCAGTCTTTTTATTAATATTCTCTTTTATTTTTTGCAAAAAACATTTGCGAACGCATAACCTT
>CAYJLG010000095.1:0-3264 GCA_964371035.1 uncultured Clostridia bacterium | reverse complement strand
CTCTTTGCGTAAAGTTACTTTGTTTGAAGAGGTTAATTTCTTCTCACCATAAGCAACCTCTATGCTTTGAGTTAATTCATAAGTATCATACACCTTACCGCCAATCTCTTCTTGTTTAACAAATGTTACATCAGAAGTAGTTTGTGGTGTGCCAATTGTTGGATGTGGCATATTACGCTCGTTAAAACTATCATTATAACTTGCATAATCATCATCAAGCTCAAAAGTTATCACAAAATCATCAGAATATTTTACATCGATGAAAGAAGTTTTTTCTTCCATAAATACAAATTCCTCTGTTGCATGCGCTACCTTTGCAGATGTGCTACCATTCCTTAAACTAACACTCGGTGTGCCAAGTTCAATCGAAGATACATACTTATCCGCCACATTGCCAGCTGTTAAAACAGGAACTAATGACACTTGACTAACTCTATTGTCAGTCTCGCCATTTTTTCTTGTTCTTTCAAACTGAACCCATGTAGAATAATGCTCCTTGCTTGCATCTAAGCCCTCGTCTAAGAACTTACTAGATACAAACTTGTCTGCATCAGGATCAACTGGTTCTACATATTTTGCCTTCAGCAAAATATTTGCGTTTGCCTCATAAGCTTCACCTCCTGCATAAACAGTGATTGTATGCTTATATAGCCTCGTTTCCACTTCATTTTCAATAGATACTTCTTCAATAGTATAACCATTGTCAACTATTTTGTTTGCATCAAATTTCAAACGAGGGAACTCAGCCTTAGCAAAGACATTTTCAAACTCAGCCACTTGATATTCAAGCACATATTCAAAAGAAAATGCTTGATTCTCAAGCTTATAAATCAACATAGAATCCATTATCGACACATTGTCACCTACTTTTTGAGTAGAGATTTTTTTTGTGCTTAAAGATAATGTATTATCGCCAATGTTAAAATCTTCTACCTCAACAGTAGTGTTAACATTATTGATCAAGTTCTGCAGCTCAACGGAGAGTCTATTAGAAGAGCGAGTTACACACTCATCTTCTGCCTCTATCCAAGAGTTGTAAGTTAACGAAGTTTGTGTTTCATTCTCAATAACTACAAGATCTTCAACTTGACCTAGTGTTACTGTAGTAGAAACATGAACTGGCTCTTTTTCGCACGCTGTTAAAGCAATACCTAGTACCGCTAATAACATGAAGAATTTTGTTCTCATAATTATATTGTTTTTAATTTTTTTCTGAATTTTAAATTTTATTTAAGACAAAACAAATTGAAAATAAAATAGAATAATATTTTATTACACATTTATTATATATTCTTATATTTTTTTGTCAATATTTTTTATCTTAAAAGCAAATTATTTTTTATAGTAACCTTTAGAGAATATTAAAATTTGCTCAAAAAAATATCTCCCCTTTGCAGCCTTTGCAAAGGGGAGATATAAAGAAGTTACAAATTATTTCACATAATACTCATAACAACCACTATCTTTAGGACCATAATAACATTTTGGTTTAACAAAAGATTTAATAAATGTACACTCATACTTATAACCACTACTAGAGCTAGTTGAGCAACTATAATTCGTAGAATATGTGCTACAATATTCACTAGGAGCAGAATAACTATCGCTACAACTTTGATACTCTGTTGAGGTAGAAGAAACATACCACTCGTCTAAGACGCATTTAGTTTCATTACTTGAATTTTCTAGCAGGCAATCTTCTGTTGCTACTACTCTTTTCAGCCTTGCTTTACTATATACTCTTTTATATTCCCTAATTTCACTAGTGTTATAATAGCATTTATTATTCCAACCAGAACCTTTGTTATATTCGCAATTTGTGCTAGTAGAATACATACCTCCACAAGATCTCAGCGAAGGATTATAAGCAGGACTTGCTACATCAAAATATAAGTTATCTCCAAAAGAACAAGTACCTGCACTTCCTCCTGTCATGTGAATATTATCCGTAGCCGAAACAGAATTAGCTGTACTACTTAAATAAACATTATTACCTTCAATTACGTTTGCAGGGGCATTAACTGTAATATTATTATCTGAATGAATAGTACCTTCAACGCCTGTAGCATTCCCAGTTATTGTAATACGATTTGTTGCAGTAATATCACCATCTTTTAATATACTTTTACTACCAATCTCGAGCGTTCCGTTTCTTTCTATGTCTAAACCATAAACTTTAAAATTACTAATACTACTTCCTGTCACTGTAAGACTTCCTTCTGCATCACCACAACTTCTTTGCAAAACATCTGCCGCTGAATTACCAGCACCTTTAAGTTCTGCAATATAAGCAGAAAGTGAATAAAACGTTCCATTAGTAAGAGATGTTTTAACATCCCCTCTTACAACATATGTCATGCTACTTGAAGGATAAATTGTTCCACCATTTTTAAATTGAACATTACTGCCAGCAGAGCGTCTATTCAACTCAGCAAAAGCTTGGTCACATGTCATTTTTTGACATTTTTGCTTGCCACTACTGTCATTTTTAATCACCTTACAATCTGTTTCACAATTTTCAAGATAATTAACGTTTGTGAAGCCCCAGTCTTCGCAAGTTAAAGTAATATACCAGTTAGAGTTACAGTAGCAATCATCTACGTTTGTTGCATACACGTCTGACCCCTGATAAGAATCAGCGTCACAATTACAGCAATGATTCGGATCATACAATGTCTGACCGTTTATAGAACAACCGCCATCAGATTTTGTAGTATCTGGACCAAAAGGTTCACAGTTATCACTCCACTTGCTACCGCACTTACAACCACCATACCAGTCAGATTTTGCAATTGTTCCCTTGTTATCAGCAATACCTTCTCGACAGTGATTACTTGTATCTACAACATACTTACTATCACGAGCCTTACACATATCTAAAGCCTTACTTTGAGTTGGACCATAAGAGTAAACACCCCTACTACACAAGCAAGAATTCCAGTGAGTTGATTGTGCTACAGATCCTTGTTCATCATTACCTACCCAATCAAGTTGTGTGCAGCTTTTGCCACCCAATGTTGCGTTTGGGTAACCGCTACAGCTCTCAAAAGCATACTCATCTTCACACTCACATTTATACAAGTCACCACACTGCTCGCCTGGGTACTTATATGGATATGAGCAAGAACTAAAGTTAAAAGCATCATTACAACAAAACACAAAACCAGAGTTATAAGGGCAGACCCCACCAACGTGGAAATTTGTAGCACAGCCTGGAGGGTATTCTTGTTCATATCCAGAATCTTTACACAAATCGAAATAGTT
>CAYJLG010000094.1:0-3366 GCA_964371035.1 uncultured Clostridia bacterium | reverse complement strand
AGGACTCGAAACATTGACCAAAATAGCAAGGATACTTGAAGTTGATATTAAGGATTAAATTAATAGCATAAAGGATGAGTAACATACCTCAATTAAAGGAGATTTTGCAGAGCGATATTAAGAGTGGGAGTCATTTAAAAATAATGACATCCTATTTTACTGTGTTTGCCTTTAATGAGATAAAGTCGGAATTATCAAAGATTGATAACGTCCAGCTTATTATCAACCCAAATAAGTATGACAAGTCAGATACATACTTTGAGACTATTGAGGAGAGTACGCTGAAGATAAATCTAAACTATGCAAATGTGGCTAAAGAGTTTGCATCTTGGATAGAAAATAAAGTCAATATCAGAAAGATAAAGTCTCGAAAGATTGAGGGGAAAATAGTAAATGTCACTAACTCAGAAAAAAGCTCTACATATATCACGCACTCAAATTTTGATGCAGTAGGTCTTGGAGTGTTAGATAGAGGTGGTAGAGTACACATTAACGAATGTGTCGAAGACCCCAGCCGTTCAAATGCTATATTAACTGCATTTGATTCGATATGGAACAATCCTAATCAGGTTGAAGATATCAAGAAGAGCATATTGTCAAGATTAGAGATTATATATCGAGACAAATCGCCTGAGCTGTTATACTTTTTTACTCTTAATCACTTGTTTAGTAATTTCTTAGAGGAAATTAATGATGATGACATCCTAAAGAAAGGAACAGGTATAACGGAAACTCTCATTTGGAATAAGTTATTCGATTTCCAAAGAGATGGCGTGATAGGAGCTATTAATAAAATCGAGAAATACGGAGGGTGTATTATCGCAGACTCCGTTGGTCTTGGTAAAACCTTTGAGGCATTAGCAGTTATAAAATATTATGAACTGCGTATGCATAAGGTGCTTGTGCTCGCACCAAAGAAACTACGTGACAACTGGCTTGTGTATAAACAGAACGATACTCGCAACCCTTTCGCAAAGGAGCGTTTATTTAGTTATACATTGCTTAATCACACAGATCTATCAAGAGAGAATGGATATTCGGGTGACGTAGATCTTAGCTATGTGCCTTGGGGGAATTTTGACTTAGTAGTTATTGATGAATCACACAATTTTCGCAATGCATCATCTGGCAAGGATCGAATGACACGCTACGAAAAGTTGATGAAAGAGATTATACAGTCAGGCGTGAAGACAAAGGTGCTAATGCTTTCGGCTACCCCCGTAAATAAAGCTCTCAATGATATAAAGAACCAGATTGCCTTTATCTCCGAGGGAAAAGATAATGCTTTTGCCGTGAATGCAGAGATAGATAGTATCTCGGGGACGATGAAGAGAGCACAGACGGCATTTAATATATGGAATAAACTACCCGAAGAGGAGCAAACTACTGAAGCTCTATTGGAGTACCTTAATTGGGACTACTTTAGACTTTTAGACTCATTGACAATAGCTCGTTCTCGAAAGCATATCGAAAAGTACTATGGTCTGGAGAAAATAGGCAAGTTCCCAACTCGTTTAACTCCGCAAAATAGGTATTGTGAGATTGATACAAAACGAGAGTTTCCATTATTTGCGGATATAAATGAGCAGATAATGAGTATGACCCTATGTATGTACACCCCTTTGGAGTATGTGACAGACCCGAGGTTGAGAGCATACTATGAAGACTTATTTGATACAAAACTAAAAGGTAAAGGACGATTTAAGCAGAGTGATCGTGAGCGAAGTTTGCAAGCCCTTATGCGTACAAACATCCTAAAGCGACTTGAGAGCTCTATTAGTGCTTTTGATAAAACTATCGGATATTTGATAGATAATATCAACGACATTCTAACAAAGTTAAATTATAACAGTGGTGAGATTGAGGATTTTGATCTGAATAACGACTGGGGTGATGACGATGATAACGTTGATGGCTTGATGATTGGTAAATCTGCAAAGATAAACGTTGAGCATATCGATAAGTTGAAGTATAGAGCACATTTGGAGTACGATTTAGAGATCTTACGTGGCATTGAGCTCTATTCAAAGTGCGTAACTCCGTCAAGAGATGAGAAGTTAGATGAACTCAAATCTATTATTCGAAGCAAGATTACCAATCCTCTGAACACGGGCAATAAAAAAGTTATTGTGTTTACCGCTTTTGCCGATACCGCCACCTACCTTTACGATTCGTTGTATAAGTGGGCAAAAGATGAGTTTGATATATTCTCTGCGTGTGTAACGGGATCAAAAGAGCCAAGAACTAACCTGCCGATTAAGCGTAAGGATTTCACGGGAGTCTTGATTAACTTCTCTCCTCGCTCAAAAGAGAGAGCGGACGATGGTGCAGAGATAGATTTGCTTATTGCTACGGACTGTATATCAGAGGGACAGAACTTGCAGGACTGCGACTACCTTATCAATTATGATATACACTGGAACCCCGTGCGCATTATTCAGAGATTTGGGCGTATCGACCGTATTGGCAGCAAGAATGACAAGATTCAACTCGTAAACTTCTGGCCAGCGATGGGCTTGGATGAATATATCAACCTGGAGCAGAGGGTTAAAGGGCGAATGAAGCTCCTTGATATCTCGGCTACTGGAGAGGAGAATATCATTGAGGGCAATGGCGAGATGCGTGATTTGGAGTATCGCCGCCGACAATTAGAGCAACTGCGAACCGAAGTGTTAGATATCGAAGATCTCTCGGGTGGAGTCTCAATTACAGATCTTACTCTAAATGACTTTAGAATGGATTTGTCAAGTTTTATTGAGCAGAACCCCACTCTACTCGACAAACTGCCCACTGGTATATTTGCAGTAAGCAGGAACGATAGTGAGAAACTCAATAATGATATTAAACCAGGTGTAATATTCTGTCTGAAGAGCACCGATGGCATAGTTGACAAAGAGCGCAATGGTTTATCTCCATATATGCTTGTCTATGTATCGGATGATGGCGAGGTACTATATGGCGAAAAGCAGGTTAAGCAGGTACTGGATATCTACCGCTCTCTTTGCTTAGGTAAAAATGAACCAATAAAGGAGCTTATTTCCACCTTCAATAAGCGTAGTGGAAACGGCTCAAAGATGAAACATTGGCAACAGCTGTGCTCCATTGCAATGGATTACTCCAAAGATAAAGAGGACGACAACTGCGGCGATATATTCTCGCTCGGAGGCCTATCAATGTTTGGGGCTGACGGAGGTGATATTAAAGTAATGGATAGTGACTATGAGTTGATCTCATATTTAATAGTGATGTAATGGATATATTTGAGAAGATAGGATATAGCGGCACTTTGAAACCCTTTGATAAGCGGATTCCAAAGTCTCAACTCTTTCTACACGGAGAGCTCACAAAGGCAGAGCGAGACCTCCT
>CAYJLG010000093.1:0-3455 GCA_964371035.1 uncultured Clostridia bacterium | reverse complement strand
TTAAATGATTGCCCTAAAAAATTTTTTTGGCGTGCCTTTTACCTCTGCACAAAATTTTATCTAAAAATAAAAAATTTCATTCTAAAAACAGTTTTTTATTAAAAATTAATAATTGTGCAGAGGTCTCTAAATACTTTAACGGTAGTGTTTACTTCGTAAATACTTTAAGACCTTTTTCAAAAGTCAGCAAAATCTTTTTTCCGGACTTTTTTCCATATGTAAAATCAAAGATATTTCCATCACAAATTTTATCTAAAAAGGTACACCTTTTTAGATGGCTAAACTTTCTAAAAAGTTTATTGACCTTTTTAGAAAAAAATAGTAAGGTTTATTTATGGCCAAGAAAAATAAATTTGAAGGGCAACTCAGTTTATTTGATATTTATGCAGATCAAGTGGATGAGTTAAAAAGAGAAAACAAAAAAGAAAATAGTTTACTGGAGGACTTGTTATATGGCTCTCGACAAACAAACAGCACCCCTAGACATAGCACGCAAGCTACTAAGTCAAAAAACAATAAGCGCCCTCTTCACAATCCAAGGACGTACAGTCAATCACTCCTTGATTTTGGACAGATGGGCATTAAACAGCCCGGAGAAACTTCTGGAACTGGAGCAGTCGGGCTATCTGTTTCTACTCCAACGCCTGAGCAATCAGTGGAAATTGGAGGAGACGGCGGAATTGTCGGAGGAGTATTACGATCTGGAGATGGAGGGTTACTCCAAGTGGGAAATCTTCAAGATGATGGGAATAGACACGGAACTTTAATTGATTATTCGTCTATTACAAATTTGCCTATTACAAATTCCCTTACTGTCAATTCTCTTATTCAAGAAACACAGGATATTATTGCTAAAAATTATAAAATTACCGAAGCCGATAATCTTGGTAAAGGCGGTGCAAAAGCCAAGTTCCAAGATAATATGGAAGCCATTAAAATGCTCCATGCTTTGGATAGTCGAAACAGCAAGTATGCTACGGAGGAAGAACAAAGAGTTCTTGCCAAGTATGTGGGCTGGGGGGGCTTGCCTCAAGCCTTTGACAGTGAAAACAATATTTGGGAAAAAGAGTATACACAATTAAAAAGCCTTCTTTCTCAAGACGACTATGATAAGGCAAGGCGTTCCACTCAAGACGCACACTTTACCCCATCAACTGTTATTGACGGTATATATCAAGGACTTGCAAGGCTTGGTGTCAATCAAGCCGAAAATTTGAAAATTCTTGAGCCGTCAGCAGGTATCGGGCATTTTATCGGTTTAAAGCCCGAAACATTTAAAGCTGATTTTTATACGGTGGAACAAGACCCTCTTTCCGCAAAAATTATTAATTATCTGTACCCCAACGAACAAAATATTAAAGCAAGTTATCAGGATTTAGACTTTGGAAACTCAATTTTTGATGTTACTGTCGGCAACCCTCCCTTTGGTAATCAAAAGCTTTATGACAAGGCAAATCCTCAATTAAGTGACTTTTCCATTCATAATTATTTCATTGCAAAATCAATGAATTGCGTCAAAGATGGAGGCATTGGGGCTTTTGTTGTCAGTCGTTTTTTTATGGATTCTCATAATGCTCAACATCGAGAATATTTAGCTGAAAATTCACATTTTTTAGGTGCTGTACGCTTACCCCATACAGCGTTCAAAGAAAATGCTTTAACAGAAGTGACTACCGATATTGTTTTTTTACAGAAAAAGACTGCACAAGAGAAAATAAATGGAATTAAGCGTGGGCATGATTGGACACAGCTTAAACAAGAATTTGTGTTTGACAATCAAAACAATGCCAGTAAACCTGCGTATTATAATCAATATTTTGTCAGTAATCCAAGTCAGGTGCTTGGAAAAATGGAGTATACAAGCGGACAGTTCGGAGAAGAACTTAAATGCGTTGCCAAAGATAATTATATTCTTGAAATGGGCATATTAAATGCTATTCAGACCTTGCCAAAAAATGTTTTTGATAAGGAAATTGTCAAACAAAATAAGGTACAAACGCCAAGTCAGACAGAGAGAGAAGAAAAATTTATTCAATCTGAATACTTTCAGAATTTAAAACCAAACTCTTTTGTTGTTGTCCCCGGTCAACAAAAAGTTTTTGAAAAAGAAAAAGATGACTTTTTGCAAGACAAATTGAAGCTTGTGGAAACAAAAAGTATCAATGCTTTTATTCGGATAAGTGGTATGATTGAAATTCGTGACATTTTGCGTAAGCAAATTGAGCTTGAAAAATCCAATGCTCACGATGAAGATATTGAAAGGCAAAGAAAAGAACTTAATTTTAAATATGACAGCTTTGTTAAAAAGTTTGGCCATCTCAATTCACAAACAAATCGAGCTTTATTTAAGGACGATCCCGAAGCTTCTTTGGTGCAAGCCCTTGAAATGAAATACGACAAAGGAATTTCCAAAGAAGTGGCAAAAAAAACGGGCAAGGAATATCGTCCACCCTCTGCCGTGAAAGCCACAATCTTCTCCAAACGTGTGCTTGAGCATGTTCAGCCTGCTTCAACTGCCGAAAACGCTTTGGACGCCCTTTCTATTTCCTTAAGGGAAAGCGGAAAAATTGATTTTGAACGCATGGGCAGTCTTCTCAAGCGTTCGGGGGAAGATGTTCAAGCAGAACTTCAAAGAAATTCCTTTATTTTTAAAAATCCACAAAACTCAGAATGGGAAATAAAGGATAAATATTTAACGGGAAATGTCAAAGCCAAACTAAAATTTGCCGAAGCAAGCTCCCAAGAAAATTCTGAATATCAAAGCAATGTGGAGGCCTTGAAGGCTGTTATTCCGAAGGATATTGAAGCTGTAGATATAGGAGTAAAATTTGGGTCAACATGGCTTCCCACCCAAACACTCAATGATTTTTTAGATGAAAAAATAGGCGGTGTAAGTAGTTTTAATAGAAAACTTGAATATATCCCTGTGCTTGGCAAGTGGGATGTTAAACTTACCATTTATGATTATACCATTAATAATTCCAAATGGGGAACTCCTGATTATCCTGCAGAGGAATTGATAAAATCTATCTTGACCAATCGCCCGATTAAGGTGGAAAGAGAAGTGGGCAGAGATTCCAATAATAAGCCCATTATGAAAATTGACCAAGAGGCCACAGATGTTGCCTTACAAAAGGGCGAAGAAATTCAACAGGCTTTTTCAGATTGGATTTGGCAAGATGATAACAGACGTGAGAATTTGACACGCCTTTATAATGATAAGTTTAATACCCATGTGACTCCGCATTATGATGGATCACATGTGGAACTTATGGGGGCAAGTTCCGACATCAAACTTCGTAAACACCAAAAAGATGCTGTTTGGCGTTCTATTCAAGAGGGAACAAGCCTTTTTGACCATGTTGTCGGAGCAGGTAAAACTTTAGCGGCCGTGGCCACAATCAAGGAATCAAAACGCATGGGCTTTAACAAAAAGCCTATGGTGGTTGTGCCTA
>CAYJLG010000092.1:0-3773 GCA_964371035.1 uncultured Clostridia bacterium | reverse complement strand
AACTTTGGCAGATGAATTTAATCTTGATGTAGGTTATTCAGATCATACAAAAGGGATTGAAATTGCTATAGCTTCAGTTGCTCTTGGGGCAAAAATCTATGAAAAGCACTTTACTTTAGACAGAACTATGGAAGGGCCTGACCATAAAGCAAGTTTAGAGCCCCACGAGTTAAAAAGCATGGTTACAGCTATGCGAAATGTGGAAAAGGCCTTGGGGAATGGAATTAAAAAACCGACAAAGAGTGAAGAAAAAAATAGATCTGTTGCCAGAAAAAGCATTGTCGCTCATGGCTTTATCAAGCAAGGCGATGTTTTCACAGAAGAAAATCTCACAACAAAACGCCCCGATTTGGGAATTTCTCCCATGCAATGGGAAAATGTAATAGGCAAAGTTGCAAAAAAAGATTTTAGCGAAGATGAGCGTATAGAATTATGATTTATGTTTCAAGTTCTTGCATTAAATGTGAAAATATTAAAACAGTCATTGAAAGATTGGCTGAAAACGGTATTTATAATATCGAGCTTTCCGGCGGTACAAAATATTATGATGGACTGATTGATGATATTTTTTCTTTGAAAGAAAAATATCAACTAAATTTATTGATTCATAACTATTTTCCTCCGCCTAAAGAAGATTTTGTTCTGAATTTAGCTTCACTTAATAGAGAAATTTGGGAAAAAAGCCTTAATTTTTTTAAAAAATCCATACAATTGGCAATTGATTTGAATTCTCCCGTTTATGGATTGCATGCCGGTTTTTTCTTTGACCCATCAGCAAAAGAAATCGGTAAAAAAATCAGCAAACAAAATTTGTATAATAAAGAAGAAGGAATAAAAAAATTTGTTGAAGCATATGGTTTACTTAAAAATGAATACGGTAAAAAAATAAAGCTATATATAGAAAATAATGTTGTTTCATACGAGAATTTACAAACCTTTATTGAAAATCCCTTTATGCTCTGTACTTTTAAGGATTATCAAGACTTAAAACAACAATTAGATTTTAATGTTTTGTTTGATATCGGTCATTTACATGTTTCATCTAATACTTTAAATTTAGATTTTGAACAAGAATTTCATAAATTTATACACATGTCTGATTATATTCATTTAAGTGATAATGACGGAAAAAGAGATCAACATAAAATTTTAAATAAAGATGGTCAAATATATACATTAATTAAAAATATTGACTTTACTTCTAAAATAGTTTCTCTTGAATTTGCTGATGATATAAATAAAATTAAAAGTATATATGGCGAAGAAAATTATGCAACAACTTGATAATCTGATTGTTAATGAAAATGTGAACATTATTGAAGCATGGAAAAAAATGAACAATAATGTAAAGCAAATTGTTTTTGTTGTAAATGACAGCAATAAATTGGTAGGTGTAATAACAGACGGAGATATTAGAAGATTTTTAATTGATTCCGAAGAAATTAGAACTCAAGTTAAAAATGTAATGAACAAGAATTTTGTTTATGCTAATGTAACTGACTCCCATGAAGAATTATTAAATAAAACTGTTAATGAAGCAAAAATTATTCCCATTGTGGATGCTGAATTTAAAGTTGTTGATTATTTTGAATATAATATAGGTACATATTTTCCTATTGCCATACCAAATCTAGGTGGTAATGAGTATAAATATTTATTGGATGCTTTTTTGTCGACTTGGATTTCCAGTAAAGGAAGTTATATCAAAAGGTTTGAAGATGGGTTTGCAAAATATTGCGACACAGATCATGGCATAGCAGTATCAAATGGAACTGTGGCACTTCATTTGGCACTTGTTGCTCTTGGTATTAAAGAAGGTGATGAGGTAATTATCCCCGATTTGACTTTTGCCGCAACCGCCAATGCTGTTCTTTATACAGGGGCAAAGCCTGTAATTGTGGATATTGAAGAAGACAGTTGGTGTATTTGCCCAAACGAAATTGAAAAGGCCATCACTGCCAAAACAAAAGCCATTATTCCCGTGCACCTTTATGGTCAACCTTGTGATATGGAAAAAATTATGACCATTGCCAAAAGACATAATCTTTATGTTATTGAAGATTGTGCGGAAGCACATGGAGCAGAATTTAAAAATCAAAAAGTGGGTTCATTCGGTGATGTGGGTTGTTTTTCATTCTTTGCCAATAAGGTTATTACCACCGGTGAGGGTGGAATATGTATAACTCAAAACAAAGAGTTAGCACTAAAAATGCAACAACTTCGAGATCATGGCATGAGTTTAGACAAAAAATATTGGCATGATGTTGTAGGCTATAATTATAGAATGACAAACTTGCAGGCAGCCATAGGTTTGGCACAATTAGAAAGAATTGAAATTATTCTGAAAGAAAAAGAAGAACTTGAAAATCTTTATAAAGAAAAATTGAGAAATTATAAAAATCTTACCTTTCAAAAAAATGATTTAAAAGATAGAAAAAAAATTACTTGGATGATTTCAGCTCTTTATACAGGTGATATGGAAAAATTAATGAATTTTTTTAAAGAACATAAAATAGAAACTCGTAACTTCTTTTATCCATTAAGTGAAATGCCTATTTATAAGGAATATGTTTTCAGTGGCGTAAATTCTCAAAAGATTGCAAAATTGGGAATTAATTTTCCTACGCATAAATTGGTTAATATTGAGTTTATTCATAAGATTGGGAAAGTATTATGAGAATATTATTTGTAGTTTATGATAATGAGTCACACATACCACATTTACCAATGGGTATAGCAGCTCTCACAGCTATATTGGAAAAACATGGACACACAGTTGAACTGTTTTTACAAGATGTACATCACTTACCTGAAAGTGCACTTACCGAGCTTCTTGATCGTGAACATTTTGATATGGTTGGCCTTTCATTTATTGCAGGATATTGGCAGTATAGAAAGGCAATTGCATTATCAAACGCCATTAATGCATCGAAAAATCGACCTTTTTATGCAGTTGGAGGACATGGCCCTTCACCTGAACCCGAATTTTTCCTAAAAAAACTTGGTGCTGATGTTGTTTGTATTGGTGAAGGTGAAATAACTATATTAGAGCTTTGTAATGCAATTGAAAAAAAAATACCCCTTTCTCAAGTAAAAGGTATTGCTTACATTGAAAATAATACATGTATTATAACTGAGCAACAGTCACTTATTCAAGACATTGATTCCTTACCTTTTCCTGCATATCATAAATTCCCAATGAATGTGTATAGACTTTTACGAATGCCCAATTGCACTTCAAACGATTTTATTATGACAATGCTTTCAGGGAGAGGGTGTACGTTTAGCTGTAATTTTTGCTATCGTCTGGATAAAGGCTTTAGACCAAGAAGCAATGAAAGTATTATTGAAGAAATTAAACTTTTGCAAAAAGATTATGGAATAACTTACATTGCATTTTATGATGAATTATTAATGTCTTCAACTGAAAGAACCCAATCTTTATGTGAAGATTTTCTGAAACATAATCTTAATATAAGGTGGGAATGTAACGGTAGGCTAAACTATGTTAGTAAAGATCTTTTGGAGCTAATGAAAAAATCCGGTTGTGTTTTTATAAATTATGGGATTGAGGCGTTTGATGATCGAATTTTGAAAAACATGAAAAAAGTACTTACCACAAAGAAAATAACAAAAGGAATAGAAATAACTCTTGAAGCAGGGATAAGCCCAGGATTAAATATTATTTTTGGTAATCATGGTGAAAATAAAAAGACACTCATGCAAGGTGTTGACTTTTTATTAAAGTATGATGATGGAGCACAACTTAGAAC
>CAYJLG010000091.1:0-3971 GCA_964371035.1 uncultured Clostridia bacterium | reverse complement strand
AGAAGGGCGAACCGCAAAACTTAGCCACTAAAGCTAACTAATAAACAAGGCACAACCCTTGCGAAAAACTATAAAGTATGATAGCACTCAAATATTACAAGCAAAGCAAAAGCCTAAACAATCACAAAAAAATAAAACTCTCAAGGAGAACATTATGCAAAAATTAAATTTAACAGCAGAGCTTTCGGCAAACACTTACCCCGGCAGAGGCATTATAGTGGGGCGAAGCGAAGACAAAAAACATGCTGTTATGGCCTATTTCATTATGGGCAGAAGCGAAAACAGCCGTAACAGAGTTTTTGTTAAAGAGCAAAGTTGTGTTTACACTAAAGCGGCAGACAGCTCTAAAGTGCAAGACCCGTCGCTTATAATTTATGCGCCGGTTAGGCTTTACAACGAAACGCATATTGTAACAAACGGCGACCAAACAGATACTATTTACACCGCTTTGCGCCAAGGCCAAAGCTTTGATAAAGCTTTGCGCACACGCACTTTCGAGCCGGACGCGCCCCATTACACCCCACGCATCAGCGCAACCGTGAAAGTTAAAAACGGCGAAATGAAATGTAAAATGAGTATATTGAAAAGCGGCTTAGCAAGCGGCAGCACCACTATACGCAATTTTTACGAATATAGTAATTTGCCCGCCGGCGAGGGGCGCTTTATTCATACCTATAGGGCAAATGAAGAGCCATTGCCAAGCTTTTGGGGCGAGCCGCTAACGGTAGATATAAGCGGCGATTTAGATAAATTTGCAAATAATATATGGAAAAGCTTAAACGAAGAAAATAAAATTAGCCTTTTCGTGCGCTATATTAATTTGAAAACCGGCAAGCACAAACAAAAAATTATAAATAAATTCGAGCTTGTTTATTAAACATCTGCTTTTCCTTTAAGTATGCGTGCTAAAACCATGTTTTAAAACATGGCTTTAGCAAATACTTTAAGCCACAAACACCAAAAAGGCGCAAAATAATAAAACTGTAATAATCTCACTATAAATAATTTAATGCGGAGGGAAATATGCAAAAAAACGAAATGCAATTGAAATATGGCACAAACCCAAACCAATTACCGGCAAGTATTTTTATGGCAGACGGTCAGGGCGAAATGCCTTTAAAAGTGCTAAACGGCAAACCCGGCTATATTAATTTTTTAGACGCACTTAACGCATGGCAGCTTGTAAGCGAGCTTAAAAGCACAACGGGCATAGCCGCTGCCGCCTCTTTTAAACACGTTAGCCCTGCAGGCGCAGCTATCGGCCTGCCTTTAAGCGACGTTTTAAAGCAAATGTATTTCACCTCGCATGTTAGCGATATAAATTCATCGCCCATAGCATGTGCCTATGCCAGAGCAAGAGGCGCAGATAGAATGAGCAGTTTCGGCGATTGGATAGCGTTAAGCGACGAGTGTGACGAAATTACAGCGCGCCTTATTTCCCCCGAAGTTAGCGACGGTGTTATTGCGCCCTCTTACAGTGAAAAAGCGCTTGAAATACTAAGTGCTAAGCGCAAAGGCGGCTACAATGTGGTGCAAATAGATGAAAACTACACGCCGCAAGATATGGAATACCGCACAGTTTACGGTGTTACATTCGCCCAAAAGCGCAACGATTTTAAGGTAACAAACGACACATTCAGCAATATAGTTACAAAAAACAAGCAATTAACAAAAGAGCAAATTCAAAATTTAAGCATTGCTTTAATAACGCTTAAATATACGCAAAGCAACAGCGTTTGCTATGTGCAAGACGGGCAAGTTATAGGCGTTGGCGCCGGCCAGCAAAGCCGCATACATTGCACACGCCTTGCAGGCGGCAAGGCGGATATTTGGCAGCTTAGAAAGCACCCTAAAGTTTTAAACTTGCCCTTTAAAAGCAATGTGCCAAGGGCGAATAGAGATAACGCAATAGACGTTTACATCAGCGAAGATTATAACGACGTTATAGGCGAGAACAACTGGCAAGAAACATTCGAAAGCCGCCCATCTGCCTTAACAGCCGAAGAGAAAAAGGAATTTTTAAGCAAAATAACGGGCGTTTGCCTTGGCAGTGACGCATTTTTCCCATTTGGCGATAATATAGAGCGCGCACACCGCAGCGGCGTTAGCGCAATAATTCAGCCGGGCGGCTCTATTAGAGACGACCAAGTTATTAGCACATGCGATAAATACAATATAGTGATGGCTTGCAACGGCTTAAGGCTTTTCCACCACTAATGTTTCAATTTTAAATTTGTTTGTACAACAAAATGCCTTAAAACCCGCAACGCAAACGGTTAAAAAATGCATAGTGCAAAAAAACAAATTGCACAGCAGCGCATATTAATCATATAAATTTTTAATGTAATTTTGTATTTAATTTCGCAATACTCGCTTTATTAACAGGCTTACGTATACTTTACCCTTTAAAATATTTTTATAAAACAGCGCAATAAAAACATGCTTTCTTTCATTATTTATATGAGGGCAAAATGTAAAATTTTTTGCGCCTTCGGTATAATTAACACCAAACAGTAAAAAAAACGAAGTGGAGCTTTAAGTAATGAACATTCTTGTTATTGGCAGCGGCGGCAGAGAGCACGCAATAATTAAAAAAATTAAAGACGATAACCCCGAGCACGAAATATACTGTGCACCGGGCAACGGCGGCATTTCCTATATGGCAAAATGCGTTAATATAAGCGCAACGCAAATTGACGAAATAGTGCAATTTTCAAAGCAAAAGAATATAGATTATGTTGTTGTAGCACCCGACGACCCACTTGTTTTGGGCGCTGTAGATGCCCTTGAAAAAGAGGGCATACGGGCATTTGGCCCCTCTAAGGCGGCGGCGCAAATAGAGGGCAGTAAAGTTTTTAGCAAAAACTTAATGAAAAAATATAAAATTCCCACAGCAGATTATTTTGTGTTTGAACAGGCGCAAAAAGCGCTTGATTTTGTGGAAAATTACGAAAGTTATCCGCTTGTTATTAAAGCCGACGGCCTCGCTTTAGGTAAAGGCGTTATAATTTGCGCAAATAAAACCGAGGCGGCACAAACGGTTAAAGAAATTATGCAAGAGGGGAAATTTGGCGCCGCAGGCAACAAAGTTGTAATGGAAGAGTTTTTAATGGGTCCTGAGGTTAGCGTTTTGTGCTTTGCCGACGGTGAGAACATTTTGCCCATGCACTCCAGCATGGACCATAAACGCATAGGCGAGGGCAACACAGGCCTAAACACAGGCGGCATGGGCACAATTGCGCCAAACCCCTTTTACACAAAAGAAATAGAAAAAACGTGCATGAACACTATTTTCATGCCCACCATAAAAGCCATGAAAGCTGAGGGGTGCCCATTTAAAGGCTGCCTTTATTTTGGGCTAATGCTAACTGAAAACGGGCCTAAAGTTATAGAGTATAACTGCCGCTTTGGTGACCCTGAAGCGCAAGTTGTTCTGCCTTTATTGCGCTCGAACTTACTGCGCCTTATGCAAGCTTGCACGGATGGCGTGCTTAAAAATATTAAAATAGACCTTAGAGATCAACACGCAGCTTGCGTTATTTTGGCAAGCGAGGGTTACCCCGAAGCTTACAAAACAGGCAAAAGCATAACAGGGCTTGCAGGCGGCCAAATACTTAATTCTACCGCCACAGTTTACCATGCCGGCACCGCTTACAGGAATGGCGAGCTTCAAACAAACGGCGGCAGAGTTCTTGGCGTTTGCGCCCTTGGCGACGATTTAAAAACTGCTGTTAAAAACGCTTATACCGCGCAGGAGAAAGTTATGTTCGGTGGCAAATATCTGCGCTTTGATATTGGAACGATAAGGAATTTTTGATATATTTGCTTGCAATATTAAAGTTAGCTTTTTTATTAGCTTTGTTTTCTTATCGTAAGGCATGCGGCTTGGTTTTTTGTTAGCTGTGGGTTTTTAGGTTTTAGGGTGCGCCCTTCTTTTCAGCGTGAAAAGAAGCAAAAGGCTGTGGGCTTTG
>CAYJLG010000090.1:0-4096 GCA_964371035.1 uncultured Clostridia bacterium | reverse complement strand
CGATTCATTGACAAGCAATTTAAATAATATAATAAAGAGTGACTGTAATGTATAAGATAAAACGTTTTATAGACTGCCATGTCCCTGTCAACCTATGTAATTTTAAATGTGATTATTGTATGGTTGGACAATGCAATGCATTTAAAAAAGAGTATACAAATTTTGAATATCCGGTTGATACAATGGCGTATGCCCTAAGACCCGAAAGGATGGGTGGAATATGCGCTATTAATTTATGCGGCAATGGTGAAACATTTTTGCATCCACAACTAATGGATTTTATAAAACTATTGCTTCGTGATGGACACTTTGTGTCGATAGTGACAAATGGAGCGGTGACAAAGGCTATTGATGAACTTTGCAAATTGGATGCGAAGGAACGCTCACGCGTGTTTATTAAGTTTTCGTTTCATTATACGGAGCTCGTCAGATTAAATCTGTTGAATGTATATTTTAATAATATACATAATTCACATAAAGCGGGTATTTCGTACACTGTTGAGCTTGTTGCGTCAGACGGAAATGTCCAGTATATTGATGAGATAAAAAAAGTTTGTATGGAAAACTTGGGGTGTTTGTGTCATCTGACAGATCCTCGTGCAAACACAACAGATGATATTAGACATTTGACAAAGATGCCTATGGACGAACATTTAAAAGTTTGGGGCAGTTTTAATTCCGCTTTGTTTGATTATCGTCAAGCCACATGGGGACACGACCGAAAAAAACATTTTTGCTATGGTGGACTGTGGTCTTTTAATCTCAATTTGTCTCAAGGCGATTTGAAACAATGCTATCGCAATTCAGGAGTTATTCAAAATATTTTTGAACACCCGACAGAAGATATACATTATTTGCCCATAGGGCATTATTGTCGAGTTCCACATTGTTACAATAGCCATGTGTTTGATTGTTTTGCCGGTGTTATTCCTGAAATTTCTTCTCCCACCTATGCTGAACTTAGAAACAGGGTGCTTCCCGGTGGAGATGAATGGCTGAAAGGCCCGTATAAAGAGATATACAGTCATAGAGTTTGTGAAAATAACGAGCCTTATATTGAGGAACGACAGATATTTGCAGATGGTATTAATATGTTAAACTATACAATGGAAACCCCGGGAAGTGATTTTACTGAAAGTGTTCACCGTTGTTTGTCAAATATGAGCGAAAAAAGTGTTGCAGTGTTTGGAGAAAACAGAGTTGCCGAACATCTCTTATTTATATGTGATAAGTTAAAAAAATACCAAGATAGCAGTGATGCCAATGTGGTAGTAGTTACCGACTATTTGCATTTTGGATCGATTAAACAAACTTTGTCGAAAAAAACTAATGCAACAATAATAAATATAGTGGATTTAAGTGAAATGCTATGAATGTTCATTTGTCAATAGATGATGTTATAACTTCGCTGAGAAATTTGCATCAAGAGATGCCGAAATCAGTGTTTCACATTCCGTTATTTAGTTATATTAGGCAGTTATGCTACACCTATGGTGCGGTGTTTACTCTTTATATATTTGAAAACGATCAATCCGGGTTTCATATTTCAGATGTTCCGCAAAAGTATTTTGACGAGATTAGTAACGAGAATTTTTTGAAATTCGGATACCATGGATATAAAAACGTAGGCAATACACAAGATTTAAAGCTGTTTTCAAAGGAATTAGATAATATCAATAATACTATTCCCAATCAACTTTTATCAAATAAACTGAGATTACATCGGTATATTGCTAACAAAAGTATGATTAAGGTGCTAAAAGAAAACGGCATAAAAGAGCTTTTATGCCGCGATGAAAAGAGCAAAAATCTATTTAATTCGCCCTTGTCTTATGATTTAACAGAACATGATGTAATCAGTTTAAATAAAGGTTGTTTTTCTAAAGAGGGTATTATATACAGAAAAACACACATTCAACTTGAATTGTTTGACGAAAACTCTTTGTTAAAACAACTGTCAAACTATAAAAATGAAAAAAATCTAGTTATATTTACTCATGAATTTTGTGTGTATCAACATCAAAATTTGATAAAGTGTGCATTAGAAACATTAAGCAAACAAGGCGTTAAATTTGTGTTTTAATAAAGGGTTAATGTGAGGGGAATATGAAAAGTGAAACTATTTCAATAATAATACCGTGTTACAACGCAGAAAATTACATTGAAAAATGTGTTGAAAGTATACTGTCGGGGTCGTATACCGATATAGAGTTAATTATTGTGAACGATGGTAGCACAGATGGCACAGCTGGGCGTTTGCAAAAGTTTTCAAACGACAAAAGAGTTATTGTGATTCATCAAAAAAATGGTGGAGAAGCTGCGGCAAGAAATGCAGGAATAAATGTTGCCACAGGCGAATATATAGGATTTGTTGATGCAGATGATTATATAGAAATCGATATGTATTATAAACTATATACAGCAATGAACGAAAATGATGCGGATTTAGCAGTATGCAATTTTAATTTAGTTTATGATAAACAATCAACACAATATTTATATTCAAAAATGATAGACGGGTGCGTGTCGGTGCAGAACGACGTGTATGGGTATTTTGCGAGATTTTGTGCATGCCCTCGTCCAAATAACTATGTATGGACAAAACTATATAAAAGGAAAATAATTATGTCTTCGGCTGTGAGATTTGAAAACTTTCCACATAGTGCCGATACACTTTTCTCTTTTAAGCTTTTACCATTTATTAAAAAGACAGTGTTTGTGAACGAGGGACTATATAATTATTATCAACGAGAAAAATCTAGCATACACACAATTGCAACAAAAGTAAATATAGCTTCTCTCTATGCCGACACTTTTGAAGCGCTTGCAGATTTTTATAGTTCGAATGGACATGAAGATTTTTTGTCGGTATTACAGCTTCATGCCTATACACGGTTTAGAAGCATTTTCTTTTACTCACGACTTGCGGGGCACACCGATCAAGAAATTATTGAAACTATAAAGACGGGATTTAAAGACCGAAAGATATATGATTATTTAACCGGACTTATCTAAAATTGGATAGATTAATTTTGTGGTTTGTTATGTTATCTGAGTGCTTGTAACACTATACATGAAATAATTTAACTGCATTTTACATGTTTTTTGTTATCTTAACATTGAAAGGACAGCAAGTTTCACACAGACCACTTGATCTAATAAGCACAACTAATAAATAAATTGTTGATTTTTGCAGAATAATATGATACGATTTACTTCGGAATTATAGAATTTTGTATTTATATAAATATTCAAATTTAATAATAATTTTATTATTTTTTTGCGTAGGAGAAAAGTTTGAAAAACAAGATTTTTCAAACACCGTTTTGTGCTTTTTGCCAAATACGTCAGGCAAAACTTTTTCACTATAAAAATTTATGTGAAAAAAGTCGCACAAAACTAAGAAAGGAATGGTAATAAGCATGAAAAACCTTAAAGTTAGATATAAACTTTTTGCTCTGCTAGCGTTTGTGTTGGCGATGATGATTTTTATGGGTTGTTATTCGCTAGTGCTATTGTCTAGATTGAACAATGGTATGATGCAAGTCTCGGACAATTGGTTGCCGTGTGTTATTTTTGCTGAAGAGGTAAACACGGCGTCTTCCGACTTCAGAATTGCGGAATATGCACACGTTATTTCACAAAGTGCAGACGACATGGAGATGTTCGAGGCCGATTTAGCAGAAGAAGCTAAAGAGATTCAAGATATATTCGATGATTATGAAGCGAACTATGTTGTAAGCGATCAAGATGCAGAAGTTCTTAACAAAGCGAAAACGGCGTGGGAAGAGTATCTTGTCGTCCATGAAGAAATGATAGAATATAGTAGCCAAAATGAAACAGAACTTGCTATGGAAATTTTGAACAATGAATCGCAAGTTTTGTTTGATCAAGCTTCTGCGACCTTCACAGAGTTGGTTCAGTTTAATAAAAACGGCGCAGACACTGCAAACACAGAAGGCGGCAGATTATATTCAAACGCACTTATTATCATGGTGGCTATAATGATAGGCTCGGTTGTGCTTGCGTTTGTGGCTGCTGTGTATATAATAAGCATGATTATGAAGCCTGTTACACAGGTTGAAAAAGCCGCAAA
>CAYJLG010000089.1:0-4209 GCA_964371035.1 uncultured Clostridia bacterium | reverse complement strand
CAACGCGCTGTGCTGCTGCTGCGCCTGCATCTGTTGCCGCTTTAACTGCGCCAACGTCGCCCCTTACCATAACAGTAACAAGGCCGCCGCCCACATGCTCTTTACCAATTAAATGAACATTTGCCGCTTTAATCATTGCGTCTGCTGCTTCAATAGAACCTACTAAACCCCTTGTTTCTACCATTCCTAATGCTTCACTTTTAACCATTTTTCTGCCTCCTATAATTAATTATTAATATTTAACATTTCTATTTTTTTGCGCTTGGTAGTATATCTTCAACTTCTGCGTGTGGGCGAGGAATAACATGAACTGAAATAAGCTCTCCTACACGCTGTGCTGCTGCTGCGCCTGCATCTGTTGCCGCTTTAACTGCGCCAACATCGCCTCTTACCATAACAGTTACAAGCCCGCCGCCTACAAGTTCTTTGCCAACAAGGTAAACATTTGCGGCTTTAATCATGGCATCTGCTGCTTCAATAGCGCCTACTAAACCTCTTGTTTCTACCATTCCTAATGCTTCATTTTTAACCATTCTATTTGCCTCCAAATTGATTTTTTATTTATATAATAATGTTTTATCGAACAATATTAACTGTTGTTTTGGCATTTACGCCTAAGGCGTTTGCCTCTTCTGTGTCTAAATGACACTCTAATTGCGATGCGTCATTAGCCCTTATTGCCACATTTGTAAGTATACCGCCGCGCACACCATTTACACTTATGCTAACTATTTCGCCATCGTATGTTCCAAGCCTTTTTGCATCTTCAGGCGTCATATGTATATGGCGCTGTGCCACCATTAGGCCCTCTTTTGTTACTGCTGAGCCGGCAGGCCCCACAATTGTTATACCCGGTGTTCCACTAATATCACCTGAAAATTTCGGCTGGGCTGTTACGCCCAATTTAAAGCAATCTCCTGCTAAAATTTCCACTTGCGTTTTCGGCCTTGTTGGGCCAAGCACCCTAATTTTTTCTATTGCGCCTTTAGGGCCGCAAATTGTAACTGTTTCTTTGCAAGCATATTGCCCGGGCTGTGAAAGCTCTTTGAGCGGTGTGAGCTGATAGCCTTTACCGAATGTTAGCTCAAGGTCTTGCTGTGATAAATGCAAGTGCCTGTTAGATATCCCAACAGGTATATCTAAGCCTGTATTATTGCTATCGCCTTTTGAGACAGACTCCACAGCTTCAAGTAAAAGGCGCAGCAGTTGCTCATATTTTTGTTCACTCATGCTATCACCCTTTCTCGGTGTTTGCAAGTTCTTTTAATAAGTTTCGCAATTGGTTCATATCCAGTGGGATATCATTGCTGGAAACGCCGCTTAAATTAGTGGAGTGCACCGTTTCTTTATTTATATTAACTGTGTTGCTGCTTTGTGCATTTGCATATTGTGACGGCGATAGGTACTGCCCTTGCGCTGCCCCTGTGCTATATGAAGAAGTATTGCTTGCACTTCCGCTTGGGATTACTGCGCGCACAGCCGACGGTATTGATACAGGAGAAGAGTATTTCACACCGCTACCGCTTGAAGCATTGCCCGCAGTTTGGTTTGTGTAATTTCTAAGTTCAGGGTAGTTAAATGTTGGGTCTTTTGCTACTAAGTCGTCAACATCTACAATGCCGTATGCCACACATTTTGTGTTTATTAGGTGAAGCGGAGTAACGTTTTCCGAAACAGAGCTACCGCCCTTTGTTCCACAGCCCAATGTGAATGACGGCATAAGCCCTGTGCTTGCGCCTGTACCGCCTTGTGCACTGCCTGTGTTAATAAGAATTCTCGAGGCAGGTTTTCTAATAAATTCAAGCACGATATTTCTATCTTCGGTATGAAGGCTCATTGTATGCCCTATGCCGTTTTGAAGTAGCTCTATGCTTAAATCGCATGCTTCTTGCCAATTGTTCACAACATAGAAGCCTAATACTGTTGTAAGCTTTTCAAAAGAAAGTGGGTAGCCTTTTCCTACACCGCCTTGCTCGCCTATAAGAACTTTTGTCCCCTCGGGCACTGTTATTCCAGCGCACTTTGCAATATAAAGCGCATTCCTACCAACAAAGTCGGCGTTCATTGTATGGCCGTCTGCTTTGAAAATTAGCTTAGTAACCGCATTTGTTTCGGCTTCATTCATAAAATAGCCGCCCTGTTTTTCAAACTCGGTTATAACCGCTTGCTTATTGCACTGCTCGCAAACAATAGATTGCTCGCTTGCGCATATAGTGCCATAATCGAATGTTTTACTTGCAATTATATTTCTAACAGCTTTTTGAACATCTGCTGTTCTTTCAATATATGCAGGTGAGTTGCCGGCGCCAACGCCAAGTGCAGGTTTACCGGAGCTATAAGCTGCTTTAACCATGCCCGGGCCGCCTGTAGCTATTATCATTTTAACTTCATCGCACTTCATAAGCTCGTTTGTAGAGCAAAGCGAGGGCAATGTTACGCATGTGACAATATTTTTAGGCGCGCCTGCCGCAACGGCAGCCTCACACATAAGCTGTGCTGCCTTTATTGTGCTTTTTGCCGCCGACGGGTGTGGCGAAAACACAATGGCGTTTCTTGCTTTTATCGCTACTATAGATTTATATATAGTAGTAGATGGCGGATTTGTAGACGGCACTATTCCGAAAAGTAGGCCAACAGGCTCTGCCACGGTTATTACGCCTGTTTGTTTATCCTCATTAATAATGCCCGCTGTTTTCATGTTTTTAATGCTGTCATATAGCAATTGAGATGCAAGGTGAATTTTATAGGTTTTATCCGGCACATTGCCAAACCCTGTTTCCTCCACCGCTATTTTTGCAAGCTCTACCGCATGTTGCTTTGCAACTTTTACCATGTTTTGAATGATTTTGTCTATTTGCTCATCACTGTAATTCGCAATTTCCTCGGTTGCCTTATGTCCCATGCGTGCTAAATCTCTGGCTTCTTGTATCGATTTTAAATCGTAATCAAAGTTTTGCATTCAGCCCTCCTCTATTAATTAAAAAATTTCATTTACTTGTAATAATTTTGGAATTCATTCATCAATTGCTCTTTGTTTGCCTTTGCCAGTTCCCTGCCGTTTATGCCAAAATCATCAATATCTCTTGCTAAGGCGCGCAGGCTTACCACCTTTAGGCCACTTAGTATACCCATTGTTGCCTTTAAACCGTTTTGCTGTATATGCAAATCAAGCTCTTTTTTACTCGACATTGTATCAGTTGTTTTCACTTTTACTTTATTGTCGGTTTTTGCTTCAAATGCAACATCTTTAGGCTCTTTCGTCGCCTGTACCTTTTTATATTTACCACTGCCCTCATTTTTATCGCCTTTAGGGCAAATGGGATTAAAAAGCTCTATAACTTCATCAAGTGGGCGAGGAATTACGTTTTTAGTAATAAATATGCCCTCACCTAATTTCATAATAGCAGCCTGTGCGGCATCTACAGCGGCTTGAACCGCCGCAACATCTCCAAGCACAGTTATTGTTACAAGGCCGCCGCCCACATGAACTTTTTCAAGCAAGCGTGTATCTGCGGCTTTAAGCATTACATCTGCCGCTTCAACAGCACCTATTAAGCCCCTTGTTTCTACTAAACCCAGTGCATACATTTATATATCCCCCACTGCTATTTATTTTGCCTGTTTAACATAAAATATCTTTGCTGTGCCATCAGTGCTAAGCTTTACATGCGTTGCTCTTTTAAAAGTTAAAACGTCGCCTTCATGCGCTGTGAAGTTTTCATCGCCTTTGTCCACTGTCACTGTTCCGTTTACTATATGAAAAACTTCATCGCACTGAATATCCCATTCTATATTATTGCCGCTAAGCTCTATAAAACCTGTTTGCATAGAGCATTTATCTTCTTTACTTACAAGCTCGCTATATAGCAAAGCGTTGCAATTTGCCTTTTTGGGTTTAAGCGTAACTGTTTTGCCAATTATATGTTTTAAGCTACCGCTTTTATCTGAAAGCGATATAAACGGCGCACCTACAATTTGTGATAAAGCTTGCAGTAGCTCGCCAAAATTTCCTTTTGCGGCTATGGCTTTTAGCGCTTTATAATAAAGGCTTTCGCCCTCGCTATCATTAGCCGGTTCACTGCCTTGCCCGCTATAGTTTAAGCTAATATTTGCTTTTTCAGCTTCATCTTTCGCAGATGGCGTTATTATAGTGTTTTTGTCTATATAAACAGTTTGAATTCCTGCTTTAGCCGCTTTTATTATATCATC
>CAYJLG010000088.1:0-4271 GCA_964371035.1 uncultured Clostridia bacterium | reverse complement strand
TTACATCAACTCCCTTCGATACAACACAATATCACACTTTTTTGAAGAAAGCTAGTAGTAAATCGGATAAAAATATTATTAAAATAAACAATAACTATATGGGGCAACGAAATATTACCTCAGCATTACACTTTAGATTTTATGTATTCTAATTTTACTGAAAAACATCTAAAGCTGTCTATTTATTGCTGTCTACAATTTTATATCCAAGTGGAACAGTACCACCATTATATTTACACTTAAGTTCGTTTTCTGTCCTCCCACGAATAATTTTTTAAAAAGGCTCTGCTAGGATATTCTCTTTTGTAGATATAAGTTTAGCACCATGCTTGCTCAATAAAGTCTTATTTTTTCTTTAAAACCAGATAACACTTCATCGTATACGCCTTTATTATTCAGTTTGTGTACTCTGTTTCGCCAATAGAAATAGGCGTTTTTATACATCTGTCCATTAACTAGGTTTTCGTCTCTATATAAATAAACATTCACCACTCTCTAATTGTTTTCAAACAATTTATTACATTGTTCGGATTAATATCTTTTAATAGCACAAACTCCAATACAGACTACAAGCTTATTAATATTAGTTTTATAACTTTTTCATTGCTATTATCTTTCATTTTAATCCCCATTAAATTTATCTAAATATAAAACAATTCTGAAACCCAACGATTTTCATTAAAATTATTTTTTTAAATATTAGTATGATTTCTCATCCAACTTTTCATAATTCATTGTATAATTGATAAACACATGATAAAATAGTAGTAATTTACTTATAAAGTAAGTGGGTGAATATATGTTTAATAATATTACAAAAAACACAAAAATGCTAGAAGGTTCATACAAAAAATTGAAAAGCTATTATTATTACAATAAAAATTTCATTGTAATGCGAGAAAAGATTGTTTTGTTCGAATCTTCTGAAGAGCATATGAATGAAGTTTTTAAAAAACTAGCTACATCGCTATCTCGTCCAACTAATAAATCATCTATTAAATATTTTGAGAATTTAATTAGCAAAGTTGATTTTTATTCGCTACCTAAAAAATTTGAGGCTAGCAAATCAATTTCTCGCAATAAACCCATTTCTAATACTTTAGATAAAAACAAAAAGATGAAATCAGTAAATTTTTTTATAGACATGCCTATTGAATTGCATATTTTAGATACTTTATGGACACTGTTTATATCAAAATCTGCCTACGACCTTAACATACTCTCTGATGATGTATATGGCAATACTGTTATGTCTTCTATTGTATCTTCTAATACATTAGAAGACAATATCCATTATAACAGTAGGCGATTATTTAATCTATATTTTTATCAATACACTAAATGGAGAAATAACGCTTTTGCCGCTTTAGAGAAAAACTTTGATAAAAATAAAAATTCATTACTCGTTTCTTTAGATTTACAGAGTTATTTTTATACAATTAAATTTGACTTTAATGACTACTCTACTTTACTTTATGAGACTGAATTTATGTCAAAGGTTCTAACTTTGACATATATAATGAAAAAAGTTTTCGTAAAATATAAAGATATTATATCTAGTTATAGAAAAGATTTAAATACTCACGCCAATAATGAAACACCTTTACCTATTGGCCTTTTCTCGTCAATGGTGCTTGGAAATATTTATTTATCCAGGTTTGATAAGCAAGTATCAAATTGCAAAAATATCAGTTATTATGGAAGATATGTTGATGACTTAATGTTTGTTTTTGATACAGATATCTCGCCCGAAGATACAAATGATAGTATTCTAATAAAGACTCTTGTCCAAGACTCTTTATTTAATTTTGAGAATGATAGTTACCGAATCAAAGGATTCGATAATCTCACGGTGCAAAAAGACAAAATTAAATTAATTTACATTGATCACACGGAATCGAGAGCTATTATTGACATTTATAATGAAAACATTAAAATAATACCTAGTCAAACAGATCCATTACCAAATTTTGATCTCGATATATCATATTTTTCTAAAAGTGCTTATTCTGTCGATAAGTTGACAAAACAAAACAAAATAAGAGAACTCGGTGATTTAAATATAGATTCATATAATATTAGTTTGTTTTTTTCAAATTTAATAATGAAATATTCAAGAATAAATTCGTTCAATGAAACAAATAATTATGTGCATGAAAATATTATGCAAATAAATGATTTTTTCACAGGTACACAATGTATAGAATATTATTCTAATTGGATGAATTATATATATTTTCTGGTAATTACACAAAGGCATAAAGATTTAAAAACTTTTTGCAGAAATGTAACAGCCAATATTAATTCTTTAACCTACAATTCCATAGATAGCTCTGTATATAAAAAAGCATCTTCACTAAATAAACGAGCAAAAGATTACCTAAAAACACACTTGAAAGTTTGCCTATCTCTTGCATTATGTTTAGATTATGAAATGGCAAAAAAGAACTTTCAAAAGAATATAACTGATGTTTCAAATTACATACATGCTAATATATTTAATCACAACCTAGTTGCATTTCCACTTTCAAATTATCTTAATTACAAAGAAACTCCATCATATTTGAAAATGGAAATTAAAGATATTGGTGAATATAGTAAAATAGAGGATAATTTCAAGTTTAAATGGAGCCCTAGATTCATACATTATGATGAGCTATTATTACTTGTTTTTTATAATAACCATAACTCCACATCATCTTCAAATTATAATTTCATCAATGCAAAGATAATGGAAAAATTTATGTATGTTAATGATTTGCAATACTTAGAACAAACTCCATTTAATATAGAAGAAACGTCAACAAGTACTTTCAAATTAACGAGCAGCAATGAATATTTTTTAAGAAAAATTTCTATACCTCGAAACAGAATAAACAGTAATCGAAATAATAAATTTAATATCTCAGTGGCTAGTTTAAAGTTGAATGAATCTGATGTAATTTTAGATAGTAAACAATCCGTAAACAGATGGAAGAATATATCACTCTCTAAAAAGAAAACAATATTAGAGGTGATCTCTGACACTTATAAGTGCACACGAAAGATCGAGCCATACGTACCGAGTTTATTAATATTTCCTGAGCTTAGTATTCCTGTATATTGGATTTATGATTTAATTAAACTATCCAAATCGACTCAAATAGGCATTATCGCAGGGGTACAGTATGTTTCCAACACTAATGGTAGGGCTTATAACTATATTCTTACAATATTTCCATTTCAATCTGATAAGTATAAAAACGCATTTTTTTATATACGTGAAAAAAATGATTACTCGCCAGGCGAAAAAATTCAATTAGCAAAATCGAATTATTATTGTTTAGACACTAATATCGCAGATTATCAAATATTTAATTGGAATAATATTGATATTTCAGCATTTGTTTGTTATGAGTTTACAGACATCTTTGCAAGAGCATTATTAAAAGGTCAATGTGATATTATCGCTGCTCCAGTATTTAATCAAGATACTACATATTTTTCTAATATTATTGATTCTTCTGTAAGAGATTTGCACGCTTTTTTTGCACAATCAAATACATCTATATTCGGTGATTCTAGGGTTACCGGTCCATACGATAGAGACCATAAGGATATTTTTAAAATTAAAGGTGGAGAGAACGACAATGTTCTAATTGGCAGTATAGATTTTGCTTCATATTATGATTATCAGAGAAAATATTATCCTAATCTTCAAAAGCAAATAGAAGATGCAAAAAAACATAGTAAATCAACAGTCAAATATCGCTCAAAACCAGATATCAAACCGTTATCTGCACGATTTAAGAATACTCGTACAAATAATAATTCATAGTACGAGTAACTTCTACCAGTATGGTGAATATATTTTACGGAAGTTTATACTATAAAATCAAAATTATTAAAAAAACAAAAAACAAAACAGAAAGACTGTAGAATTGCGGAGCAAAAATAAACTTAATCTTTCCTTTATGTTTCAAGACCACGTGAAGTATAAGTAAGTGATATTACTTATTTCAAAATTAAAGGTCATTATTTTTACAACGATATTAGACCACAAGGCAAAAAAAAATATAACTTTATAATATTCAAAAAAGAACTTTTTGAATAGCTATACAAAATTTAAAAACTAACAACGCACAAACTCTTTTTTTGAAAGTCTTTGTACATAATGAATGACCATATCAGATTTGAACATTTTAATTCAAATGTTCAAATCTGATATGGTCATTCGTTTGGCGGAGATGGAGAGATTTGAACTCTCGCGCCACTTTCATGACCTACCGCAT
>CAYJLG010000087.1:0-4392 GCA_964371035.1 uncultured Clostridia bacterium | reverse complement strand
AAATGCATTTTAAAAGCGTGTGAAGAGTATTACAACACGTACAACGATATAAGCAACAGCAACACCGAAGAGCATATTTTAAATGCCACAAACCAAGACAGCGCACTTGCAGAGCAGAAAGAAAAACTGCAAGCGATACTGAGCAAAATAGCAGTAAAAAACAAAGACCTTGACAGGCTTATTGACATGATGGTTAATGAGGAAACTGAGGTTGAATTTTTAAATGCCAAAATTAAAAGAGTGAATGATGAGCTGGGCCAGTTACGCTTTGAAAAGACACAGGCTGAAAGCTATATTGAAAATGCGAGTAAGAAAAGCCACGGCTCAAATGAAGGGCAGCTAATTATAGAAAATTTCAAGAGTTTAAATATGAGCGAAATGGAGTATTCTGATGATTTGGTGCTTAGGCTGATTGAGAGTATTAAGGTGTATGAGAATAAAAGCTTAGATATTGTGTTTGTGGATGGGAAGAAAATTGAAGTTTAAACTTTTAATAAAATTTCACAAATAGCTCAAAAATACACATAATACACGCAATGGGGTTTTAATAGTTATTGAAATGCAAATTTTTCATGATATAATATTAAGGTAAAGAGCTATTTTATACTTGACTCGGAGGCTACTATGGGATTTAAGACAACTGACGGATTAATGCGCCATTTGCGAAACAATAATATATCTATACATGGTAGCACACAAAAGCGACAACTTCGAAACACCGGATATTTTCATGGGTACAAAGGGTATCGCTTTTTCAACAAAACTTCGAATCGTTTGCCTTTTGTTTCATATGATGAAGTATACGCTACGATACAATATGATTCAGCGATAAAATCACTTTTATATGGAAAAATAATGTATATTGAAACTGCTGTTAAAAACATTGCACTTGAAAGTATATTAATTCATTCGAATTCCGAAAACATTCAAGAGATGTATAACAAAGCAGTAGCCGGTTACAATAATGCCCCGAGTAATTTCACAACAGAACAACGCAAAAAGGCGCAACAAAATAAGCTGAACTTACAACATTCTATTCAATCAAGCCTGTCGTATGCATACCGAAAAGAAAACCCGAAAATTACACACTTTTATAATAACGATAATTATGACAGTGTTCCTATATGGGCTTTGTTTGAAATTTTAACAATGGGAGATTTCGGATATTTACTATCATGCTTGACTTTGAATGTTCGTGATGATATTTCAAAGCAACTTGGCATTAATGTTTCTACCGATACCTATAGACAGTTAATTTATAAATACATGTATACACTAAAAGATTTGAGGAATGCAATTGCTCATAATTCAGTTGTGTTCGATACAAGGTTTCGTAATATTGACCCCACAAACGCCATGAAACAATGTTTAAAACTGGAGTTTAACTTGCCTTATGTTAACTTCAAAACTATTGGAGACTATATAATTCTTGTGAGTTATTTTTTAAAAATATTGAGAGTGCCAAAAACAGAACAAAAAGCGTTTATAAGAGATTTTGAGGAAATAACAAACGCTTATAAAAATGCTGTGAACTGTAACGTTAGCACAAAGGTAATTCATCCCGATTTGATGCAAAGACTGGAACTTGTGAAAAATAATATATAAGGCTTGCATATTTTAGCTGTTTGTAGTATAATATATGTATTAATTAGGGTATGCGTTTGCGGATGCATACTTAAGGAAGTCAGAGAAATCTGACTTCCTTTTTATATTTGCTACATTGTTGACATGCAAAATTAAAACTGTTTTTTATTTTGTATTAAAAAACAAGTTTTATTAAATATTTTGATTAGATTACAAGCTAAAAATTCGGACTTCCAAATTGTAACTAAGACACACTCGTCGCAAACTACGCTTAGTTTGCGACGACTTTTTTTGCAAAATTATAAAAGTCATCGCGCCACCGCTGTGTTGCTCCTCGTTATTCCGAAAAAAGGCACGCTTCGGTGTAGCTATGGCGTTGTAAACGCCGCCATTACGCTACACTCTCGCTACCACCTTTTTTCGGTTTTGCGCCTGCGGCGCTATGCCTTTAATGGGTATGCATTTTGTAAAAGCAAGCCAAGCTTAAAGCTACATTTCACAACAGTGAAACAAAACTATTTTTTAAAGTATGGTATTGGGTTTAACTTGTGCCTTGCTGATGAGTGCAGTTGCTCAACCTTTGCCCTGGTTTCCTCCGATATTTCCTGACCGGTTGCCACCCTGTAAATATCATTATAGGTCACTCCAAGTTTTTCCTCATCGGTGGAACCGGTTAAACCATCTGCCGGCGCTTTGTGTATAATGTTTGGAAAATAGCCCAGCTCGTCACCGACCTGCAAAACCTCGTGCACCCATAAATCCTTTAAAAGGTTGACATCGTGTGCCATATCACCCCATTTCGTGCAGTAGCCGACAAAACCTTCGCCCGCATTGCCGGTTCCGACAACACATGCTCTCCCATTTTCATTTTCGGAAAGGGTCTGAGCCACTGCATAAAGTGTAGCCATGCGCAACCTTGGCGCAGTGTTTATCCTAGCGCCTTTTGACACCTCACCGATTTGCGACTCTATCTCCCCAAGCAGATTGTTGTATGAATCTTTAATATTAACGGTAATATTTCTAATTCCGAGTTCCTGCACCACCTGCTGCGAATCGGAAATGTCACTCTGCTCGCCGTTAGGCATCAGCACTCCAACCACGTTTTCTCTTCCAATTGCATGCACCAGTACCGCCGCAACAACTGCACTGTCTTTTCCACCGGATATGCCGATAACCGCTGTCTTTAGGCCATTTTGTGCAAACCACTCCTTTGTCCAACCTATCAATTTTTCCGATAACTTCATTTTAAGCTCCTTTTGTTATTTTTGTGAGTGTTGTTTTTATATTTTAATCTTCAACTATGACCTGTATCCCCTTTAAAACATCCATAGTTTTGGCATTTAGCTCGCTGTTAAAACTAGCGGTGGCACCCTTTTCCACAGTGATTTGTGCATTCGGATATGCCGCTTGAAAACAACACACATTGCTCAACACGCAAATGTTGCTCACCAGCCCAACAAACAGTATTTCAGTGACCTGATGCTGCTTTTTAAGCTCTATCATCTGTTCCGGCGACACCCCAAATGCACCTTTATCAATTGAGTAGACCTTACCTGCATTTTCATTTATTATCTCTCCGGTCCTGCCGTAAATCTGCCACCCATCTTCACCTTTTACACAATGGCTGATTGGTAGGTGTTGACCCTCTTTTGTATTTAAATAGTCTTCTGTGTGGGTGTCCCTTGTAACTACCACGGTTGCACCGGCTTTTAAATACTCCTGTACTTTTTTTGTTATCTTTTCATCCAATTGCGCGGCACCCTGGAAACCCAAACTCCCATCTACAAAATCCTTTTGATAGTCAACTACTACTAACATTTTTTTGCTCACTGTTACACCCTCCAATCTATAAACTAGGCAATTCCTCTAAATGTCGCACGTCTTTTTATGTATTATCTACAATTTAGATAATATCATAATGCCGGTAAAGCGTCAATATTTAAAGTAATGTGCAACCTTTAGTTATTTGTGAAATTGCAGATGGTTGATTTTATTATCAAAGTGCTATATACTGGTAATAATAGTGTTAAGAGGATTGTATGACCTTTAAAAAATTACTAATAATTATTATAACAATAATCGCCTTGCCAATAATTTTTTTCACAGGCCTGATTGTTTATATTAACTCTGCATATTCCTATATCTATGATGACATGCGGATAATGGGTTTTGTCTCTGATCTGCTGGTCAATTTTGACGATGAAGAGGGGCTTAGATATCTGAGCGAAAATACCCCCACCATGCCTGTTGAGCTCGGTGAGGATATTGTTTTAGAGGAAATGGAGATTGAAACTAATTCCGGTGGTAAACTTCGGATTTTAGTGTTGAAACCGCAACATCAAACCGAGGTCACCAATGCCGTCATATGGCTTCACGGTGGTGGCTACGCCATGAAAAAGCCCGAGGATGAACTCGGGCTAATGCAAAAATTTGTAAATCATAACGGTGCTGTTGTTATCGCTCCCGCCTACACACTGTCGGTGGATTCCCCTTACCCAGCGGCACTGGATGATGCCTATGCAACACTGCTTTGGGTGAAGAATAATTCGGCAGAACTAAACATTGACGAGGGGCAAATTTTCGTCGGTGGTGGCAGTGCCGGTGGTGGACTTACTGCGGCGCTTTCAATTTATTCAAGGAATAAAGGTGAAGTAAGCATCGCTTTCCAAATGCCATTATACCCGATGATTGACCACCAAACCGTACCAAACGGTGAGGGTGAGGAGATGCTCGTATGGGACTTAGAGCGCAACGAAATAGCGTGGCAACTGTATTTGGGCGAACTTTATAATACCGATGATATCCCTG
>CAYJLG010000086.1:0-4476 GCA_964371035.1 uncultured Clostridia bacterium | reverse complement strand
TAAAAACACCTATATGACAGCACTGAAAAAGGACGTAAAAAAACGAGCTTTTTTCCTTAAAAAAAGCCCGTAAACACCGATGTCATCGGCATTTACTGCCGATGACATCTTTTTCGGTGGTTAATTATGGCTTGCTTATACAAAATGTATACCCTAATTTCGGGCATAAAAAACGCCCTCTAGCACAAGCTAAAGGGCGTTTTGGTGTCGAGCTTCTCGACTGGAGGTGCTGACCAGATTTGAACTGGTGAATGGAGGTTTTGCAGACCTCTGCCTTACCACTTGGCTACAGCACCATATTAAATTGGAGCGGCTTACGAGGCTCGAACTCGCTACCTCCACCTTGGCAAGGTGGCGCTCTACCAGATGAGCTAAAGCCGCAAACAGCGGGTTTGAATTTTGCGCTTAAAATTTCTGTTTCAAATCATAAAATAACAATTACTTCGTTTTCTGATAATCATAGCGCAAGATATATTTTAACAAAATTAAATTCATTTGTCAATAGAATTAAGCGTAATAATTCTATTAATTGTGCTTTAATGCATTTATTAGTTAATTAATACCCTGAAAATTTTATTAAGCTTCTAATGGCTAAACATATATTTAAAAACTATTTTTAGCGCAACGCTTAACTGACGCCGAAAATTTTTGCAAGCATATTAAGCCATTTATAAGAAATGTAGGTGTTTTAGCACTGTAATATTATACTAATTGTATTTTTTTAATAATATATACAAATAACACTTAACCCACCCTATTTTTCATCGGGTGGGTTAAGTGTTTAGGAGCTATTAATTTTCATTGGAAGGCTTCAAACGCCAATTATGTTTAATTCCTTTTACTGCACTTGTAGCGATTATTATCACAAGTTTATTTTTATATATTACGCCAACAGGCTTCATTGCTATGCTAAATTAATTTTTGCTAAATGAATTTCACAACTCATTACAATGATGCTCAAAAGTGTTTATACACATAAACGCTCATTGTGCTGTTTAAATCGAATAGCATCAATTCATTCGCCAATAATATTAATAAATATGTGGTAATAAATTTTTATATTATCTTTTTATCATAAAGCCTTGCTGCATTTAGAACAACTAACACTGAACCGGCATTGTGCACCAAAGCACCTGTTGCAGGGTTTAAAAGCCCCAAAACCGATAAAATAATCGCAGCAAAATTAATTACCATTGACATTGTAATGTTAAATTTAATTGAAAATATTGTTGCGTTAGATAACTTTTTTATATACGAAATTTTAGAAATATCATCGCCCATAATTGCAATGTCGGCAGCATCTATCGCAATGTCACTGCCCATTGTGCCCATCGCAATTCCAACATTTGCGGTTTTAAGTGCCGGGGCATCATTAACACCGTCGCCAACCATGCAAACATCATTTTTGTTTTTCATAAGTTCTCTTACTGCCATAACTTTATCGTTGGGAAGAAGTGAAGATTTCACCTCGGTTATTCCAACTTTATCCGCTATAAAATTAGCGCTTTTTTCATTGTCGCCTGTGAGTAGTACGGTTTTATAAATCCCTGCCTCTTTTAAGTTTGAAATAGCCAATTTTGAAGAGCTTTTAATTTCATCAGCAAGCCCAATAACGCCAATAATTTTTTCTTCGTTTGCTACTATTATTACAGCTTTACCCTGTTCTCTTAAAGCTGAAACAGTGTTTGCCACTTCATTTTCAATGGCAAGTTTTGCATTTTCTTCTATAAGTCTTTCATTTCCGCAAAAAGCCATTACCCCGTCTACAGTTCCTACAACACCTTTTCCAACTTCCATTGCAAAATGTTTCAAATCTGTAAGTTTTATGTTGTTTGATTTAGAGTAATTTACAACAGCTTTTCCAAGTGGGTGCTCCGAACGGCTTTCCACTGTACTTGCAAGAGTTAAAAGCATATTCTCATCATAGTCGAATGTTTTAATATCGCTTACTGCAAGCTTACCATGTGTTAGTGTTCCCGTTTTATCAAAACAAACTGTGCTAACAGTTCCCATTCTCTCTAAAGCCTCACCGGACTTAATAAGCACACCGTTCTTTGTTGCTTGCCCAATAGCCGCCATAATAGAAGTTGGCGTAGCTAAGGCTAACGCACAAGGGCAAAAAACAACTAATATAGTTACGGCACGAATAAGTGCATCATCAGGCCTTGCTAAAGCAAAAGTGAAAATTAAATATGTAACAATTGCAATTGCACAAGCTAAAGGAACAAGATACCCTGCCCATTTATCCACTATTTTTTGTGTGGGCGCTTTTTGGTTATCTGCATCTTCAACCAGCTTAATCATTTTTTGAAGCGATGAATTAGCAAATGATTTTGTAACATTTACATCAACCGAACCAAAACGGTTTATCGTTCCTGTAAATACTTCATCGTTAACCGTTTTATCTACAGGTAAACTTTCACCTGTCATAATGCTTTGGTCGACGGTTGTGTCGCCAACAATTATTACGCCGTCGGCCGGGAAACTCTCTCCCGGTAAAACTCTAATTATATCATTTTGCTTTATGTCTTTTGCTTCAACCATAGTTTCGCCGTTTTCGGTAATTACTCTACCTTGTGCAGGAACAAGGTTTAAAAGCATTTCAATGCCTTTTTTTGCTTTCTCAACTGTTCTATCTTCTAAAAGTTCGCCAATAGCCATAATAAATGCAACCTCGCCTGCGGCAAATATATCGCCTATATAAACAGCAGCTATCATTGCAATTGTAATTAAAAGCGGCGATGTAATGCGTTTATCTAAGGTGTTTACAACAGCTAAATAAGCAAGAGGGATACCCGAAATTATAAGCGATACCCACGCGGGGTTTATTGCAAATTCAAAATCTATGTTCATTAAAGGTAGAATATACTCTGTTATAAAGCTGGCAAGTAAAAATATACCGGAAATCCAAAGCATTGGAATAGAATTAAGTTTCATAATTTGTTTTTTCATTATACTAACCCCCTAAATTGTTTTAGAAAACTGGTTAAGCGCTGAAACAAGTTTCTTAATTGTTTCCTCTTCTTTTCCGCTGCTTAAACCATCAAGCACACAGTGGTGCATATGCCCTTCAAGAATAAGTTGCCCCGTTTTGTGAAGAGCTGACTTGATGGCCCCAATTTGAATTAAAATATCCTCGCAAGGCTTATCTTCATTAACCATCTTGTTAATACCGCGCACTTGCCCCTCAATTTTTTTAAGGCGCTTATTTATAGCATCTACATCCATACATTGCTTCATGCAAAACCCTCCTATACTCTATACCCGTACTGGGTATATATTTAGTATAATTAACTTAGTGGTTTTTGTCAATAGTTTTTAAATAAATAAAAGCAGGCATTTAAAGCCGGCCATTCATAAAGAAGCATTTGCAATTAGGTAGGATTTGTAGGCGTGTATACGCCTTATCTGCTCACCTTTAATTAATTTGAAATATTATTTTCTCTGTGTTATAGTTTACTAAAGATTATTTATATAATATGGAGGTATCTTAATGAGTGTACCAGTAATAAAAGGGAAAAATATCATTTTGCGCAAAGTTATGGAAAGCGATATTGATGACCGCACAAAAATAGGCAGACATAATGAATTTGTTCACATGTGTGGAGGAGATATATTACCTTCCCCAGAATTTCCAGATAGAAGCGTTTGGGTCAAATGGTATGAAAATGAGTTAAAAGCAGAATATAATTGGATTATTGAATATGATGGAAGTTGCATAGGCGCAGCAGGATTTCATAATATATCAAAAAATGACAACTGTGCTACTTATAGGATAGGTATTTTTGACCCTAATATGCATTCAAAAGGAATAGGAACTGAAGCCACCAAATTACTGCTAAAGTATGGCTTTGAAACAATGAAATGGCATAGAATTGACTTGAAAGTTTTGGATTATAATGTTAGAGGTGTTCGTTGCTATGAAAAGTGTGGATTTAAAAAAGATGGTATATTACGAGAAAATGCTCTAATTATGGGGAACTATTATTCTGACATTGTTATGAGTATATTGGACTTTGAATACTTCTCATTATGAGCATTTGACGAGGTGCTTTATGACATTGCCAAAACGCAAATCAATTCGATTAAAGGATTATGATTATAGCCAAAATGGGGCGTATTTTGTGACAATTTGCACCCATAACCGAGAATGTTTATTTGGCGAAATCGTAGGGGCGAACCTATGTGTTCGCCCGAATGACCCACACATAATAATTGAAAAACATATCATTGAATTGGAAAATAAATATAAACATGAAATGATACAATGGTTCAAAACACAAACAACAAACGAATATATTCGCGGTGTAAAAAATAATATGTTTCCACCTTTTGATAAACATATATGGCAGAGAGGGTATTATGAACATATTATCAGAAATGTACACCGCAAAATGAGCATTTGTCGAGGTGCTTTATGACATTGCCAAAACGCAAATCAATTCGATTAAAGGATTATGATTATAGCCAAAACGG
>CAYJLG010000085.1:0-4484 GCA_964371035.1 uncultured Clostridia bacterium | reverse complement strand
GCCAGAATTATTTTTAGGAGATTATATAATAAGTATTAATGGCGATAAAATTAACTCTATTACTGATTTAACTAGTGCTATAGAAAAATATGGTGAAGAAAAAGAGGTTAACGTAGTATATAAAAGAGCTCAAAATGAATATAAAACAGTTCTTGAAATAATTGAATCTGATGGTCTATATAAAACGGGTATATATGTTAAAGATAGTATAACTGGTATTGGAACTTTAACATATATTGATCCAGAAACAAATATATACGGAGCTTTGGGGCATGAAATAATTGAAAGTAATTCACAAAATATGATAGAGATTAGTGAAGGAGTAATATTTAGAAATTCAATTACTAGTATTGAAAAAAGTAGTGTGGGAGTTCCAGGGAGTAAAAATGCTAAATTCTATTATGAAACAAAATACGGAACAGTGTTTGAAAATACTAAATATGGTATTTATGGTGTATATGAAACTAATTTGCCTAATAATAAATTAATAGAGGTTGGTAACCCTGATGAAATAGAAATAGGACCTGCGAGCATATATACGGTTTTAGATGATGAAATTGTTGGAGCGTTTGAGGTAGAAATTATAAAAATAAATGAAACAAGTGATATTAAAAATATTACATTAGAAATAATAGATGAGAGATTAATAGACGCTACAGGTGGAGTAGTTCAAGGTATGAGTGGTTCGCCAATAGTTCAAAATAATAAAATAGTAGGAGCAGTTACTCATGTTATAGTGGATAACCCAATAACAGGTTATGGTTTATTTATTACAACAATGTTAGAAGAGGGAGAAAATTAATTTCCCTTTTTTTATGAGATAAGATATAATAATTTCAAAGGAGAAATAATTATGCAAAAAAAAGAGATTAATATAAGTGACATAGCTTTAGAAATTTATATTCTTAGCTTATATGGATTTACAATAAAAGAAATAAAAAATGAGCAAGGATGGAATGTAATAAAAGAAGAGAAAATTTTTGGTAAAATAAGTTTAAAGAAAACTCGCAGTGCTAATTATAGTAAAGGTATACAATCAAAATATAATTATTATTTTAATATTGACGATGGTATATTTAAAATGCAAGGATTTAAAAGTAATGCAGAAATAAATTATCGTATTCATAGAGAAGACGGTTTTGCTGATGAAGTAGTTATTGGAAAAGATAAGACAAAAATAAATTCAATTATAGTATTTATAGCTAATTTAGGGAGTATAAGTATTGATTATAATTATATTGTTAAACTTGTGATTGATAATTTTAATGGTAATAAAGATTACGATTATTTTTCTTACGAAGATATAGAAAGTTGTGAAAAAGTTGAACTAGGCTATAGTAGGAATAAAGAAAATGTTTTTTTAGGAAAAAGTATACAAATAATATCAGATGTATACCATAAAACTTGTGGCGAAGTGGAAGTTGTTGAAAAAGAATGGAGTAATAATAATAATTCATCAAATATTCCATCACGAGAAGAGTTAATTGGAACTATATTTTCAGTAACAAAAGAAAAGTATAATGTCGAAATAAGTGATTTACTTCAAAAATTGCAAAATACTTTAAAAGCTAATCATGATGTATTATTGTATATAGCTCAACAATTAAATATAAATTCACCGAAAGAACTTCAGGATTTATTCCATAATATTACTTCAGAAAGGGTAGGAAAAACAAAAGTATAATTTGGTTGTGATTCTCAAGCGACCGTAACACATGTAATAGTGGATAACCCGGTAACAGGTTATGGTTTATTTATTACAACAATGCTTGAAGAAGGAGAAAATTAATTTCTCTTTTATTTTGATAATAAGAAGAGTATAATGTATTTAGGAGATAATTATGGAAAATAAACAAAAAAAGAGAAGTCAAATAAGTGATGAATATAAATGGAATTTAAAACTAATATATGAAACAGAAGATAAATTTTTAAATGAACTAGATAAAGCTTTTGTAAGTATTAAAGAAATAAAATTATATGAAGGGAAAATATTAAAAAGTTCTAAAAATTTATTGGGTTTTTTAAAATTGGAAGAAAAACTACAAAGAAACATAAATAAACTTTATATGTATGCCCACCTTAACTTTGATGTAGAATCAAGTAATAGTAAGTATCAAGAGTATTATGGTAAAGTAGAAAATTTATTAAATGAATATCAATTACTTTCATCGTATGCAGTACCTGAAATGATGAAAGATGATTATAGTATTGTTAAAAAATTTGTTGAGTTAGAAAATGATTTAAAAGAATATGCATTTAACTTAGAATGTTTATATAAACAAAAAGATCATATTTTAGATGAAAAAAGTGAAGTGTTATTAGCTAGTTTATCTAAAGTTCTTGATGCATCTAGTGAAACTTATAATTATTTAACTGATACTGAGCTAAAATTTGGTGATATTACTCTAGAGGATAATACAAAAATAGAACTCACCGAAAGTAACTACTCTTATTATAATAAATCTTTTAATCGCAGTGTTAGAAAAGAAGCTTTTCAAAAATTGTTAGGTACTTATGGAAAATATAAAAATACCTTTACTAGTACTTTTACAAATAATATAGAAAAGTATACTAAGTTAGCTAAAATAAGAAATTTTTCATCTAGTATAGAAGCTTCTTTATTTGATGATTATGTAGATGTTCAGATATATGATAATTTTATAAATGTTATTAATGATAATTTAAGTGTATTACATAAATATTATAAATTAAGAAAAGATAATTTAAAACTTGATAAGCAACATATATACGATACTTATGTAAGTTTAATACCAACTTTTGATAAGGATTATAATTTTGATTTAGGAAAAAAACTTGCTTTAGACTCTCTTAGTATTTTAGGAAAAGAATATATTGAAATATTAAATAAGTCATTTGAAGATGGATGGATAGATGTTTATAATAACGAAGGTAAAAGAAGTGGAGCGTATTCATCAGGTACATATGATACTGTTCCATACGAACTTTTAAATTATGAAAATAAATTTAATGATGTTTTAACTTTAGTTCATGAAAGCGGCCATTCGCTTAATTCATATCTTTCAAATAAAAATCAACCTCATGCAACGCATCAATATCAAATATTTACTGCAGAAGTTGCCTCAACTGTGAATGAGTTATTATTATGTAAGTATGTTCTTAAAAATTCTAAAGATAAAGAAGAGAAAAAATATATATTAAATCAATTAATGGATTTATTTAAGGGAACTATATATCGTCAGATAATGTTCGCAGAATTTGAACGTGATTGTCATAAAAAACATGAAGATGGTGAAATACTAACTAGTGAAAGTTTGTGTAATGATTATTTTAATTTAAATAAAAAATATTTTGGAGAACATGTATTTGTTGATGAAGAAATCAAATATGAATGGTCTAGAATACCTCATTTTTATTATAATTTTTATGTATATAAATATGCGATAGGGCTTTCATGTGCTTGTTATATAGTTGATGGTATTTTAAATGAAAAAGAAGATGTTTTAAAAAATTATTTAAAATTTTTAAAAGCTGGTGGATCTGACTATCCAGTTGAATTATTAAAAAAAGCTGGAATAGATGTAACTAAAAAAGAGTTTATTTTAAGTTCAATTAAAATGTTTGAAGAAGTAATTGATGAATTTGAAAAACTATAAGTTTTTCTTTTAATTTCATAAGAATAGGTTTATAATAAATTTTATAGGGAGAATACATGGAAAAAAAATATATTAGTGAAACTTTGGAGAAGAATCTTGAAATAGAATTAAGTGATGACGCCCCCGAGAGCCAGAAAAAATTATTTAGAGCAATGGTGGGAAACTTTTTAAATAAACCAGGATTAATAGAGGTGAATTTTAAATGTCAACAAATTATCGCTAAATTTCATCCTCAGCATTTACACAAGATTTCTAATTTAGATAAATCTTTGTATGTAAATATATTAAATAAAAGAATTATCAAATATAACCAATACATATCCTTTTCACTTGATTTAGAAAAAGTAAATTTTAATATATCTCAAAAATTTAGTCTTTTAGATAAGGTTATGAAAGAGGAGTTTATTTTAAAATTTTATAATTTTATAGATATTAAATTGTTATCAGAATTTAATAAGCAAAATTACATAGCTAATATGAATAATATATACAATGATATTATAATATATATTGGTTCGTTAAATGGAATTGAAAAAACTAAAATTTTAATTAATTGTCCGGAGTACATTAAATATTTTATGTTAAGTGAAGAAGAACAAATTCTACTTTTAAATAAGTGCGATTCATCTAATATTAATACTGTTATAGAAAATATAAATAATCTATGTGAGAAAGCCAAGCTATTTGTTTTGAATTTAGATGTAGAACTTTATACTTCAAAATACGGTCATATAGATAGTATTATTTCAAGTAGAGCTATTGAAGAATATCCGAATATTGCTTTAAATTATTCTTTAGTTAATTATGCGAATAATGATCAAATTCTTAATGCACTAAATATAAATCCTT
>CAYJLG010000084.1:0-4513 GCA_964371035.1 uncultured Clostridia bacterium | reverse complement strand
ACCGCCTCCATAGACAGCAGATACTTTACCGCCTGTCATAGTGATACTCGTTCCAGTAGTAACTTTTGCACTTTCACTTCCACCATATATCGTGTAAACTGATAGGTTCTTGTTTGTTGCATCAGTTAACTTTTCTTCATCATCCCCAAGTCCATTACCATTTTTATCCCAATATACAGTTGTTCCTTCATTATCCCCCGCTGTAATAATCAGTGGATAACCATTTCCATAGATAATTTCACCATCAACTGTAGGTCTTGCTATGTCAGCCTCTACCTCTGTTGGCATAAACACCATCACTAATACAAACATTAGTATCATGCTTAAAAAAAGTTTTGTTAATTTTTTGTTCATTCTTTTTCCTTCCTTTTCATCATTTTAGCTCTTTGCCTATTTAGTACAAGTTGAAATAATACTGTATTTTTTTAACAGATTATAACAGTCTTCATATTATAGCAAAATAAAGTTGTTAATTCAAGTCATTTAATGAAATTGAGGACAAACGCATCAATTCATAAGTTATCCTATGAAATGTTGAAATACACAGCATTGTAGGGTGGGGTCTTGATCAAACCAAAAATCAAAAAGCAAATAATTAAATAATCAAATAAGCAGATATACTGAAATTTCAATACTACTGCAATATAACTGTTAATAGCAACAATAAAATATTGCGCAAAATATATACTTCAAAATAGAAAAAGCACCTTGTATTAAACCTACAAGCTGCTCTTCAATATAAAATAATTCAATTTTATTACTTATTAGTATAATCTATTCTCAACATTCTCGATGCATTTAATACAGCTATTAGCGCTACACCAACATCGGCAAACACTGCCATCGGCATGGTTACAGTTCCATAAACAGTAAACAGCATAACCAACAATTTTACAGACAAACTGAAAATGATATTTTGCCATACTATTTTTTTAGTTATCTTAGCAATTTTAATACTATCACTAACTCTTAAAGGATCATCAGTCATTATTACTATGTCTGATGATTCAATCGCAGCATCTGATCCCATAGAGCCCATTGAAAACCCTATGTCTGATCGCATAAGCACAGGAGCGTCGTTTATACCATCTCCGATAAAGAGTACTTTTCCTTTTGCACTTTTCTTTTCTATTAATTTTTCAACTATTTCTACTTTGTCGCCAGGCAACAATTCACTATAAACTTCATCTATCGAAAGTTGCTCTTTTATGTGATTTGCAGTCACTTTATTATCACCAGTTAGCATTACAACTTTTTTAATGCCCACATCTTTCAGTATGCCTGTCAATTTTTCTACGCCTTTTTTAGTGCTATCACCAACTATGATTTTGCCTGCATAAGAATTATCTACAGCTATATGTAAAACAGTTCCTGGAACTTCTTTTTTTGATAGTTTAATATTGTTTGAAGCCATTAACTTTTCATTGCCGAGCAAGATATTTTTTCCATCTATGCATACTTGTATACCTAATCCTGCTAGTTCTTTAAAATCCGATATTGCATTTTCATTTATTTTACCACCAAATTCACGTTTAATAGATTTCGCTATTGGATGATTTGAAAAATGTTCACCATGTGCTGCTATTTTAAGTAATTGTTCTTTATCAAATCCAGCTTCTGGAAGTATTTCAGAAACTGAAAATTTGCCTTCAGTCAGAGTTCCTGTCTTATCAAAAACTGCTATTTCTGCGTCCGAAAGTGCCTCTAAATAGTTTCCACCTTTGATAAGAATTCCATGCTTCGATGCAGTGCCAAGACCACTAAAATACGTAAGTGGAATCGATAAAACTAATGCGCACGGACATGAAACAACTAAAAATACTAATCCTCTATAAAACCAAGTATTTAATTCTCCACCTAAAACAAATGAAGGTATAGTAGCAATCAACACAGCTGCTAAAACTACTGCAGGAGTATAATACTTTGCAAATTTTGTGATGAAATTTTCAGTAGGTGATTTTTTATTTGAAGCTTTTTCAACTAGATATAATATCTTTGCAACAGTAGATTCTTTAAAAGATTTAGTAACTTTTACATGTAATACACCGTTAATATTTACAGATCCACTCAATACTTCGTCGCCTATCAATTTATCTAATGGCATAGATTCTCCTGTCAAAGCAGCTGTATCAACTATAGAATTTCCGTCTATAACTATGCCGTCAAGAGGTATTTTTTCGCCTGGCTTTATAACTATTATATCATCTACTTTAACTTTTTCAGGATTAACAACTATAGTCCCATCATCAGTTTTTAAATTAGCAAACTCTGGCTTAATGTTAAGTAAGCTCTTGATCTGCTTTCTCGATTTATTAACTGCTAAACCTTGAAAAAATTCACCTGTTTGATAAAACAGCATAACACCTGCGGCTTCAGGGTATTCTCCAATTATTATTGCTCCGACAGAGGCTACTGCCATCAAGAAATTTTCGTCAAATAGCTGCCCATTTCCTATGTTTTTAATAGCTTTAAATAATATATCATACCCAATGATAGCATATGAAATCAAAGATAACACTGTAACTGCAGTTGCATTTGTATTAAATATAACAGCTGTTATAAAAGCTATGCCTGCCAAAGTCAATCTCACTAATATTTTTTTAGAATCTCCTATGTCATGACTGTGATCATGACTGTGTCCGTGATCGTGTCCCTCGCATCCACACTCTTCTCCATGCCCGTGACTATGTCCGTGGTCATGTCCTCCACAACAGCTATCACCGCAAGATGATTTATTCTCTTTTTTCGATGTGATTTTCACTTCATTATATTCTTCATTTTCCTCAAGATAAACTTTAACATGAGGCTCTAATTTTAGAACAATTTTCTTTACTTCTTCAAATATTTTTTTCTCATCTTTGCTTTCATGTTCTACCAATAAATATTTGTTGATAAAATTAAGATTTGCGTCTTCAACATCTGATAATTTTTTTGCTCTTTCTTCAATCTTGCTACCACAATGGGCACAATCTAATCCTTCAAGTATTATTTTAAATTCTTTCATAACTATTATTTGTTAAGTTGCTATATTAATATCTTTCCATATAAGCATATCAACTCATTAATTCTCCTTCTTTAGTGATTTATATGTTCAAAGCCTTGTTCGAATATTTTTTCTACGTGATCGTCGTTTAATGAGTAAAAAGTAGTTTTTCCTTCTTTACGAAACTTGACAAGTTTGTTTATTCTAAGGTTTTTTAGCTGATGAGAAACATTCGATTGAGTCATTCCTAATTTATCAGCAATATCTTGAACACACAACTCATCATGAAACAAGACAAATAGTATTTTGATTCTATTTGGATCTCCAAAAGCTTTAAACAGCTCTGATAATCTATATGCATCTTCATCAGTAGGCGTTAAGCCACACATTTTGCAATAAATCCCTTCATCTTGCAATTCTGTGACTTTTTTTCTACATTCTGCTACATTGTCCATAAATCCTCCATATTTCATTTTAATATATTAATATTTGTTCATGTATTGAATTATATGTGCTACTTCTCTCTTTGTCAATAGTTTTTTCAAAAACATTTGTAAATCACAAAGAGTATGCTATAATTATTTTAGCAAAAGCCAAAATTAATTGGTATTAATAGTTACTATTCACAGTCGAACTATGGTGTAAATAAGGAAAAAATAATAAAATATGGAAGCCTTATAATAATCAAGTATAAGTAGTGAAAACAACTAATTTTTAGAGGTAGTTATGATAAAACAACTAAGAGATATTACTATTATTGACATAGATGAAAACAGATTTTTAGGAATTTCATGTGATTCATGTGGAGGCGTAGGTGAAAAAGAGCATGACTATGTAGCTGCACCTGCAGTAGTCGTAGGTGAACAAACAGCAAAAGTAGCTCTTGCTGAACTATTGTGCATGGGGTTTACTCCTATGGTTCTTTCTGACGGATTATGTGTTGAAATGGAGGACACTGGTCGGAAAATAATCGAAGGATTTAACAAAACTATAGGCATGCTAAGACATAGCAACGTCCATTTAACCGGCAGTACAGAAGAAAACATGAAAACAGTGCAAACGTCTATAGGCGTAACAGGAATAGGTATAATAGAAAAATCTAAAATCAAGTATAAAAAAACGCAAAATGGAGATTTTTGTGTGCTTCTCGGCGTGCCTTTAGTCGGTCTTGACGTAATCAATAATCCTGACAAAATATTATCGATATCAGATTATGAAATTTTGAGTCAACTCGATTTTGTAAAAGAAATACTCCCTGTTGGTTCTAAAGGAATAGATTTTGAAATCAACTTGCTGTGTGAATGCAACGATCTTAAACTTAATAAAAACCGAAATATTTCAGCAGATTTAACTACTTCGGGAGGACCTTCTTGCTGTTGTGTTTTAAGTATTGAAAAGGATCATTTAGACAAATTAGAAGCTCTAATTGATAAACCGATTGAAACTTTAGGTGTTTTTGTCGAAGCATAAATATTGTTACTATTCACAGTCGAATTATGGTGTTAACAAGGAAAAAATAATAAAATATGG
>CAYJLG010000083.1:0-4556 GCA_964371035.1 uncultured Clostridia bacterium | reverse complement strand
AAGGAAGATGTTTGCATTATGCGACATCTTCCTTTTTTCGTTTTCAAGAGATTTATAACTGAAAGGAGAACAACATTGAACGCAAAAATTACAGCCGTCACCATGCAAAAAGGCGGTGTCGGTAAAACAACAACTTGTGCAAATCTTGGGATAGGGCTTGCACAGGAGGGCAAAAAGGTTTTGCTTGTAGACTGCGACCCACAAGGCAGCCTGTCTATCAGCTTAGGGAATATTGGGCGCTCACTAACGAGCACGGACAGCTTGTCTATGTCCTCGCCGACAATATTATTTTGCAGGACGATTCGACCGAGCCGGTAAACTCCGACGGTAGATATTATGACGACGAAGCAGATGTATCCGGCACAGAACATGAGGATTTAGATCAGGGTCATGTAATAGCAGGCTCACTCGGCGGTGTCGCCAACGCATATAATATTACACCGCAAAATTCGGTGCTTAACCGCCACGGTGACCAAGCATATAAGGAAAAGGTTATCCGAGAGCCGGCGGCTGTTCTGATTTTGTCGCAACAATAACCTACCCAAACAGCGAAATGCAGATACCGAGCAGTTATAAATTTGAGTAAATCTTGATGGGAAATAAAATAATAGACAAGTTCGACAATAAAAACCCCAACGAACCCAACAAGTAGACCTCCCCCATCGGCGCATAGCCTTTGGAGGAGGTTTTTCGGTATTTTGGGTATATTTACTAACTAAAATTAAGCCGTATCGATACGAAAAGTTAAATAATTTACAGATAAACTTGTATCATTATATATGAATTTCAACCTTAATTTATTGTACATTTTTGTAATATTGTTCTGTAACATACAGTATTGCAAAAATGAATGTTGTTTTCGGCAATATATTGATAGTATAATAATGAGTAACTGGAATTACGCTCTAATTAAAGTGAAAAAGGGAATTCAATTTGACACGACAATTAACATCCAATCAACTTAAAATGATAGCTATTATAGCTATGTTTATTGATCATTTTGTAGCAGTGTTTATCAATCACAATACAGAGCTAGGCATCATATTACAGACACCTGGCAGGCTTGTAGCTCCTATTATGTGTTATATGATAGCCGAAGGGTATTATAAGACTTCGAGTGTAAACAAGTATTTGAAGCGATTGTTCGTATTTGCGATAATCTCACATTTTGTATATAACCTAACATTCGGTTTCACTCTTTTCCAAGCTACTAGCGTCATGTGGGGGCTTTTTTTGGGGCTTTTTGCATTGAAAATCATAAAAAAGCAAAACCTGCATATTTTAGTTAAATTTTCTACATTGGGGCTTTGTTGTTTACTTGCTATCACAGCTAATTGGAACTATATAGCCGTACTTTGGATTGTTGGATTTGGAGTTTACCACGGGAGTTTCACAAAGCAAATTATCGCATTTTGTGCTATCTCAATTTTTGCCCATATTATACCAACCCTACAGAATTTTGGTTTTACTCACGAAGGGTACCCTCACTGGTATCAATTCGGTGTGTTTTTAGCTATCCCATTTTTAATGATGTACAAAGGGGAACGAGGCAAGGAACTTGTGAAGCTGGGAAAATATGGGTTTTATATTTTTTACCCTGCACATCTTTTGTTTATATACCTACTAAATACATTTACTCCACTAAAAGCTATGATAGGGGAGATGTTCGGGTAGCGAAAACTTTTTTGTCGTTGTGGTTTGTTTAACGATTAACTTAAAACACAGTCCGATGGTAATCATCGGACATATCCAGGTAAATTCTTTTCAACCACCGTTATATAGTAATTAGCAATTTCATTATCTGTATAGTCTGATTTCGAGAGTATCCACCATGAGGCTGTTGACATAAAACTATCGGTAAGGAAGTTGAGCAAAAAATCCGTTGGAATTTGTTGGTTATTACCTTTCAAATAGTTAGTGAAAATTCGGTCAATATATTTTCTAAAATGTGATAAGAATATCTGTTGACCTTCGCTTCTTAATATTTTGTGCACATCGATGTTGTTTTGTTTCAGGTGAAACAGAATATGTGATAGTTGAAATTCTAAATACCTCATTGTGTCTTGGTCGGTGTCCGTATTGATTTGTTCCGGAAGTTCCTCCAAAAAAATATGATCGAACATCTCGGTACAAATTGAGATCAAAACCATATCTTTTGTTTCAAAATGTGCATAAAAGGTACTTCGCCCTATATTTGCCTCATCGATAATCTCTTGAATTGTTATCTTGTTATAGTTCTTTGTCGATAGCAGCTTATCAAATGAAGCAATAATAGCGGCCCTTGTTTTTTGTTGTCTTCTATCCATCTTCACTCCTTAGTTATGATACAGTTTTGTGGTTTTGTTCCGTAAAATACGTTATGTGATTTTCGGTTATTGTTATTTTAAGAGATATAATATACAATGTATTTTATAGAACACATAGTCTTATAACATACTAAGTGTAACACAACTAAAAAATATTGTCAACAAGGAGAAAGCTATGTCAAACATAATCAAAAAGGCCGAGGACTCATTAACCTATAAACTGTCGCTTTGGGTTTCGGGGGTGTGTATTTTTATCAGCCTAGTAGGAGAGTACGTTATCCCGTTTTTCAATAATGGTGCAACAAATGAAGTGATGGTAAACTTTGCGTGGGCATCTATTGTTTTGTCGGGTATTCCACTGCTTATTACGGCAATTAAACGAATATTTGTGGGATGGATTTCCTCGCCGTTGCTTATCTCGATTGCAATGATAGCGGCTATTTATATAGGTGACGTATTTGCAGCCGGAGAGGTTGCGTTTATTATGGCAATCGGTGCATACCTTGAAGAACGCACCGTTGAAAAAACAAAAAAGGGCATACATGCACTTATTAATCTAGTGCCGACAACAGGTCGCAGAATTACCGAAGTAAAAAACGGAGAATGGGTAGAAGAAACGGTAAAGGCAGAGCATCTTAAAAGGGGTGAGATTATAAGAGTGTTACCGGGCGAGAGCTTTGCGGCAGACGGTAAAATAATCACAGGTGAAACCTCTGTTGACCAATCGGTCATGACCGGAGAGTCGTTGCCGGTTGATAAGGGTATCGGCGATGAGGTTTATTCGGGCACAATAAATAGATTTGGCTCGGTTGACATTAAAATTACAAAATCTTTTGAAAATTCATCATTGCAAAAGATGGTGCAACTGGTAAAAGAGGCCGACGAGAAGAAAGCCCCTATGGAGGTTATGGCGGATAAATGGGCACGTTACCTAGTTCCAATCGCCGTATTAACAGCAATCGGAGCATACTTTTTAACCATGGGAAGTATCGGTCACGATGATGCACTAGTGCGTGCGGTTACTATCCTCGTAGTATTCTGCCCCTGTGCGTTGGTGCTTGCCACCCCAACTTCGGTTATGGCGGCAATTGGTCAAGCGACAAAGTTTGGTATACTGGTTAAATCCGGCGAAGCGTTAGAGCGGATGGGGAAGGTGACAACAGTAGCCTTTGATAAAACAGGAACGTTAACTAAGGGCACACTCGTAGTGTCAGACATCATCCCTTTTGGCATTAGTGAGAAAGACTTGTTATCCTATGCCGGCTCGGTGGAAAGCCGTTCGGAACACCCACTCGGTAAAGCAATAGTCAAATCGGCAAAAGAGCAAAACGCACAACTTTCTGACCCTAAAGACTTTGTAATGACGGTTGGGAAAGGTGTTGTAGGTGAGGTTTTTGGCAAAAAAATTATCTGCGGCAACGAAAAGCTGATAACCTTAAATTCTAAAGCTGTTATTAGCGGTGAAATTGCTAAAACCATAACCACACTAAGAGAACAGGGAAAAGCGGTAATCATAGTCGCAGATGATAAGGATGTTATAGGGGTGCTCACCTTGTCTGATGTGATAAAAGAAACCTCGAAAGCGGCAATGTTGGGGCTTAATGAGGCAGGTATCAACAAAACAGTTTTGCTTACCGGAGACAATGAAAAAACTGCTAACTATGTAGCAGAAAAGGTGGGGATTACCGATATCCGAGCCTCTCTTTTACCACAGGATAAAGTGCCCGAAGTGCAAAAACTGGTAGCAGAAACAGATCATATCTGTATGGTTGGTGATGGCGTAAACGATGCGCCGGCTCTTAAAATCGCCTCTGTGGGCATTGCAATGGGTACTATTGGTAGTGACATTGCCATTGAAGCATCAGATATTGCCATCATGGGTGATGATCTTTCAAAAATAGGATATATTAAAAAGCTATCAAATGGCATGGTAAGATCGATTAAATTCAATATTGTACTATCGTTAATTATCAACGTGGTTGCTATAATCTGCTCAACCATGGGTTTATTAACCCCAACTACCGGCGCTTTAGTGCATAACGTAGGATCAATTTTGGTTGTGATTAATGCTGGTAGATTATATAATAAGAATTTTATTTAGAAAGGTTTGTTTTGAAAAGAACACCGACTGCTTTGCTTTCGGGGGTCGGTACACATTTTGGCACAGTTCTTATTTTTGTTATATACCAATTATCTCCCAGTTAATACTCGCATAAGGATAGTTAAAATAAATATCAACATTTCTTGAAA
>CAYJLG010000082.1:0-4930 GCA_964371035.1 uncultured Clostridia bacterium | reverse complement strand
TAATACCCGTTTACAATGGCTCAAACTATTTAAGTGAAGCGATTGATTCAGCACTCTCGCAAACATATGAAAACATTGAAATAATTGTAGTTAACGACGGATCTTGTGACGATGGTGCCACTGAAAAAAATGCATTTGCTTATAAAGATAAAATTAGATATATAAAAAAAGAAAATGGTGGTGTTTCTTCTGCTTTAAATATAGGCATAAAAAATATGCAGGGAGAATATTTTTCATGGCTTTCACACGATGATTTGTACTATCCCAAAAAAATCGAGTTGCAAATAAAGGCTCTTGAAAATTGTAGCAATAAAAAAGCAATCGTTCATAGCGATTACGACCATGTTCTTCAAGCAACCGGCGAGCGCTGGGGTGCAAATCTTTCTAAAAGGTTTGACATAAAGGAACTGGAAAACCCTATATTTTGTGTTACCGAAAATTTGGTTCATGGTTGCAGTTTACTAATACATAAAAGCCATTTTGACAAACACGGTGTTTTTGATGAAAAACTAATCGGCGTTCAAGATTATGATATGTGGTTTAGAATGCTCCGGTTTGAGCAGTTATTATATGTTGATGACCTACTTGTTACATCAAGAATACACAAACAGCAAGTTACATTTAATAATAATAAATTTTCAAGCGAAGTAAATAAACTTTTTGTGGATATGACCGATAACTTAACAGAAGAGGAGTGTATTGAAACGTTTGGCTCAAAATACAACTTTTTTGCAAGAGTTGCAAGGCAATATAACAGAATAATTATTCGCAAATACGAAAAGTATCCATATGAAAAATTGCTTGGTGAAGATATACCACAAGGCACAAATGAACTTACAATAGCATTTGCAAGCAAAATAAGTTCATATTCAAATAATATGTGTAGCCGAATTTGTGTTTTTGGTGCAGGAGACTGGGGCTATACCATGCATGAAGATCTGACAATTCGCAACTTGAAGGTAGATTTCTTTTGTGATAACAACGAAAGCAAATGGGGCAAGGCATTTAAAGGCACTCTCTGTATTTCACCAAAGGAACTGGTTAAATATGCTGAGGACGTACTTGTTATTGTGGCAACGAGTATGGGTACAGATGACATTGCTAAACATTTAGAATCTATAGGCTTAAAATATATTGTTTCAAAGCAAGAACTTGAAAAACTGATACTAACAACACCACCGCTAAAACATTTAGTAAAAGTATGTTTAGAAAATGGTAATATTGACACATACGACAAAGATGTTGTGGAAAAATATAAATTTTATGAGAAAAAATAGACGCGTTTTTATCATGTTTTTTAAGTTTATTGGACTAGAAAAACATAAATCATTTTTTTGAAAGTATACAATAGCTGCAAATTGCATTTTATATATTTTTATGGCAGTTCAACAGGGAGGAAACGAGTGAAGAAACGTTGCACGATATTGGTTTTATACGACAAAGATGGAGTTTTCGATGACTATGTATTTTATCTAATTAACGAATTAAAGCAAGTTTCTGCGCATGTTATTGCTGTAATAAACGGGTTTGCTCAAAAAAAATACCATAAGAAGATTGAAAAAGTTTGTGATGATGTTATTCCTCGAGAGAATACAGGTTATGATGCAGGAGCATATCAGTATGTGTTTAATCAATATCTCAGTAAAGAGGATTTGCAAAATTACGATGAAATAATATTTTGCAATGATACTTTTTTTGGTCCTTTTATACCGTTTATAGATATTTTTGACACTATGGATAAACGTCAATGTGATTTTTGGGGATTGACATTTTATGAGAATGGATTTTCTTCCTGTATTCAAAGCTATTTCATTTGTTTTAGAAAAAGTATAATCAAAAATAATGAACTACACTATTTTTGGGAACAAGTTGTACCAAAAAAAATGATAAGTTACGATGAAGTTTGCAAATATTATGAAGCTGGGATTTTTGAATATCTTAATTTTAGGTATTATAAATTTGATACCTTTATTTCTTCAGACGACTGTTTTTTATATGTTGACCCTGATTATTATATAAAAAAACTAAAATGTCCTATACTTAAAAAAAGAGTTTTTACTCCTCAATACTATAATGCAGAAAAAACAGTTAACGCGTTAAAAGTCATTATGTCACAGTATAATTATGATATCAATTTAATACTAAGCCACATAGATAGGTGTTATGCGATTAGCAAAAATGAAATTGTGATTGATGAAGCGACAGATAGTGTATTTCAAATTGATCGAAAACCTCATATAGAGCATAAATTTATTTCGTACGAAATAATTAATTTTTTCTATTATAATTTTGACAAAATGTATATATACGGTACAGGCCAATTTGAAAAACACACGAGTAATTACTTTTTAATTAAAGCATATAAAGAGTTAATAAAATTTGAGGGATATGTTGTTTCAGAGGGACATAAAACCAAATGTGAGCATAAGGGTTATCCCCTTTATGAAGTTATAGAACTTGCTCGTGACAATAAATGTGGGATTTTAGTATTGTTGAATTATGAAAATAGTTTAGCCGTAAAACTATCAGCTCCAAAGCATTTAAACCTACTTTATCTGTACGCTGAATTAAATGATTAATCGATAACATGGAAGGAAATTGTATGTATAAGGTCATTGTTTTTGGTATGGGCAGAATCTATAAAAATAATAAATATAAAATAATGAATGTAAAGAGTATTGAGATTGTGGGTTACATTGATAACGATAAAGCTTTACAAGGAACAAAAGTGGATAAAAAAGACGTTTTTGCTCCGGAAAAAATATTGCAACTTGAGTATGATTGCATTATCATAATGTCTACGTACAGCGCTGAAATGACGATGCAATTATTAAGCCTTGGGGTAGAAAAAAATAAAATTTGTGAATTTCGCAATTTAGATTTGTTTTTTGATAATTATTTTATGACAGATAACTTTAATAAAGCTCAACTTGCAAAAGTCCATGAAGTGTTGAATTGTAGCTATAAAAGCGAAAAAATCATCGCCATGTATACTTCTGAAATTTTGCTGGCCGGTGGAGCGATAGTTTTTCTTTATTTGGTGAGAGCTTTTAAAGAATTAGGGTATTATCCCATTGTCATATCTATACATGATGGGGTTTTAAAGCACGAGTTTGATAATCTTGATATACCGATTCTAATTAGTGGTTTCACCGGATCGGTCGAAAAGCAGATTGTAGAAAACTCAGCTGTTGTAATAATTAATACTTTTCAGTGTTATCCTATAATATCAATAATTCCACAAAATAAAAAAATATACTGGTGGATTCATGAACCGAGTGAGTTCTATAGTCCAAATGCGCCAAGCTTTAGTGGAGACGATTATAAAAACTTAAAAGTTCTTGCTGTAAGCGAAATTGCAAAAAGAAATTTTTTAGAGTATAATCAATTTGAGGATGTTGATATTTTGCATTATGGTATCCCTGATAGTAGGAGTGAAAAAAAATATACCAATAAACTGGTTTTTGCTATCGTAGGCAATATTTACAAGAGGAAAGGTCACGATATTTTTTTAGAAGCGATAAAAAATTTGAATTGTGACGAACTTGAGCAATGTGAGTTTTATGTTGTTGGAAAGAATTCAGATAACGAAATATACGAGCAATTGGAACAGTTTTCAAATAAAAAAATAATATTGACTGGTGAATTACCGCTTAAAGAAGTAGAGGAAATAAGGCGAAATATTGATGTGCTAATATGTTGTTCACGCGAAGACCCTTTCCCTACAGTAGTAACAGAGGCGATGATGAGTGGTATAACTGTATTGGGATCCTCTGAAATCGGGAACGCTAAATATATAACTGACGGTTATAATGGTTTTATATATGGTAAAGCAGAGGAATTTGATAAACTTACTGAGAAAGTGCGTTGGATAATAAAAAACAGAGGGAAGATTACCACTATCGGTGAAAATGCAAGAGCGACATATGAAAAATATTTTACTATAGAGGCTCTTAAAGCGAATATAAAGCAAGTGTTTTAAAAATAAAGGATATGTTATGATTAAAGTTTCAATTATTATCCCAATATATAACGTAGAAAAATATCTTCGACAATGCCTTGACAGCGTAATATCTCAAACACTGAAAGATATCGAGATTATCTGCGTTAACGACGGATCAACAGACAGTTGTCCACAGATAATAGATGATTACGCAGCAAAAGACAGCCGTATTAAGGTTATACATAAGAAAAACGGCGGTTACGGTGCAGCTATGAACACCGGTATTAGTATTGCTACCGGTGAGTTTGTCGGTATTGTCGAAAGTGATGATTTTGTAAAAGATAATATGTTTGAGTTTTTATATAACGAAGCTATAAAACATGATTTGCAGGTGGTAAAGACATATTATCAAAGTGTATATAATGATTCTGGTAGAGAAATAATCACTGAGCTGTCAAAACAAAGTTGCAGAGATTATGAGATAATCAACTTTGTTAAAGACGATATATGTAAATACGACTTACCGATGTCAATGATTTGGTCATCAATATACAAAAAAAATTTTTTAGACGACAATAACATATTTTTTAATGAAACACCCGGGGCATCTTATCAAGACGTTTCTTTCAGGCTGCTGACCACATATCTATGTGAGAAGTATAAGTATATACCTGAAAGTTTCTATTGCTATAGGGTGGATAATCCGAATTCTTCTGTTAAAAACAAGGCGAAAATATTTTGTGTGTATGAAGAGTTTCGTTTCCTTGAAAATCATATGAAAGACCGCCCCCAAATGCTTGAGAAATACAAAAAAGATATTTTTCATAAATTTGTGATGGACTATTATGGAAATATGATAAACAGAATTGATGCTACTTTTGTTCATGAACTTACATTAATGCTAAAAGAGTATATCGAAGAAAAAACAAAATTAGGATGGTACGATAAATCGTTTTTTACAGCAGAAATGAACGAAATGATATCAAT
>CAYJLG010000081.1:0-5041 GCA_964371035.1 uncultured Clostridia bacterium | reverse complement strand
GAAAGATTACTACAAAGAAGGTTACTCCTTAGAATATCTTGGCATTGCCAATAAGTCTAAGGAAGAGCTTTTGAGTTACTTACATACCGGTAAATAATAAATTATTATAACTTATTAACTATAACCCCCTACACAATGCATTGTGTGGGGGGTTATGCGTTTAAATTAAGATTAAATCAGAGTTTTGTATCAAAAAGCATTACATATTAAAGTGTTAATTTGTTTTTAAGGGGCGACTAACAATGCGTAAAATTAATGCAGTAAACTCATTAAAAAAAACTTGCAAAAAAAAACAAAAACTTCTACTGTCGCAAAATTAAGTGACAATTTGTTAGATTTATTTGCAAAAAACAAGAACAATATGCCGTTTTTCATTTTTTGTAGATTGGACTAAAAGTCTTGTCATTCATTTGGTAGTTTTTATGGCTGTATTTAATGATGTTCTTAATAAAGGATACATGGTGTACCCAATCAAGAGGAGGAAATCTGTTTATGAAGATTGTTGCAAGTAATTTGAGTAATCGTGGTCAAGCGGTTCTTGAAAATTACAAGGTTTTTAAAATTTTTAGTGGCTTGGTAATTGTTGCTATGCTTATTATTGCTAGTGCAGACTTGGCCAATGCCGCCAATGCAACTAGTTCTAGCTCTGGTGTGAGTTCTGGTCTTACTAACTTAGTAGAAGGCCTTACACCAAATAGTCCGACTGATAATTTTGTAACTGCTCTTAATGCTCCAGGTACAGGACTTAGTGATAAAGAAGCTGGTACCATTCTTGAAGGCTCTGCACAAACTGGTGCAGTAGCTGCCTCTGCTGCTACTGGTATGGCTGCTGCTAGTGCTGGAGCAGGTGCTACCATTGCACGTAGTTCTTCCGCTGGTGTTGGTTCTGGTGGTCAACCAGTAGCCGCTTTGACCCTTAGTGAAGATGGTATTTCTGCTGGTTCTGATATGAAGAACGGTATTGGTATATGGCTCATGCCGCTTTATAAGTGGACTTCCGTACGTGGACAAGATGCAGGAAGTTTTGAGTCTGGTTATGATTCAGCCCTTGGCGGTATTACCCTTGGTTCTGACTACACCATCGCTGATGTTTTCCGTGTTGGTCTAGCCTTTAACCTTGGTGCAGGTTATGCAAATTCAACAGGCGATTTTGATGATACCAGCAGCAGTTTCGACTTTTGGGGTCTGAGCCTGTACTCTGCTTATAATGTAAATAATTTCACCCTTATGGCCGACATTGGCTATAGTGAAAGTTATAGTGAGGCTACAACTAGCATGCCTACAGGTATGAGTGATCTTAAGGCTAATACCACTACAGGTACGTGGACTGTAGGCTTAACAGCCGAATATCTATGGGAAACTAGCTTTATTGATATCGTACCGCATGTGGGAGTACGTTACATGAACGCTCATACCTATGAGTATGATACCGAGCAAGGTGGTAATACAATTTGGGAAACTGAAGCAGATTACCAAGATGTTTGGTACTTCCCTGTTGGCGTAACATTCCAAAAAGATTTTGAATTTGGTAATAATTGGATTATCACTCCAAAGCTTGATCTAGGTTTCATCGCTGCTGCGGGTGACCTTGAAGCTGAGTCAAGAACTTCTGCCCCAGGTGGTGGAACTGCAACAACCATGACAATGCAAAACGTAGATTCATTTGCTTTTAATGGTGGCCTAGGTCTTGATTTTGCTAATGATACCATAATATTAGGTGTAAATTACAATCTATTGGCTTCGGAACATGAAACAAGCCATATGGTATTTGGTACATTCCGAATTGATTTCTAGTATCTATACATATTATGCCCGTCGTAATATACGGCGGGCATTTTTAAATTTATAATTTATGACCGCCAAAAACTTTTTTGAATTACTGTTCTATAAAACCCGTGCCAATCTAAAAACTGAAGTTTCTCGCCTTTACTTGAATTATGCATGGTGGGCATTGGAGCCACTTTTTTCCATGGCGATTTTCTATGTGGTCTTTGGCATTTTTATGAATTCACAAACGCCGCATTTTGCTCTATTTTTGCTTATAGGTACAACACAATGGCAATGGTTTTCATCAAGCATGCAGCACGCATCAAATAGCATTCGCAGTTCAAGCCATATTATGCAAAGAGTTGCCATACCAAAAATATTTTTTCCATTTGAAACATTCTTACAAGATAGTTTTAAACATCTCTTTGTTTTGTGTTTATTAGCTATCTTTTTGATATTCTATCCCATACAAGCCACAGAAGCTTGGTTTACTTTGCCATTAGTTATTATGGTGCAAGGCTTTCTTGTACTGACATGTGCAGTGTTTTTTGCGTGCTTAGTACCATTTTTGCCTGATTTATCCTTAATAATTGCTATAGGCTTAAATATCATGTTCTTTGCATCAGGTATATTTTTTGATATAAACAGATTTGTTTTGCCAGAACATCGTCATTACTTGTTTTTTAATCCTATGGCAGGCATTATTCGAGAATATAGACGCATAATTATTGATGGACAATTTCCAGACTTTGCGTATCTATTAAATGTAGTTTTGGGAACTACTGTTTTAGCTATAATAACATTTTTAATTCTAAAGCGTTATGAGCGTGAATATCCACGCATATGTCAACAATAGGCAAAATAAATATGAGTAGTAAAGCAATCATAAGCTTAGAAAACGTAGCATGTACTTTTTATGCACGTAAAAGCCGAGTACGTTTACGCAAAGTAGAGGCATTAAAAGATATTTGTCTTGATATTTTTGAAGGTGAAACTCTAGGTATTGTGGGTAGTAATGGTGCAGGTAAATCCACATTATTACAAGTGCTTGCTGGGGTACTTAATCCCACTGAGGGGCATATACATATAAATGATAATTTAAAATGCTCCTTACTTACTTTAGATTTAGGCTTTTCCCCTGAGCTTACAGGGCGTGAAAATGCTATTTTAAATTGTATGTACCTTGGACATAGCCGAAAAGAAGCAGTAGCTAGAATTGAAAATATTATAGAATTTGCAGAAATTGGTGATTTTATTGATGAACCTGTGCGAACATATTCCGTAGGCATGGGGGCAAGGCTTGGCTTTGCAGTTGCCTTGCAAATGGAAAGCCATGTCATGCTTATTGATGAAACCCTTGGTGTCGGTGATGCTTATTTTCAACAAAAATCAAGAGAGGCACTGCTTGAAAAAATGAAAACAGGCATGGCAACTGTTCTTGTATCGCATGACAAATCAACCCTTGAAAATCTATGCACAAGGATGGCATGGTTAGAGGGTGGCGAAGTTAAAGCGTGTGGAGATGTTGCGGAAGTGTTAGGGGCTTATGGTGACTGGGTAAAACAAGGTAAGCCGTGTTTTATTAAAAATCAACATCAACTGAGTGCTAGTAAAAACAAAGTTGTAAATGATTATGACAACACCTTAACTCAATCACAAGCAAAACAGGAAGAACTTACTATAAAAAATAAGCAACTATCACAAAAGCAACATGAACTTGAATTAGTGCAAAAAGAGCTTACACAAACATTGCACAAATTAAATAATGCAGGCCAAGAAATTGAAAATTTAAATGCACAATTACTACAGTTGAATAATGATAATCAACTTGTTCAACAAAAAACACATGACCTTTCAGTTCAATATCGAAATTTTGTAATCGCCATGCATGCTTGGCAATCTAGCCCAACATTACTTGCTTACCTTAAATTGAAAAATCTGCAACTGCCAGAAATTCCTAAAATAATACCTCAAAGTAATGAAAAAAGCAATGCACCTAATTTCCCCCATGGAATTAATTTATGTAAAGAGCGACGTAGGGGGTACTATGGCATGCATCGCAGTGGTTGGAATTTTGCCGTTTCATGCTTAGCCCCATTACAAGATAATAATGCCATAATATTTGATACCTTTGTTGAAAAGACGTTTGAGTGGGGAGCAAATACACAGGCTTATTCAGAGCCTTGGATTGGAATAACTCATGAAACACACAATGTGCCTCAATTTTTAGAAAATGAAACAGGAGTGAACACTTTTATACATAAAAAAGAATGGATTGATAGTATGCATTACTGTCGTGGACTTTTTACTATGAGTGAGTATAGTGCAGAGTTTTGGCGTAATAAATATCCACATCTAATTGTAAATAACTTGATTCACCCCACAGAATTTCCTACCAACGTTTGGAGTATTGATAAATTTTTAACTAACAAAAATAAAAAAATTATACAAATTGGTTGGTATCTTAGAAAACTACATGCTATTTTTGAACTCCCAAATTCATCTTATGAAAAAATAGCTTTGCCTGGAAATCCTTCTTACAAGTATATGTTTGAGCTAGAGCAAAAATACCTTCAGCAAAAAGGTGCATTCTCAAGCCATATGTATGAAACAGCAAAGTTCATTGATTTTGTAGCAAATGATGAATATGATGATTTTCTTTCAAAAAATATTGTTTTTATAGACCTTTATGATGCTAGTGCCAATAACACAATTATCGAATGCATTGTTCGTGCAACCCCCCTATTAATCAATAAACTTCCAGCAGTTATTGAATATCTAGGTAAAGACTACCCCTTATACTATAGCTCTTATGAACACGCAATTAGTTTGGCTGAAAATCATGATGCCCTGTTTGCAGCTCACAGATATTTAGTACATCTTTCAATTAGAAACAAAATGACTCCTGAATATTTCAGAAATAGTATTTTAGAATCTGATGTATATAAACAATTGTATACCTGTAATGATTTAGCACAAATAAAATATAACTATAAAATATCAATTATAACTCCAAGTTTTAATAGTGGCGATAGTATTGAACGAGCTATTTTAAGTGTACATAAACAAAATTATAAAAACTGGGAACATATTATTATAGATGGTGGTTCAACGGATAATACTCTTGATATTCTTAAAAAATACCCTCATTTAAAGTGGATTTCTGAACCAGATAATGGGCAAGTTGATGCCATGAATAAAGGTTTTGCCATGTCGTCTGGGGAGATAATCTCTTATTTAAATGCTGACGACTATTATCTTGAAGATGCTTTTT
>CAYJLG010000080.1:0-5280 GCA_964371035.1 uncultured Clostridia bacterium | reverse complement strand
AGTATCGAAAATATAATCGCCAAAACCAAATACATTTTTTTACTCATATTGAAGTTCTCCAAATTATATAAAATTTATTCAACCACTCAAGAATTACAACTTCGTGAGTGGTTTTGTTTTGCGTATAGCATTAACTAAATCAGTGCTATACAAGTGTTGCTCATTTTCTTGGTTGGGCATAAGCCATTCTGCACATAGACCAATTTAAAGTAGAGTTCTGTATCTTTTCATTTATTTCCCATAAGTTATCTACCATTCTTATTTCGACATTTCTCTTAAATAATTCATCAAACAAGTTATCTATTTTGTGCTTTTTAATAGGCGTTTGTTTTACTTTAGAAACATAATATCCAGCTATAACATCTTGTAGTTCAAAATCTGAAATATCAAATTCATATAAATAAAGAGTTGCATCAAGCATTGGTTTAAACCATTTTTGTTCAATTACAACAGTATGGTTAATTTTACTTGACGAAAAAAACTTATCAATATCTGACTTTGTTGTTTTTTCACCTATATGATATGTTACTCTCGGACAGTTTCTGGGAGTTAAAAAGTTTGGCAAGCAATTTTCGTTAATTGCCCACACAAGACCTACCGCTTTATCCAAATCATCTCTCATGGGGACTCTTGGATGAAATGTTTCAATATTTGCTTCTTCGCTAACATGAAATATTCGCATAAATAACCTCCTATTATATAAATTTGATTGTATATCAGCCATTTTTTATCACTTCAAGATTACCGAGATAATCTCCACTACAACCATTATACCAAAAAATGTATAGTAGTTTCAAGATATATCAAATTTTATTTCCACTATCCCAATGCGAGTATTAACTGGAGTGTGATAGGTTTGTAGGAAAAAATTTAAGCTGCGCCAAAATGAATTAGCACAGCTTTTGTAACTTGTTAGTTTAATTTAATTCGTGTTTTTGTGGCTTTAATTGGTGTAGGCAAATTACTCATACCTTACCTATAAATAACACCCCATGGATTCTCTTTTGACATATCAGGCTTTACTTCATCATTCCACGAACAATAAGCCTCGGTATATTTCTCTGTTAAAAACATTGGTAAATACTCTTTAAAATTAGGAGCACAATTCATCTTTTCAAAATTTTCTATTTTTGTCCAGAAAACTTTGCCCTCATCAGTTTCTGAAATCAGTTCACCTGAATAATCAGTAGTTTTATAAAAATAAGTAAAATATTTATCATCTGTTTTATTATTGTACCAATAGATAAAACCACATGATTTTAAATTATAAATATCTAAACCGGTTTCCTCTTTTATTTCACGAATGGCACTGTCATATATTGTTTCATTGTTTTCTGCATGGCCACCTGGAAAAGAAATTCCAGGCCAAGTTTTTATTCTGTCCTGAACTACTACCTCCCCTGTATCAGGGTTTTGTACCATAACCATATTTGTTATTTCCAATTTAGACATATGTACTCTCCGATCATTATATAGATAAATCCCTCATTAACACAAAAATCAATATATGAAGATTATCAAAATTTTTTCTTATTTCATTTTATCAAAACTGTAGCATCGATTCAAGATAAATTAAACTTGTTTTCACGGTTCTTATACAAATATTTTAGGGATAAAGTTAGCTTGCAGCAGATATAGAATCTCTTACAGCAATTTGAAATCGGAAGTGGACAGATATAATTAAGCAAATAGATGATAATTTCTTTTATTAGATTATTCAAAAGAATTTTCATAGATAATATTCTTATAAAAGCATAGCATCACTAAAATAATGCTTGTATATTAAATCGTGATGATGTATAATTAAAGCGGTTATCCCCCCGATAACCAATATATTCCCAATACCCATTAAGTATTTTATGCTTATAAAAACAACCCTTACCAGGGTTATTTTTGTTTTTTGAAGAAAATTTTTTATGAATAGTTTATAGTAATAAAATCAAAATATATTTTGGTTAAATCAAATATAAGTATAGCTATTACATCTCTTATGTGGTAGTGTTGTGATTAACAAAAAACGAAAGGAGAAAAAACATTGGAAACAAAAAGATTGTCAGCAAAAATACCTGTCGATCTGCACGACAAAATAACTGCAGAAAAAGAAAAAAGTGAAATCACTCTAAGTGAATATGTCACGAATATAATTACAAAATATTATGAATTAATCGAAATAGGAGATCAAACCATGAGTCAAGAAATGAGAACATTAGCAGTACAGGTGTCACAAGATTTAATGGAAAGAGTTAAAACGCATCTAAAAAGAACAGGAATAAGCCAAAAAACCTTCATAATCAACATTATAGAAAAAGCACTCAAAGAAGCGGAGTACGTTATTACAGCTGAAACTACAGATGAAGAAACTCTTGCAACAGAACTTGAATCTAATGAAAATGATAAACAGGAAATTGCAGAACCTACAGAAGGTGAAATTAATACAGAAATAGCAGATGAAATTAATGCAGAAGCAAATGATGAGCTAAATTCAATAAACACAGAAGAAAATACAACTGAAAATGAAAACGTGCAAGGGTAGAAATGCTCTTGCATTTTTTATATAATAATCGAGGTGAAAAAATGCTAAAAGAATCCATACTAAACGACCTATACGCAGGAAAAATAAACCCATCAGAAAGAGATATGTATCAAATTAAGGGATACAAAGAATTAGTCGAAAAGCTTAATAGAGCAGAAAACGAACTAAGCAACACACTATCACAAGAGCAAAACACCCTATTAGACAATTATTCAGAATCGATGAGAGAACTTAAAAACTTCACATGCGAACATGAATTTATCTACGGATTTAAACTCGGCGGAAAAATCGCACTAACGATAACAAGCAGAAAAAATGAATTAGGAAATTAAAAATCAAGATTAAACAGCTAAAGCATGCCAAAAGGTGTGCTTTTTTAGCTTTTATAAAAGAAAAGAGGTGATGAAAGTTGTTTGTATTCGATTTTTCATTAGAAGATTTAATGAATGATATCATTGGTTGGATATACGGAAAAATAGTAGGCTTTTTTGCGATATTTTTAGTAATAATGATAGGATACGCAGTAGTAAAAGTATTTTTTGCAAACATCAAACGAGGTGGAATATTGTTAATTCAAATAGCTGTCGGTAGCCTATATATGTTCAGTGTACCAAGAGGATATAAAGACGGATTTGTGCAGTGGTGTAAACAAATTGTAGCATTGTGCCTCACATCATTTTTGCAAGTAACAATCCTTACAGCAGGGTTAATGGTATTAAAAGAAAATGCCTTGCTCGGATTAGGATTAATGCTCAGTGCAGGAGAAGTGCCAAGAATAGCAGGAGCATTCGGAATGGACACATCGACAAAAGCGAATGTAGTAGGAGTAGCACACACAGCATCATTAGCGATGAGCATGACAAAAAACATTAAACAAGTAATAACGAAATAATTAGTTTTAAATTTAACTTAAAAAAATTCAATAGATGAGGTGATAGAAATTACAAATGAAGATAATAAAATAAAAGTCAAAACACAACTGACGATGGGAAGTCTGTTTGATGGAATAGGCGGATTTCCACTCGCAGCAATACGAAATGGAATAATCCCTCTATGGGCATCTGAAATAGAAAAATTCCCTATGGAAGTAAGCAAATATCACTTCCCAGACATGCTTCATGTCGGTGACATAACAAAGCTAAAAGGCTCTGAATTACAGCCTGTGGACATAATCTCAGGCGGGAGTCCTTGTCAGGATCTTAGCATTGCCGGAGCAAGAAAAGGACTACAAGGAGAACGTTCAGGGCTATTTATGGAACAAATACGAATAACAAAAGAATTGAGGGAGGAGGATAAAAAACGTGGCAGAACAGATAACTTTATTCGACCAAGATACTTTATTTGGGAAAATGTCCCGGGAGCATTCTCATCAGCAGAAGGCGAAGATTTCCATGCCGTTCTCGAAGAGATCGTCAAAATATACAAAAGCACCTTGTATGTGCCTCGACCTCTCGATGGGAAGTGGAAACCTTCTGGGGGAATCATATTGGCAAATGAATTTAGCCTTGCTTGGCGTGTTCTCAATGCCCAATACTGGGGAGTCGCCCAAAGGCGCAAAAGAATCTATCTTGTCGCAGATTTTGGAGGAACAACCGCACCCCAAATATTATTTGAGTAAGATAGCATGTGCAGGAATATTGCGCAGAGCAAAAGAACGAGGAAAAGAACTTCCGAAACAGTTAAAAGATGCACTTATGATACAAGCGGGACTGATTGAACCGACAATACATGAATATATAACAGATAAAGAAAAAATGTTATGCCTTGCAGATCAAGGTGGCGAAAGAATGGATGTTGAAGAAAATATAACACCAACATTAAGAGCAAGTATGAGCGGTCATCCGCCACTTGTGCCACAGCCGATGGTAATAGCAAGTACAAAGCCTAATGCTGAAATATTAGACGGAATATCACCAACTGTAACTGCATCAAGTGGAATGGGTGGTGGAAATGGACTGGGGTGTCAAAGGGATATATCATATACATTAACAACCGGGGATATACATTCAGTGTATGATATGGAGCCTTATCAAAAGGTAGTTGGTGCACTCATGCATAGAGATTATAAAGGGGACGTTTACGACTGCTCCCAGTGGGAGATAAAAGGAGTAATAAGGAGTGGCAGTGGTCAAAATTTTGTGAATGAAGATGAACAAAAAATTTTGGGAACCACAACAGGAAAAAATACAGTTTATGTAAATCAGGACAAGTGTATAGTAGGGCCGATGAATGAAAGCAAAAAACTAAAACTTTTCGGACAGTCATCATTCGGTGGCTATGATGATCAAGTAGCTACCTTAACAGCATCGGGTGGAAATAACGGAGGTGGTTCTGAAAACTTAGCACTAACAAGAAATCTTGTAAGAAGACTTACTCCACTTGAATGTGAAAGATTACAGGGATTTCCCGATGAATGGACTAACGTTCCGAGTGCTTCTGATAGTGCAAGATATAAAGCTTTAGGCAACAGTGTTTGCATACCTTGTGTAGAATTTGTAATGAATAAAATAGCTACTTTTTTAAGAAAAGAACAAATAGAAAGTGAGGACACGACATGTATATCTACCCCGAACACTTAAAATCAAAAGCAACGATATTTTTATGGGAACTTAGAAATATAGCAGTATTAGGGATATTAGTGTTGATCTCTGTATTTGCATTTTCACAAACCAAAACATTGATACCACTTGTATTAACAGCAGTGTATGGATTTTTGACTATTCAGTTTGAAGGAGTCAGCATTTTAG
>CAYJLG010000079.1:0-5314 GCA_964371035.1 uncultured Clostridia bacterium | reverse complement strand
AGACAGACCTTTATACGAAGATATCAATAAATGTGAAAATTTGATTATCGATGAATCCATAGTCAAAAAAGTAGAAGAAGCTATAGGAACTTTAGAATTTTAAGAGTTTCTTCAATAATAAAAAAATGATAACAATGCCATTAAGCTCAGCTTAATGGCATTGTTGATTTATCAAAAGTTTTTGGAGCTTGATTAGTTATAGACGTTTTTTCGACGATGATACTCTATAATTAGTGATATATAGAGGTAAATTTAGCAAAATAAATTATTTATTTTAGGAGGAAAAAATGATTACTAATAAAAACATTTCAGAATCGATGACCATTAAACTTGATAATGTGTTGCCTGAGTATCCTGTTTTTAAAGAAGGAATAAGAAGAGCACCTAAGAGAGAGTTGAATTTGACAGACAGAGAAATCAAACTTGCTCTAAAGAATGCACTTAGGTACATCCCAGAAGAGTTGCATGAAAAATTGGCCCCTGAATTTTTAGATGAATTGATGACAAAAGGTAGAATTTATGGTTATAGATATATGCCAAAAGGCAGAATTTATGGGAAATCTATCGATGAATACAAAGGAAATTGTGTTGAAGGTAAAGCGTTTCAAGTAATGATAGACAATAATTTAGATCATGTTGTTGCTCTTTATCCGTATGAACTTGTTACTTATGGTGAAACAGGTCAAGTTTGTCAAAATTGGATGCAGTACCAACTTATTATGAAGTATCTTGAAGAACTTACTGATGAACAAACTTTAGTTATGATGTCTGGACATCCTATGGGATTATTTAAATCACATAAGACTAGCCCGAGAGTTTTAATAACTAATGGAATGATGATAGGTATGTTTGATAATCCTGAAGATTGGTCTAAAGCTACTGCTATGGGCGTTTCTAGTTATGGACAGATGACTGCTGGTGGGTGGATGTATATAGGTCCTCAAGGTATAGTTCATGGTACGTTTAATACACTTGTTAATGCAGGAAGAAAAGTACTTGGAATTCCTGAAGATAAAGATTTAAAAGGATATTTGTTTGTAACTTCGGGATTAGGTGGAATGAGTGGTGCTCAGCCTAAGGCTATTGAAATAGCAAATGGTGTAGGTATAGTAGCTGAAGTAGATTACTCACGAATTGTTACTAGACATGAACAAGGCTGGGTTGGAAAAGTTAGCTCTGATTTAAAAGAAGTATTTGATACAGCTAAAGAATACATGGAAAAAAAGGAAACAGTATCTATTGCATATCACGGAAATATAGTAGATCTTCTTGAATATGCTGTTAATAATAATATCAAGATAGATTTGCTTTCTGATCAAACTTCTTGCCACGTTCCATATGATGGAGGATATTGCCCACAGGGACTATCTTTTGACGAAAGAACAGAAATGCTTGATAACAATAAAGAAGAATTTATAAAAAAAGTTGATGAATCTTTGAGACATCATTTTGAATTAGTTAAAATATTGTCTGATAGAGGAACTTATTTCTTTGATTATGGAAATGCGTTTATGAAAGCTTGCTTTGATGCAGGTTGTAAGGACATTTCTAAAAATGGAATCGATACAAGCGAAGGATTTATATTCCCATCGTATGTTGAAGATATAATGGGACCGATGCTGTTTGATTATGGATACGGACCTTTTAGATGGTGCTGTTTGAGTGGAAATCCTGAAGATTTGAGAAAAACAGATAAAGCTGCTATGGAAATAATTAATCCTGATAGAAGAGGTCAAGACAGAGATAATTACATCTGGATTAAAGATGCTGAAAAGAATAAGCTTGTAGTTGGAACTCAGTGTAGAATCTTGTACCAAGATGCTTATGGTAGACGTGATATAGCTCTTAAGTTTAACGACATGGTAAGAAAAGGTGAGATAGGTCCAATAATGTTGGGTAGAGATCACCATGACACAGGCGGAACAGACTCACCTTACAGAGAAACTTCTAATATTAAAGACGGTAGCAATGTGACTGCTGATATGGCAATCCAGTGTTACGCAGGAAATGCTGCAAGAGGTATGAGTTTAGTTGCCTTGCATAACGGTGGTGGCGTAGGTATCAGCAAATCTATCAATGGTGGATTTGGTATGGTGCTTGATGGTAGCGATAGAGTAGATGAAATATTAGGCAAAGCAATGCCGTGGGATACTATGATAGGCGTATCTAGAAGATCTTGGGCTAGATGTGAACATGGTATTGAAACTACTATTGAATATAACAAGTTAAATGAAGGTGAAGATCATATAACTGTACCATTTATTGCAAGTGACGATTTAATCGAAAAAACATTTAAAGAATATAAATAATATAGTAAGTTAAAATAAATATATGTTTTATTACAATTAGAGGAGAAAAAAATGAATAGAATTATTGAATGTGTACCTAATTTTAGTGAAGGTAGAGATTTAGAAAAAGTAGAAAAAATAGTACAGGCTTTTAGAGCAAAAGAAAATGTAAAATTACTGGATTATAGTACAGATAAAGATCACAATAGATGTGTTGTGACTGTAGTTGGCGAACCTGAAGCGCTTAAAGCTGCAATGGTTGAAGCAATTTCTACAGCTGTTGAAGTAATAGATATGACTAAGCATGAAGGCCAACATCCGAGAATGGGTGCTGTAGACGTAGTACCTTTTATTCCTATAAAGAATGTAACTGTGGAAGAAGCTGACAAGATTGCTAAAGAAGTAGCTAAAGAAGCTTCTGAAAAACTAGGTTTGCCATTTTTCTTATATGAAAAATCTGCATCTGCACCTCACAGAGAAAATTTGGCTGCAGTGAGAAAAGGACAATTTGAAGGTATGGCAGAAAAAATGCAAGATGAAAAATGGGTGCCTGATTTTGGGCCTAAGACTATACATCCGACTGCAGGAGTGACTGCGATCGGAGCGAGAATGCCATTAGTTGCTTTTAATATTAATTTAGGAACTAGCGATTTAAGCGTAGCTGATAAAATAGCTAAGCAAGTGAGACACTTAGGTGGTGGCTTTAGATATGTTAAAGCTATGGGCGTAGAGTTAGAGGAAAGAAATATAGTTCAAGTTTCTATGAATTTGACTGACTATACAAAATCAGCGGTTTATAGAGTATTTGAAACTGTAAAGATGGAAGCGATGAGATATGGTGTAAATGTGGTAGGCAGTGAAGTTATAGGTTTAGTACCTATGCAAGCTTTAGTTGATTGTGCTGAATACTATTTAAGAATTGAAAACTTTAGTATTGATCAAGTACTTGAAACAAGGTTATAATATTTAAAAATGTGGGCGGATATTATCCGCCCCTTATAAGTACTTAAAGAAGGTGTGAAATGAATAAACTTATAATTAAAAATGCATCAGAACTTGTTACTTGTAGAGGCAAAGCTCCTAAACATGGCAAGGATATGTCTGATATAGGCATGATTGAAAATGGTGCGGTAGTAGTTGAAGATGGAATTATAGTAGCTGTTGGAACTACTGAAGAAATATTAGTAAAATACAATGAAAGTGAATACAAAGTTGTAGATGCAAGCGGAAAAGCTGTGCTACCTGGTTTCGTAGATTCACATACTCATTTTGTTTTTGGTGGATATAGAGCTGACGAATTTTCGTGGAGATTAAGAGGTGATACCTACATGTCTATCATGGAAAGAGGCGGTGGAATAGCTAATTCTGTTAGATCGACGCGAAGCGAATCTTTAGAAAATTTAGTTGAAATAGGTAGAAAAAGACTTCACAAGATGCTTAAATTTGGAGTAACGACAGTAGAAGGAAAAAGTGGATATGGACTTGACTTAGATACTGAAATCAAACAACTTGAAGCTATGAAGATTTTAAACGAACAAGAAGATATAGACATTGTATCAACGTTTTTGGGGCCTCATAGCGTGTTGCCTGAATATAAAGGAAAAGAAGATGAATTTATCGACTTTATGATAAATGAAGTTTTGCCTGTAGTAAAGGAAAAAGAATTAGCTGAATTTGCAGATATATTTTGTGAGAAAAATGTTTTTACTGTAGAGCAATCAAGAAAATTTTTATCGGCAGCAAAACAAGCTGGTTTGAAATTGAAGATACATGCAGATGAAATAGTACAATTAGGTGGAGCTGAACTTGCGGCCGAGCTTGGTGCAATATCCGCTGATCATTTGCTACAAGCATCTGATGAAGGTATTAAAAATATGGCTGAAAAAGGTATTATCTGTTCGTTGTTGCCTATCACTGCATTTTCTTTGAAAGAAGAATATGCAAGAGGCAGATTTATGATAGAAAACAACTGTGCAGTAGCATTAGCGACAGATTTAAATCCAGGAAGTTGCTTTTCAAATTCGATTCCTTTATTGATTGCAGTTTCAGCAATTCAAATGGGATTATCTATAGAAGAAATAGTGACAGCGCTTACTATTAATGCTGCAGCTGCTGTTGGAAAACATGCAGAGATAGGTAGTTTGGAAGTAGGAAAAAAAGCAGACATAATTATACTTGAATTTCCTTCTATACACTTTTTACCTTATCATGTAGGTGTAAATATAGTTGAAACTGTAATTAAAAACGGGAAGATAGTATAAAATTAATTTAATTAAAAGAGGTGTAAAATGAAAGATATGAAATTGATAGATTTTGCTGCTATGACAGCTTCTTCTGAACCTGTGCCAGGTGGTGGAAGTATAGCGGCTTTGAGTGGTGCATTGTCTGCTGCTTTAGCAGAGATGGTTGCTAATCTTACAGTAGGCAAGAAAAAGTATGAAGAAGTTGAAACTGAAATGAAAGAAATCGCAGAAAAAGCATCTAAGTTAAGAGAAACTTTGCTAGATGATATATTGAGAGACAGTAATTCTTTTAATGATGTAATGGTAGCTATGAAGTTGCCTAAAGAAACAGATGAAGAAAAATCAGCAAGAACTGAAGCGATGCAAAAAGGATTAAAGATTGCAGCGACTATTCCTTATGAAATAGCTTGCAATGCATTTGAAATAATGCCACTTGCTAAAAGAGTAGTAGAGAGCGGAAATTCAAATGCTGTGACTGATGGACTTGTATCTGCTATGCTTTCAAGAACTGCAGTGTTGTCAGCACTTCTTAATACTAAGATTAACTTAGCATCTATTAAAGATGAAGCATTTGTCTCAGAAATGAATTCTAAAGTTAAAGAACTTGAAGAAAAAACTATAGAGTGTGAAAAAGTGATTTTAGCTAAATCACCATACTAAGAATAATTGTAAAAAAATGGTTACTAGTTAATAGTCAACTTCTGATGTAAATAAGGAAAAAATAATAGAATATGGAAGCCTTATGGAGATTGGATTAAGTTGTGTGATAGTTTTATGAGCGTT
>CAYJLG010000078.1:0-5592 GCA_964371035.1 uncultured Clostridia bacterium | reverse complement strand
ATGCATCATAGCCATTACAGTCAAAAAATGCCCTACATGAAGGCTGTCCGCCGTCGCATCAATACCTATATAAAAAGTTACTCTTTCTTTTCCAAGTGCATCTCTTATTTCATCTTCATGGGTGCATTGCTCAATAAATCCTCTCTCTTTCAATACATCAAAAACATTTCTTTTTTCCATTTTCTCTATCTCCTTAAAATTAATTTTCATATACAAAAAGGCTATTTCATCACAAAAGGACGAAATAGCCGTGGTACCACCTTAATTTGCACTCATAAGAAGTGCCTTATTCTCGTTAACGCCGAGCTAAGACGTCGCGGTTTCCCGCAAATGCTCCGGAAGCGTAATTCACAACATGCCTTTACAAGCCTTTCACCACCGACTTGCTCTCTAAAAAAGTTACATGCAGCTACTGATTTCCTTCATCGCAACTGTTTATATCAATATATTAATACATTGCCTATGTTATTGTCAAGGATTTTTTGATTACATATTTTTATGAAGAATAAATGTCGTTACTATTCACAGTCGATATAAGTGTCCAAAGGAAAAAATAATAAAATATGGAAGCCTTATGGAGATTGGATTAAGTTGTGTGAAGTTTTTGTGAAGGTATTGCCCCAACGTGGGTATGACCTTCCTGACTATCATCTTTTGGGGATTCTGAACAAAAGTGAGCGTACAACTTCCCAATCGGAGTACTCGGCGACAGATTTTATTATTCTTTCCCGTTGAAATTCCATTAAACTGCGAAAATATCTTGACATTGCACATTTATTATAGTAACGTTTAAACTACATTATATTAAAATTCAATATATCAAGGAGAGAGAAAATGAAAAAATTTTTAAAAGGTGTATTTGCAGCCGTATTAGCGGTAAACATGATATTTTCTGTAAATACAAACGTTTTTGCAGATGATATCGCTGAAGATATCATTGTGGATTTAGGTGACAAATATGCGGAAGTAAAGTCGTTTTCGGAAGGTTTGGCAACTGTTGTCACTACTGATGGAAAATATGGTGTCATAAATTCTGATGGTGAAGAAGTGATAGTACCTACAGAACGTTATGGCGATATCGGCAAATTTCAAGATGGAATGGCGACGTTCAAAACTAAGGCTTACTTAGATTACAACACTCAAGAAATGGGTGAATATGGCTTTTTAGATACAAATGGCAAAGAAATAATCGTATACGAAGGATATGCCGAAAATACTAGCTATGTAAAAGATTTTTCAAACGGATATGCTCAAGTATTTTATACTGAAGAAGTTGATAGTTCTGTTAAATTTATGCATAGTTTAATAGATACAGAAGGAAATGTCATTTTTAATGCATTTGATTTAGGATATAATGTCTTTAATACTGTAGGCGGAAATATAGGACCTGTCTCGGAAGAAGGCCTAATGTGGGTTGTAGATTCACAAGAAGGTGGTATAAGAAAAGCAGGATTTATCAATACAGACGGAGAAGAAGTGATTCCTTTTATTTATGATGATGTGTCAGGAATTGGATTCCAAGACGGCATCGTAGGAGTAGAAAAAGACGGAAAATGGGGATATATCAATACTGATGGAGAAGAAGTAATACCATTTACATTAGATGTGTTTTTTGACTTCTCGGAAGGTATGGCAGGCACAATACAAGATAACAAAGCTGGGTACATGGATGAATCAGGAAATATCGTGATACCTCATCAATTCGATGCGGCATGGAATTTTGCAGAAGGTTTAGCTAAAGTGAGAATCGGCGAAGAGATAGGATATATAGACAACACAGGCGAGATTCAAGTTCCACTTTCAGATTATACAGCTTCAAGCGGACAATTTTATGAAGGATATGCTCTAGTTGGTTATGGTGAATTCAATAATGATATTTACGGAGGAGAAACATATATTGGAACATTAGGACTAATAGACACAGAAGGAAATGAAGTGTTCCCGATAATCTATGATGATATAGAACTCATAGAGGATGAGGACAAAGTTTTACTTACAAAAGATGGTAGAAGTGTCATAGCAAGTATTCCTGAAGCAAAACAAACAGCTCCTTCTAACCCTACAGAAGAATCAGATACGGATGAAGAAGATACAGACGATACTACGCCTGTAGAAATGCCTGAAACTGTAACAGCATCTCCTACAACTTCAAAAATATTGGTAGATGGTATTGACACAGCTTTTGATGCATATTTGATAAACGGAAACAATTATTTTAAACTTCGAGATGTAGCAAAGGTGCTTAATGGCACAGCTTCACAATTCGAAGTAACTTGGGATAGCGAAAAAAGTGCTATCAACATGACAAGTGATATGCCATATACAGAAGTAGGCGGAGAAATGACTATGGGAGATGGTACATCTAAAATCGCGACTTTAAACTCATCACCAATCTACTTAGATGGCGAACAAGTGAGCTTGACTGCATACACAATAGGTGGCAACAACTTCTTTAAATTGCGTGATTTAGGACAGGTATTTGATTTTGACGTAAGTTGGGAAAACAGCATGGTGACTGTCGATAGTGACGAAAGCTATACAGAAGACTAAAAAAAAATACGACCTACTAATTCAAGCATAGCTTAGAGTAGGGCGAACCTTTTTAATTAATCACAAAAAACTAAATCCCTGTAAGAAAGCGATAATATCACCTCTTGCAGGGATTTTTGCATATTTAGTACTCAAAGCTCTACATCATCATGCCAAGGCATCAATCTGTAATCAACAACATTATCTCATCATCAACCTCGCTTGTAGAGATGTAATAATTTATAGCTGAAGTCATGTTATGATGTTCTTTTTTCGGTACAACATCATTTAGAGTAAACTCTGCTATGACATCATCTGTTTCGCTATCATGTATATAAACCATAAACTCAAATTCAACTTTGTTGTTTAAGACATCAACTGTCATTTTTTCGGAATTTGTTTTCAAAAGGATTCCTTCTAAATCTCTTGGATAAATCTTCAAGTCTCCATCCTCTGACAATTCATGAATTTGTTCAGTTTCAGTTTCAGTTGAATTAGGCATCATATCTTCGCCGTCAAAAGAAGCTCTATCGACATCATCATTTTCATTTTCTATACCATAAATCCTATCAAGCAACTCTTCAAAATCTTCCTTAGTCTCTGTCATCTCATAGAGGTTTCCACCATATGGTTCTTCTAAGACTTCTCGTGCCATATCTACCACAAATCCGATTTTAGACTCATCATTTCCATGACTGACTACAAAACGAATTTCATCTACATTTTCAATAAGAGAAAATAAAACTTCGCCACTTTGTTCAAATGCGAGCCAATTATTTTCATATTCCATATATGTGATGGCATCTGTGTTGAAATAAACTGTGAGACGATATGGTTCATCATCTGTTTTCAAAGTAAATCCATCATAAACGATACTATTATCTGTTATAGGCAATACAGAAAGTATATTTCCGACAGCTGAATTATCACCTAAATATTTCGTTCTGTTTTCATACATAATATCTGTTGCATCTGCGACCATAGCTGTTGTATTAAGCACTTTTCCAACATGAAAATCAGGAGGTAAAGGTGCATTTCCGTTAAAATTACGAGACATCCATTCATTTTCAAAATTAGAATCCACCTCATATGCATCTCCATCTATAAACAGATAAACAATACCTTTTTCATCGCTTCTGAACGCTATTTCATGCACTTTTTCATCAGTAGTTTCAACATAGAAAATATGTGAACTTCCAAAATTCATTGGGTTAATTTCTGAAACATAGTTGCCTGCGCTTTTATTTATCAAACTTACTATCTCATCAAATTCACCTTCGCTAAACAACATGTACTGCTCATCTTCGTTATTAGTTGGAATAAAAAGCTCGATTTTTTCAACATCTGCCACTTGTAGATTTAGTGCCCAAGTAAGATTGCTACTCATCTGCGTAAAGAATAAAATAAACAATAAAGCCATCGCAAAGATACAAAATATTGACGCCAAAATTTTATTTTTCCCGAAATTTTCTTTAAGTTTTAGCATTGAAATTCTGCGTTCTACATTGTTTTTGTCATCTACCATGCAAATGAGTTTTGGCATAAAAGATATCTTATTGCTTCTCCCCAAAACTTCAACTAATGACCTAGCATAATCCTTGCTATCATCTTTTTCTAAATACTTAGCCACATAGCTATCATTGTACACTTCCATGTCTTCGCGCATATACTTAAACATTTTTAATATCAAAGGATTAAACCAATACACGCCCCTCAATGCAATCATCAGAAAATTAACATGTATGTCATATTTTTTCAAATGTGCTAATTCATGCAAAATTATATATGAAACACTTTTGTCCTCCATATCTTTTACATACTCAGGCAAAATTATCTTTGGTTTTATAATTCCTATAAGAGCGGGAGACGATATATAATCCTGAACCACTATCTCAACATCTTTTTTTATACAGAGCATATGCTTACAATCTTCAAGCAATTTTTTATATGATCTGTCATCTGATACATGCCCGGAAATATTTTTGCTAAGCCTATGATTTCCTATCAACAGCACAATAAAATATATTGCTATACCGACAATCCAAAGTGTCGGAAGAACGACCTGAAAAATCAAAGAATAATTATGTAAAACATCTATTCTTGATTCAAAACCTTCTTGCGCTCTGTCAAAGTCTCTTCGTTCTGCCTCTAATTCTTCCTGCGTAAATTTTGTATTATATTCTAACTCTTTTGACATCATCGTTTTGTATTCAGCATATTCTTCTCTACTATCTATTTCATCTTGTCTAAAAGAAATATTTTCTAATTTTGATATATTGCTCGTCAATGAAAATTCACTCTCAGGTCGATATGGAACAACCAAAGCGGCTATCACCAATCCCCACATCAAATATTTCCACATAGGTGGTATCTTTTTGTCAAAAATATGCCTGATTATCAACATCATTCCCGCTATCAATACTGCTGAAAGCGACATGAATACGAGCTTGTAAAACACAGGCGATACATGTTCTATCACAAACAAATCAAAAGCCATATCATTCCTCCTCAATCATATCTAAGAGTCTTTGTAAATCTTCCTTGGTTACATTTTCTTCCTTCACAAAATTCAGTAACATCTTTTCCTTAGATCCATCAAAAACTTTTTGCAAAAATCCTTTTCGCTCACTCTTTATGTATTCTTCTTTTTTAACTGTAGCCGAATAGCGATAAGTGCGTGAATTTATCTCTGTAGCTTCGACAGCGCCTTTAGTTACAAGCCTTTGCAACAAAGTCTTAAGAGTACTCTTATTGCCTTCCAAGTTTTCAAATATCTCAGGAGAAGTCAAATTATCTCTTTCCCACAATATCTTCATGATAGGTAGTTCGCTGTCAGCTATGTTTATCTTTTTACTCATAATCTAAAACCTCTCTTTGTTTTTATTAAAACGAGACTACTATTGTAGTCTAATTATAGTTTACAACAGTAGTCTCGATTTGTCAATATTGATTTTCAATTTTATTTAATGGAACTAATGTCTATAGTTATAATTCACAGTCGATTTTTAGTGTAAATAAGGAAAAAATAATAAAATATGGAAGCCTTATGGAGATTGGATTAAG
>CAYJLG010000077.1:4142-5705 GCA_964371035.1 uncultured Clostridia bacterium | reverse complement strand
GCGACGTTCTGCAAGTTCATGGTCATTGTCGGCACAAATATAAATTTTATTGTGTTGATTTTTTTCTTTGAGATTAAGGGCAACCGCTTCCAAGTTCCCCGAGTCAAAAGCCACGGCAACGGGAAGTTGTGTGGCCATGTGCAAGGAAACGCCTGTAGCATAGCCCTCACACACAAGAATTTGTTTGGCAGAGGTTAAATCTTCTTGTCCGATAAGGGCAAAATTCCCCTCTTTTTCCATGCCTTTCTCATAAAACTTAGCTCCCTCTTCATTGATATAATGAAGACCTCTGATTTCATTGTCCACGTTGCGAACGGCCACCACAAGATGATTAAGTTCATTGACTTTTGCTTCAATCGGCTCAATTCCTTTTTTGTCGAGATAAGGGTGGGTTTGGGCTTCTTGACAAAAAGCATATATTTCTTGTGATTTTTTAGCTGTTTCCTTTTGTATTCTTTCTCTTTCTTGCTCTCTTGTCTGTAATTTCAACAAGCGTTCCGTTTCTAAATTTTCCCTGTCAGATTGTGATAAATTGAGTTTTTGTTCAGACACAAATTTATGTGTTTCACCTGTTACAAAATTTTTTGCCCAACCTGCCGGTTTTCCGTCTAAAAATCCGCAATAGGAACCGTCCTTGGCATATTCTCTGCCTATAAGCGAAGCCCTATGGATTTGTCCGTCCATAATTGGTATTTCCACATCAAGGCCTGCTTCTTCTTGTAGAAAATGTGCAAATTCTTCTTCCACGCTTATTTCTTTTGGATTGATTTGTTCTTGCTTTGGAAGCCATTGTTTAAAGGGGGCAGAGTCCAAATTTTTAGGCACAAACCAAGCCTTATTTTCTTTATCCCATTTTGCCCCAAGCTCTTTGACTTTATCCTTTTCTTCAAACGATACTTTTAAAAATGTCTTATTGTCCATGATTTGAATCCCATATTTAATCTGTTTAGAGACCTCTGCACAATTATTAGTTTTTAATAAAAATCTGTTTTTAGAATGAACTTTTTTATTTTAGATGAATGTTTGTGCAGAGGCTTCGTTTAATAAAAAGTGTAAAAAGGTTGCACCTTGGTGACGATATCAGCCTCTATTTCTCCAAAATAGCGTGAGTCAAAACTGTCTTCAAAGGGAGTGAGAACTATAAGTTTTCCCTCCGAAATAACAGAGTTTTCTATCCGTGTTATTATGGGGTTTCCTTTGTTATCTTGACTTTTTGGTAAACCCCAAACACAAGCAATATCCTTTCCTTTTGGAGTGATACAAATTCCATAATCTTCAACATTCACCATGTCGCCTGCTTGCCCTGCCACAAATTTCAAAAGGGGACGCAAGCCATTTTCACATGAGCCATGCCCAAGGTATTCTTTTGCGTTCACCTCTATGGCCATTTTTTCAGGCAAACAAAAACTGACAATATCCCCATAGGATAGAATTTGATTTTCTGCTTTGAAATAAATACCTTTTGCCAGTGACGGAGTAGTATTTACAGTCAAACCCACCTCTTTAAATACTGCAATCACAAGAAAGAAAAAAATGATAAAACCAAGTATTATTTTCATAATT
>CAYJLG010000077.1:0-4042 GCA_964371035.1 uncultured Clostridia bacterium | reverse complement strand
CTTAAAGGCACGCTTTGCTTTGGCGTTTAACGTGCAAGTAAATTGCACTTACGCCAAAACAGCGGACGCCTGCTTTCGCAGTCGCCATAGCAATTCCAAAATTGCTATATTACCTACTTAAATAATCTTCAAAATTGATTTCTTTTTCATCATTTATTAAAACAGTCGGTTCTTCAATTTTTGGGGCAGTATTTCTTGTCAGATACCAATAGTGAGGACGTGGGTTATAAATTGAGTCTGTTATTCCGTTTGGATAGGTTTCACAAATACCCGGAACAGGAATTTTAGCCCTTGCCATAAAGGTAGAATCACGAAAATAGAGAATTTGGTCACCCATAATGGGACTTTGCCCCGATGTAAAAATTAACATCTTACCGGGTTTTGTAATATTGCCTTGAGCGTCTTTTTCTGCCGAGGGAAGCCTCATGCACTCATCGGGCGTCATAAGGTTACGAGCCGTTTCGGCAATATTTACAGAACGAGATCTTCCACCTTTGCCATAGGAATAGGAGGTTTTCTTTTCTACAACCGTGGTTTTGCCAGTCATCTCAGAGAGCTTATTGGCAGTTTCAATAACATTGGGAGCATAGGCAATTCGCACATGACAGTTGGCCATTAAAGCATTTTCCTTTCCATAAACACCGTCAAGTTGCAAAGTATCTTGCACAATCAAATACATTTTCACTCCATAGCCTGCGGCATAGGCAATTGATTTTTCTATGATGAAAAGTTTTCCGAGGCTTGTAAATTCGTCAAACATCAAAAGCAAGCGATGTTTATAGTTTTTTACACTTGTTCCGTCCTTAAATGTCATTTCTTTGCAAATGGTACGGATTATCATATCCGTAATCAAACGTACCAAGGGACGCACTCTGTCAATGCTTGACGGGCTGAGTACCAAATAAAGGTCAACAGGGTCTTCATAATTCATTAAATCATGAATATTGAAATCGCTGTCCGAGGTGTTCATGGTGATAATTGGGTCACGATAAAGTGCCATATTCACAAGGGCAGAAGAAACAACGCCACTGGCTTCATTTTCTGCCTTACCTTTCATTTCCATGGCACTTGATGCTATAAATTCATGAAAAGATTGCCCTATGCTTTCTTCAATATCGGGGAATATTTTTTCAAGCGACCACATGTGTTCAGTTTCAAACATTTCATCAAGCAAGTCTTGAATACTTTTTTCATAACCACTTAGCATAAGGGCTAAATCGTTTAAAGTAGCCGTTCTTTTTTTTTCGGCTTTTACCATAATACAACAATGTAAAATAATACCGCTGAAAAAGGCAAAGGCGGCTTTTGTCCAGTGATCATTAAGTCCTTTTCCATCGGGATCGACAATCATCATGGCCATATTTTGTACATCTTGAACAGCAAAAAGGCTATTAAGACGTATTTCATTCAAAGGATTGAATTTACAACTGCTTCCTGTCGTGTCGGTTGGATCGAAGCGTAAAACCTTATGTCCGATTGACTTACGATAACCTGAAGTCAATGCCCAGTTTTCTCCTTTGATATCCAAAATTATACTTGAACCTTGCCATGCTAAAAGGCTTGGCAAAATAAGCCCCACGCCCTTACCCGAACGAGTGGGGGCAAAGCATAAAATATGTTCGGGTCCGTTATGACGTAAATACATGTGAGTAGCATTTTTACCTTTTCCCTTGAGCCAGCCTCCGACATAAACCCCTTGCCCATTAAAATAACCCATATTTTTAATCTCTTCTTGTGAAGCAAAACGGGCAGAACCATGTAATTTTTTATTGCCATGGGGAAAAAAGAAAAGCATAAATATGGCAAAAGCCAAAAGTTGAGGAATAACAAAAAGCCATTGCCCATACATTATGGCATTGTCTGCCATATTAGTGATGGAAGACACTTGCCCCCATTCCCAAATCCTCCAAGGGACATACCATTTTATTTGAAAGAATGTAAAAAGACCATCTCCGAGTCCTTGTTGATAATCTAAGCGATAAGCCAAGATTTGAGTGGAAAGTTGCATGGAAACCAAAGCCCATACACAAAGAAAAATCAAATAGTAAATAACCGCTTTTTTAGATTTTTTCTTTTTCTCACCAAGTCCATAAACATGTTCTGCCATAATTTACCTCCAAGCCATATAAGGCGTTTCAAAGATAATATCCTTGGTAAGTACAACATTGAAGGCAAAGCCCGAACGAATTTCAAGGGTTGGTTTTATGCTTAAATTTTTTTCAAGTAAGGTGGTGGTTGCTTGACCAAGTTGCTGAGCAAGGGCAGTTGTCATTTGTGATTGTAGGGAAGTTTCATCTTCGGAAGAACCACTTGCCCCATCAATGGCATAAGAAGTTGCCCCTGTGATAAGTGACATGAGAATTGCCGAACCAAAAATCCTAAAATAATGATTATTGACTTTATCATTAAAACCTGCATTGCCTGCCATATCAGACCCCGGCATAGCAGGTAGTGTTATGGCTGAACCATCGGGATAAATAAGCCTATTCCATGCCACAAGCACTCGGCTTTGCCCATAAATAACACGGCTGTCATATTCCCCAAAAAGTTTTGCTCCTTGAGGAATAAGTAAATTTTGCCCCGAACTGCTGTCATAAACATTCTGAGAAACCTGAGCGATGATATTACCAGGTAACTCAGAATTAATTCCTGTAATCATAACTGCAGGAATAACCGTTCCTGTTTTTATTTCAAAATCTTGCCCTTTTGTGCGAGCACTGTCTAAAATCCATGCATTGTCAGCTTGCCTTGCCCTATCAAAAAATGCTTCTTTATCCTTGTCGGCACTTACATCATAAGAGCTTTGGTTTAAAGTCGGACTTGATGACAAATTATCAAATCCAACTTGTGTATTATTAAGTCCCTCATTACCTGTGCCTTGTTGCATATTATTGTTTTCATGGCTAAATTTTTTGGAAAGCAAAGGAGAGTTTAAAGCCTCAAGATAGGCTTGTGATTTCATACGCCTTAAATGCTGTTCTTCTTCGGTTAACCCCTTGTTTTGGATAAGTAAAACTTGCTCTTTCTGTTCCGGAATATCTATTATCTCTTGTTGTAATTTATCAGATTCTTTAGTAATGATAACTCCGCTGATTTGTTCTGTTTTTGGATCAAGAGTCAGTCCGCTTCCTTCCACAAGCCATAAAGGCTGTTCTTCACTTTCCGAAATGGCAACCTCCTTTTGTTTGTCCACCCCCTCTTCGGGTAGAGAACCATAGTTTACGCTCCAAAATAGCACTCCGAACAAGAGAAAACCCACAATCCCTATAATAACAAGAGGCTTTTTACTCATTCTTGTAGCATTTGGCCTTGCCATCAAACTGTTTGGGGAATTGTCTGCATTCATAACTGCTCCATAACAATAGTCTTTAGCTTTTCCGTATCAATAATTTTTCTTTTGATTGGGGCAGTCGTGCGTGTCCAATTGCCCATGGATTTACCAAGAGCGTCATATATTTTACTTGTTATAGTATCGTTATAACGTAGCTGAATATAAAATAATTCTTCAAGGCTTCCGTCATTTGCAAATTCATTGCTTGTAAGGCGATCAAGAATATATCCTATTTCCAAATCAGCATTTTCAGAAAGAGTAAAACCTTTTTGCCTCAGTTCAGTTTCTAAAATTTGACTAAAAATAGGATTTTCTTTTTTATTTGGAGTTAAAACCTTTATATCTGTATGCCCGGGGGCATTTTCTTGGCTTAACATCATTACCACATCTTGAGAAATGGCAATCAAAGCCACATCACTTGGCAGTTCACCGACAAAAGAACCGCCCGTCCCATAATATTTTGCGGTACAACCTTGTGAAAAAACAATTAAAATAAATAACAATAAAGATTTTCTCATGCTTTCCCTCCAAATCAATCTTTTATTATGGTAATTTGTTGTTTATTTCTGCCAACTCCGATAACAAGAATCATTTCATCAAAAATACCGTCGGCAATGATAGATTTATTTTTTATACGATAGTTGACCAAAATATTCTCACGATTTTTTTTGACAAGCAATATGGGCATTTCAGTTGTCTTTTCGGGTAATT
>CAYJLG010000076.1:0-6320 GCA_964371035.1 uncultured Clostridia bacterium | reverse complement strand
GTTATTCTAAAAAATAATAAGCCACGATATGTATTGGTTGATTTTGACGAATATGATGAAATTCAAGAACTACGAGCAAAAAGGGCAAAAACAATATCAGATACAGCCGATTTTTTGATTGATGAAAACTTAGAGGCATTTAAGGAGTTGGCGAAATGATACTATTGACAGTGAGTGAAATTATATCTATCCATAGTAAACTTATTGCTAAAACCGGTGGATTAGATGGAATAAGAGATATTTCGCTTTTGTAGTCTGCCGTAGCAAGTGCAAATAGTTCTTTTGATGATGTTGATAGGTACCCCACAATAGAAGAAAAAGGAGCAAGACTTGCATTTGCAATTATCTCTAATCATGCATTTATTGACGGAAATAAACGTATTGGTATATTAACAATGCTCATGACACTAAAGCTAAATCAAGTAGATATAACTTATAGCCAAGAAGAATTGATTGAACTCGGTTTATCCATAGCAAGTGGAACAAGCAAATATGATTATATATATGAATGGATTATAAAACACAAGTAATTGAAAAAATCATCAGTTTAAGCATAAAGGCAAGATTGATAACTGACAAAAGTAAGATAAAGAGTTTCAAGATTAGATCGCCGAATTATGATGCAATAATATATGTTGTGATTATTGTGAAAACATGCAATAATTCCGTTTATTAGGAGGTAATCAATTGAAAAAGATAGTTATTATAATAGTAGCTTTAAGCATATTTTTATGTACAGCATGCACAAATGATAATATTGCAGATGATACTGTAATACATGAAAATGATATTGAAAACCTATACTCTGAAGATGATTACATTGTGGAATTTGCAGATAAAAATTTAGAGTTAGCAATAAGAGAAACAATAAATATTCAGCAAGGAAATATTTATAAAAGTGACGTAAGTAAAATAACAAAATTAGATGCATCTCAGAAAAATATTGAAAATCTTATTGGCATTGAAAATTTAATAAATTTAAAGGAATTGAATTTAAATGAGAATAGGTTATCTGATATAAGCCCTCTAAATGCACTGAATAATTTGACAATTCTATCAATAGATTATAATTATAATGGGTTAACAGATATAGATCCATTGAGAAATTTATATAATTTAGAAAAATTGAGCATGCGTTTGAATGCAATAAGAGATATAGAGCCTCTTAGTAATTTACATAATTTAACGCATTTAAATATGCATGCTAACAAGGTGAGCGATGTAGAACCATTAAGGAATCTTACCAATTTAACTGAATTAATTATAGGCGGCCAAATAAGAGATATAGAACCTCTTCGTAATTTAAAGAATTTAACGGTTTTAGGATTAAGAGATAACGAAATAAGCGACTTAAAGCCAATAAAAAATCTTACTAACTTAACTGTATTAAGTATAACTCTTAATCAAATAAGTGATTTGACTCCACTTATCAATATGGACAAATTGGAAGAATTGACAGCATGGGGCAATGAAATAGGTGACTTGGCTCCACTTAGCAATTTAAGCAATTTGAAAGTATTACATTTAAATTCGAATAAAATAAGAGATATAGAACCTCTTAGAAATTTAAATGACCTAACAGAGTTGTTTTTAGAAGAAAACCAAATAACAGATTATTCACCAGCAAAATCCTATTATGACAATTTAGATAGTAAAGATTTTCAAATTGAATGAGTGTTAAGCAAACAAAGTTTTAAGCGCTCTAACATTAATAAACTCGAAGTTGTAAGTTAGTTGAAATTGAATAGTTTTTAGCAGGCTTGAATTAAAGCTTGCTATTTATATAAAACATTATGCAATATATACTTGACATTATGCAATGCATATGTTATTATGCTTGTAAGGAGGTTGTCTATGAAAAACAAAAAAATTAAAATTGCTCGAATCGAATGTGATATGAAACAAGACGATTTAGCAAAAGCCGTTGGTGTCACAAGACAAACTATCGGATTAATTGAAGCAGGTAATTACAATCCTACATTAAATTTATGCATTGCCATTTGTAAGGCACTTGGAAAAACATTAAACGACTTATTCTGGGAGGAAGAACTATGAAAAATGAAATAAGAGATGAGAGAATAATCTTATCAAAAAGAAAAATTCAAAGTGATGGTTTTATGATAGTGTGGTTGATACTTTTAATTTCTGTACTTGTGCAACAATATTTAGAATCTCCTGTTTCACATTATATTGTAGAAATGGTTATTTTTATTTCTATGTCAATATATTTGCTAATCTTTAATATGATTAAAGGCAACGAAGTGTATCCATCAAACAATAAGAAAAGTAATACGCTAATTATTATTCAGAGTATATTTACAGGGCTTGTCATAACAATTATAAACACAACTCAAAATTACTTTAGATATGGTGATGTAGTTGAAGACACGATTGTTATGCATATAATTTCAGTTGCTGTTGTAAGTTTCATAAGTGCTACGATTGGGGTTTTTGTGGTGCTAAAGCTATTGTTTTACTTAAGTGATAAAAAGCAACAAAAAATAAATAGTAATTTAGATATTGACGAATAAACTGTAGCTATTCACAGTCGATAAAAGTGTACAAAGGAAAAAATAATAAAGTATGGAAGCCTTATGTAGATTGGATTAAGTTGTGTGAAATTTTTGTGAAGGTTCTCCCCAACGTGGGTATGACCTTCTTGACTATCATCTTTTGGAGATTCTGAACAAAAGTGATCGTACAACTTCCCAATCGGAGTACTCGGCGACAGATTTTATTATTTTTTCCCGTTGAAATTTCATTTGACTTTGAATAGTAACGAATAAACTGAATTTATAGCGCTTAGAAACATAAAATACATCTATTGATTACTTTGATAACATAAAATAGACAAATACTACTTTGGAAAAGAGAGGAGCTTAATCAGCAGAATATAGATTGACCGTCTGTTGATTATAAAAAAATATGGAATTTAAAAAAATCAGCCTTGATATGAAAAATGAATATAATAACTTCGCGGATGAGTGGGCGGAGCATAATGAGGAAATTACTCCATTTTCAGCGATGTTGCTTGAAAGAAGTTTCGAGGATTTTGTAAAAGATAGTGCCAAAATGGAAACTAATGCACCACCCGAATTTGTAAACGCTACGACATTTTACTTAACTTTGGAAGATGAAATCATAGGTGCTATCAATGTTCGACACGAATTAAACGAATCACTGTTGAACTTTGGTGGACATATTGGATATGGTGTAAGGCCATCTAAACGTGGCAATGGTTATGCAAAACTTATGCTACAAATGGTTGTTCCGTTTTTAAAGGAATTAGGCCTTAATAAAGTGTTGCTAACTTGTGCCACGAAAAATATCGCTTCTGCCAAAACAATTGAAAGTTGCGGCGGAGTTTTGGAAAATCAAGTTGTTAATCCACAAGGAACACTCACAAATCGCTACTGGATTAATTTAGCTATTTAATAGTTCATGCAATGTTGGCTTTATATCATCATCAAATAAAATTGATTGCCCTATAATTTACCTTTGCGTTATTTGAATATATTATTCAACTTTCTCACCTCTATATGTTATTGCTTTTACCGGACAATGTATATAGCAATCGCCACATTCATCACAACGAAACTTATCAACGGAATACATCCCATCAATTTCATTAATGGCAAGGAAAGAACATTTTTCCTTACATACACCACAGAAAATGCATTTATCTCTATCAATACTTAATCCTTTAGTTTTTTCCTTCGCGCCACCAAATGAAAAGTATTCTCTTTGAAGTTTATTTTCACGACTTATCTTTTCAAAATCATAATCAAAAACATCTCCATATCCCTCTGTAATACAAAAAACTACCATTGCGGGATATTTTTCTTGGTCTTTAATGCAAAAATCAAAAATTGGATTATTTTTCGCTTTTATATCATCTATAGATACTTGCTTAACCTTACCTGTCATACGCATAGCGTAGCCACCTTCAAAAATAGGTAATCCATCTGTGTCATGCTCTACCTGTGTTTTAGCATTTAATCCACAAATAGATAGCCATTTGGTTTGTTTCATATACATGTAAAAATCTTTAGTAAACATAGTCATAAAATATATACCTTCATCGTCGAAAGCCCTTAGATGAGCGATTCTTGACTCAGGCACACCGTTTTCATCAACTGTTGTAAAGGATAAACATCCGATTTTATCAAATTTTTCATAGATTTCTTTTATATTCATTTCTCTTCCTCCTATATTGCTTAATTTAAGATGATTTTTGATTGCACATATTTACAATTAAGGCATCACAACAAAAATCAATCCCCTTTATTACTTAGGAGTGACCCTAAGTATGTATCATCTATCAATTCATAGAATTCAATAGTATCACCATAAGATAGTTTTATATAATCATTACTTCTTAATTGTAACATGCTCAATCCTCAAAAGTCTACATTTTGTTCTTTCCTTAAAAATTTAATGTACAAATTTAGGTAGAAATCAAACAGGGCAAATGGTATAATAGCTTATATATTATTTATAACAAAATAAAAAGGGGAGAGTGAAAATTATGAGTATATTACCATTGCCAAGTATAGACATTGAGTCAATAGACATGAATAAATGTTATTGGAATCCAGGTTGTGCAATGAACATTTATAATCCAGATTTGTCGGAAGAAATATTGAAAATATTAAATAAAAACTTCGGTCATGTTAAATCACATAACATTTGTTGTCAACACGAACCACAATTAGAAAAAGGTAGCACTATTATTAATAATTGTGCAGGTTGCGATAGGAGGTTTCGTAGTTTATATGACGGAATACAAACCATATCGCTATGGGAAATTTTGGATACTATTCAAGATTTAAAACTTCCTGATCACAGTGGACTTACAGTATCGGTGCAAGATTCTTGTAGTTATCGTGAAAAACCTGATGAACAACGTGCTTTAAGAAGTGTTTTGAAAAAAATGAATATTGATATTGTAGAAAGTGATTTTTCAGGGAAAAATGCAATTTGTTGTGGAGATAGTGCATATGGTAAAGTATCTTTAGAAAAACTTCATGAATTGCAAAAGAAAAGAGCAAGCCAAATGCCCTGTCAAAATGTAGCCGTGCAATGTGTTACCTGTATAAAATCTATGGCAATAGGTGGTAAAACTCCACATTACTTACCAAATTTAATACTAAATAAAAATACGGACATACAGACTTTGGATATGGTAGCTTATCATGATGAATTACAAGCATATATTGATGTTCATTAATGAATAGCCGCCTGTCAAAAAACAGCCAAACCTCAGGATAAAGTTAATTCTCGTCAATGCTGATGAATGTAGAAACTTAAATGGTTGGAGTAGAGAAAAAAAGATTCGATTGGATATTTCTCCACCGAATCTTTTCTATTTTACACTTAGTTTCTAATATCTTTTTTAACAAAAACGATACAGCCAATTAAACTGATTATTATTGAAATTGCAGTTAAAGCAATTGCTCCTAAAGTTAAATTCAAGTCATATCCCATTCCCCAAATGCTATTGTTTAAATCAGGCACTAATCTAATCAAACCGACATTCATATATGGAAGGAAACTGTGTCTAACAACGCTTGATGAGATAAAGAACGCGCTAATTGGTGCTGATAACATATAAAGTAACATTGTAAAGCCAAGTGAGAATATCGCACTTTTTGTTATTGTAGAAAGTGTTATGAGTAGTGCGATCACAAGTGCCATACCACCTAATGTTACAACTATTTCAGAGAAAAGAAAGTAGAAGTAATTATATATAGACAAAGTGTCATCAACTGATTTTGCAACGTCTATTCCAAAATCAGCGAATCCAAATAAAAATCCAGAGGTAATCGTACTAATCACTGCAGAAATAATCACTAGTCCCAGTCCGACAATCACTAAAGAAGTAAGCTTTGCAAAAAATATTGACTGACGTTTAACAGGGCGAGCAACAAGCATTCTTATCGTACCCTTTGAAAATTCGCTAGACATCATACCACAGCCCATAAATATAAGCAACATTGTGATTGCAATCACTGATATTTCAAGAGAAGTATATGTGCTTGATCTCGCATCAACAATTAGTTCGTAAGCAGGTTCGTCAACTTCCAGCGAATGATAGAGTTCTGCAAGCCTATCTTTACGAGTATCTATTTTGAGATTTGAAAGAGTTACATATTCCTCATAAGTGTCTGCATCTCTAAAACCATATACAGAAAATTCACCTTCACTCATAATAATTTCATTTATTCCATTATTGTAAAACACCATGCTGTCTAATGTTTGGCTCTTCCAGTCATAGTCGTCATAAGGTATCCCCATATCAATGCGCATTTGCATTATCT
>CAYJLG010000075.1:5999-6529 GCA_964371035.1 uncultured Clostridia bacterium | reverse complement strand
ATTAATCCTAAAAGAGATATCTTATCAGTGGTTGGTAGTTGTCTTTTTGCAATAATTCCTTTTTTGCGAGGTGACAATTTTGGTTTTTTACATACGTATTAGTTACAGCAGCACTTATTGTTATTGTGTGGTATAGTGTTTCTCTAGTAAAGTATATTAAAAATAAAGTTGAATAAAATAAGCATAATCTACATAAAACAACCTGTCACTATCAATTTTGATAGTGACAGGTTGTTTGTTTATTAACAGTTTTATATATGCTGTTGCTTTTTTATGAAAAGTTCTATATATCCATTACTTCTCGTCGCCCTCTTTACTTTTGCCCGATAATTTTAGCATAATACTTGCAAGCGGCTTTTTAATTATGCAAAGCGCGCTAACAATAAGCAAAGACAACACCGCCATGGTAATTGGGTTTTGAACAAACACAAGCGATATTGCGAATGCAACAGCAGGTGGGTGCTCAAAATTGAAAAGTGTCATGCAAAATGTTGTTAAAAACGCCACTGTTATACAAACAAGCAACATGG
>CAYJLG010000075.1:3262-5989 GCA_964371035.1 uncultured Clostridia bacterium | reverse complement strand
CTGTGAAAGACGGCTCAATAGCATTATAAATAAGCGCCGCAATACCGCCCCATAAGCTAGCACAAAAATAGCCGCCCAATATAAAGCGCGGCAACACCGCATGTGCCTTTGGAAACGCAAACACAATAAATGCACTTGCGGCAAGCGAGGTTATCATAATTGCATTGCCAATTATATGTATAAGTGCAAACGCTAAAAGTAAAAAAACGCTAACGCATATACTGCGATAAAAGCACAGCAATATTTCGCTTTTGCTAAAATCGGGCTTGTTCATTTTTTCTCCGTTCCGCTGGTAACGCACAGCAGTTATTTTATGGCGTGGGGCAAGAATGCCACACATGCCAATTTATATTATATTCGTGCCTCATATAATATAAATTTTAAGTTTATAATAATATTTTGCTTTGCAAAACAGGCGCCTTTTATTATTTGCTAAATACTTAACCGTATTCAATACACTTTCACCTTGCGCCTGCATTATTTAAAGCAAACTATTAAAAAACAATGCAAAACAGTAAAATTTTAATTTTTCGCTTGACAAAATTATAAATATTGTGTATATTGAGTATATACAATATTGCAAGGAGTGATAATTTGCAAATTATAGTTAGCAACACAAGCACAAAACCAATTTACGAGCAAGTATACACACAAATAAAAGCGCAAATATTAAATAAAGAGCTTAAAGAGGGCGATGTGCTACCATCTATGCGCTTGCTTGCGAAAGAGCTTAAAATTAGCGTTATAACAACAAAACGCGCCTATGAAGAGCTTGAGAGAGACGGCTTTATTATATCGCAAACAGGCAAAGGAAGCTTTGTGGGAAAGCCAAATTTGCAGCTTGTAAAAGAGGAATATTTAAAGCAAATTGAAAGCCGTTTAAGCGACGCTTGCGATTTAGCCGCAATTTGCGATTTGAGTTTAGACGATTTACAAAACATGTTGCAAACAATTTACAAAGGGGAATAACTATGGAAAATATACTAAAAGTTGATAACTTAAACAAAACATATGAAGGCTTTAGCTTAAACAATGTTAGTTTTTCGTTGCCAAAGGGCTGTATTATGGGTTTAATAGGCGAAAACGGCGCAGGAAAAAGCACAACAATAAAGCTGATTTTAGAAATAATAAATAAGGACGGCGGCGAAGTTCAAATACTAAACAGCGGCAACATAAGCCAAAACGAACAGCTTAAAGAGAACATAGGCGTTGTGTTTGAAGAATTTGCTTTTATGGACGCACTTTTGCCAAAGAATATTGAGCTTATAATGAGAAACTCGTATAAAACATGGAATAGCGCTGCATTTGAAAATTATATTGAAAAATTCTCACTGCCGCAAAAGGCGGTTAAACACTACTCTAAAGGCATGAAGATGAAACTTAGCATAGCCATTGCCCTTTCGCACGACAGCAAAATTTTGATATTAGACGAGCCTACAAGCGGGCTTGACCCCATGGCGCGCGAGGATATATTAGATATATTTTTAGAGTTCATACAAGATGAAAACAACGGTGTTTTAATATCTTCGCATATATTGAGCGACCTTGAAAAAATTTGCGATTACATCACATGCATTTCGCACGGCAAAGTGCTTTTTAGCGAAGAGAAAGATGAACTTTTAAACAAATACGCAATAGTTAAATGCACAAAAGAGGTTTTAAGCTCGCTTGAAGAGGGCGCTGTAATAAACAAAAGCGAAAACTCTTACGGCGCGCAGGCGCTTGTTAAAAGAAGCGCTTTGCCGCAAGGCATTAGCGCAGAGCACACCACAATTGAAGATATTATGATTAATTTTATTAGGGGGAGCGCATAATGAAAGGCTTAATTATTAAAGATATTTTAATGCTGAAAACCATGCTTCGCACATATATAATATTGGTTTTGTTTTACAGCGCCATGGGCGCAATTAATAATATGGGGCCTATGCTTCTTTGCATTATCCCTATTATGATGCTAAGCTCTCTTGGGAGCTTAGATGAAAAAAGCAATTTTTACCGCTATGCAAAAACTATGCCGATAAAGCAAAAACATGTTGTGTTATCACGTTATTTTGTAATTTTAATGTCGCTTTTACTCTGTTTTATTTTATGTGCTGTAATAGCTGTTATTCAAAGCTTTTTTGGGCAAAGCTTTGAAAACCAATTTATGAGCAGCTTAAGCAGCCTTGCTGTAAGCGCAATTATTATACCCGTTTTATACCCCTTACAATTAAAATTTGGCATTGAAAAAGCGCGTGTATGGTTAATACTAATTTTTGTAATAGCCGGCGGAGCCATAGGTTTAATAACACTTGCAGCCGTAACCAACAAATTAACAAATATAATATTTATATTACCTTTTGCAATATTGTTAGCAATTATACTTTGGGTAGTATCTGTGAGGATGTCTGAAAACATATTTGCCGCCAAAGAATTTTAGCGAGGGCTAAACGGCGGCCAATAGGTAGCTAAGTTTGAGCCGTGAGAAACGCTTTTTGTACTGCAAGTGAATATTTTTACAGCACAGCGCAAAAATTTGCCCAAATAAACCAGCGTTCATTGTGCCTTACATGCTTTTAAGCCTAAAGCTACATCGTGTTTAAAAACGAGAGAACAAACAGAATAAACTGCCATAATGGCGGAACAAAAAGCGCAGGCAGTAAGTTTGCGCTTTTTATTTTGTTTTCACTTAGAAAATTATAGCCTGTGCAAATAACAAGGCTGTAGCCCACCATGCTAATTTCATTT
>CAYJLG010000075.1:0-3162 GCA_964371035.1 uncultured Clostridia bacterium | reverse complement strand
AAAATTATAGCCTGTGCAAATAACAAGGCTGTAGCCCACCATGCTAATTTCATTTAGCAATTGCCCTTGTAAAACATTTTGCAGCGCACCTGCCGTTAGGCTTATTGCCCCTTGATATATAAGCACGGGAATTGCGGAAAACGCAACGCCCGGCCCCATAGTTGCACTTAAAACAATGCTTGCAATACCATCTAACATGCTTTTTGTATAAAGCACAGAAGAGTCGCCAAAAAGGCCGTCGTTTAAAGCGCCTACAATTGTCATTGCGCCAACGCAGTAAAGAAGGCTTGCGTTTACAAAGCCGCGCGCAAAACCGCTTAGCTTAAAGCGCTTTTCAATAGCGAGGCTAATGCCGCTAAGGCGCGCATCTATGCCTATTTTTTCGCCAATTAGCGTGCCTAAAACAAGGCTGATAATTAGCATTAACTCGCCACTGCTCGCAAGTTTTTCGCCGTTAAAGCTTATCATAGATGTTATAACACCGTTAAAGCCTACAATTAAAACCGCTATGCCTAAGGCCTTAAAAAGCGCCTGCTCGTAATTTTTACTAAGGCCCTTTTTTATAAGTAAGCCTATGCCGCTTCCTATTAAAACGGCTATTGCGTTCACAATTGTTCCTTGCATATAATTTGGGCAAGTTTTCTCGGTTTTGGTGCAAAACTTGCATTCCTTTCTTTTTTGAAAATATTGGCTGCCTGTGGTTTGAATAAAGGTGGTTTTGCGTTTGCTGCTTTTTACGCTGAAAGCAAGGGCAAACCGTAAAACTTAAAGTGTACAGTAAAAAACAAATAATATGCTATGTTCAAAAAAGCTTTAAAGAAAGCAAATGTTTGAACAATAAAAAACGAAAAACACATTTTGCTGCTGCGTTTTTAATTTCAACATTTTCTTGCTAAAACCTATAACTTTTTCATCTAATTCAGCGCAGTTTGCTTTTCGCCAAACATCGCAAGCACAAGTTTTCTCAATGTTGCGTTTTCGCTTTTTTGTAATGTGCTGTCGCTTTCTATAATGGCGGCGGCTTCTTTTTGTGCGGCGTATAGTGTGCGTGTGTCTGTGTTTAAATCGGCTATTTTAAGCGTTGGCAAGCCGTGCTGGCGCTTACCGAAAAAATCGCCGGGGCCGCGCGTTTGCAAGTCGTACTTTGCTATGTCGAAGCCGTTTGCGTTATTGCATAAAAAGCTAAGGCGCTCTTTTGTTGCATCGTTTGTGTTATCGCTAATAAGTATACAGTGCGACTCATAAGCGCCGCGCCCAACCCTGCCACGCAATTGGTGAAGTGCGCTCAGGCCATAGCGCTCGGCATTTTCAATTACTATTACATTTGCGTTTTCAACGTCTACGCCAACTTCAATAACAGTTGTGCTAACAAGTGCATTAATTTTGTTTTCTTTAAACTCGTTCATTATTTGCGCTTTTTGCGCCGCTTTAATTTTTCCGTGCATAAGGCCCACTTTAAAGCCGTGCAAAAGCGGCTGTGCGGTTTGCTCAAAATAGCTGTTAACCGCCTGTATGTCGCTTTCATCGCTCTCATCAATAGCCGGGCACACAATATATGCCTGCCTGCCGCTTTGCATTTGCGCGCGCAAAAAGCCATACATATCTTTTCGCTTTTTGCTTGTTATGCCGTAAGTTTTTATGCGCTTTCTGCCTTTTGGCATTTCGTCTAAAAGGCTTATATCCAAATCTGCAAACATTAAAAGCGCCAAAGTGCGCGGTATGGGCGTTGCGCTCATTACCAAAACATGTGGGTTTTGCGCTTTTGCGGCAAGCTTTGCGCGCTGGTTAACGCCAAAACGGTGCTGCTCGTCTGTTATGGCAAATGCCAAGTTTTTAAAAACTACCCCGTCAGATAAAACCGCATGTGTGCCCACAATACAATGAATATCGCCATTTTCTATTTGCATAAGAAGCTCTTTTTTAGCTTTGCCTTTAACGCTACCTGTTAATAAAGCCGTTTTTATACCTAAAGGTGCAAGCATTTTTTCAAGCGTTTGCGAATGTTGCAGCGCCAATATTTCAGTGGGAGCCATCAAAACGCTTTGGTAGCCGTTTTGCGCCATAACAAAAGCGCCTACCGCCGCAACCATGGTTTTGCCGCTGCCAACGTCGCCTTGTAAAAGCCTGTTCATAGGTGTTGTGTTTTTAAAATCGCCTAACATTTCGCTTATACAGCGCATTTGTGCATCTGTTGGCGAAAATGGTAAATTGCCAATAAAGCTTGTTATATCGCTGTTTTCAATTTTAACGCCGTTAATTTTACGCAGGGCATTGCCGTTTTTAAGCGCTAAAAGCCCAATTTGCAGTAAAAAAAGCTCTTCAAAAATTAGGCGGCGGCGCGCTGAGGTAACATCGTCTAAGCTTTTTGGGAAATGTATGTTTTGCACAGCCTCGCTTTTTCCAATAAGCTTATATTTGCTTAGGATATCCTCGGATATAGCCTCGGGCAAATTATGCCCGCAGCTTAAAGCGGTTTTAACACATTTAGATATATAGGCGCTTGTGATGCCCTTTGTTTGTGGGTAAAGCGCAACAAAAGGTGAGTTTGCGGCAGTGGCTTTTGGCAAAATAACGGGGTTAGACATTTCACGCTTAAGAAAATTGCCTGTTATTTTGCCGAAAAAATAGTACTCTGTGCCTATTTCAAGCTTTTTAGGCGCATAGGGGTTATTAAAAAAGTTAATAACAATATCGCCGCTATCATCGGCGCAGTTCACTTTATGTATTTCGCCGCCGCCCGATATTCTGTGCGAGCTTTTATTGAAAACCTCTGCCTTAACAACGCATTTTATATCTAAAGGTGCGCTTGCAACGCTATAAGGCGAAGAAAAATCTATATAATCTCTGGGGTAAAAACTTAATAGGTGCTCTATTGTAAAAATGCCAAGTTTAGCAAGGCTTTCAGCACGTTTTTCGCCCACGCCTTTTAAATAGCAAATGTCCAATTTTAGCACCACCTTAGTTTTTGTTTTTATATAAATAATCTCAGCTTCGCTTCGATTATTCATATCTCATTTATGGCGTGGGCAGCAAAGTGCCCACATGCCGATTTATATTATATTTATGCCTCATACTATAAATAATGGGTAGTTAGCTTTTATTATTTCGAGCGAAGAGATAATTTTGTTTTCTTACTTTAAGGCTTGAAGCATGCTTACTTGT
>CAYJLG010000074.1:0-7273 GCA_964371035.1 uncultured Clostridia bacterium | reverse complement strand
GTTCCGACTGTATATTCAGTTACAGTCATATTATCTGCCGCCGCTACGCTTGCACTTCCGTTGTTTAAGTACCATACTGTCCCTGATCCTATCAATGCTACAATCAAGACTCCTGCGATCACCTTTTTACCTAATCCTTTTTTCTTCTTTTTCTTAAGGCTGTTCACTTTTTCTTCTTTTTCATTAAGATTATTATTTGTATTTTCCATTATAATCCTCCTCAAACTTTTTAATAATTATTTATTGACTTATGATATAGCAAGAATATGAGGTGATTGTGATGTGAGAATATTTTTTTAAAATAATTCTATAGAGTTCCATATTTGGATTTTAGACTGTTTTTTCAACGCATTTTAAATTTAAAAATGTTTAAAATCACAAATTATCTTAATGTTTTCTTTAAATATAAAAAAGTTCAGATATTTTTATCTGAACTTTTTTTATATATTTTTTAATTATAAAGTTGAAACACTAATGTTTTGGGAGAAACATCAGTGTTTCAATTCTTGATTTTGAAATTTTCTCTAAAGGCCTCAAGTTATTAGATAGCTTCTAAGATGTTTTTAAGGGCAGAAATAGAACTAGAATGACAGCGTTCAATTTTAGCTTTACATCGTTTTGCCTCGCAATTTGCGCAATCTACTAATTTATGTGAAACGGTATTTGTAAATAGTATAATCATGTCAGGAGTCCCGATTTTACCTCTTACATCGCCTTTCATTTTTGTAATCACTTTTGCCTTACATCCATATGCCTTACATGTATCAATATATCTTCTTTCCATGCATTCATTACCACCGATTATTACAACGCTCATATTATCATCTCTCTTTCTTGAAACAAGGTTAGTTATAGCTAACTAACACCATGTTACCACAAGCTAACTTTATTGTCAAGAAAAACTTTGCAAAAATGATTAGAAACGCGTAAAATGGGAAGATATTATGTATAAGCAAAAATGGAGATGTATAACATATGAGAAAAGGTTATGTAGGGACTTATTCATCGGCTGATATCAACGGAATATACAGTTTTGATATCGATGAGGCAACAGGTGTGCTTTCAAACGCAGAGCTATTATGTCGAGTTAAAAATTCGAAATATTTCAAAATTCATAGCGACAAAATTTTTTCTGTATGCGATTTTGACAGCAGATCGGGAGTTTCAGTTTTTAATTTTAATGGAAATAGAGAGTTTTTTTTAGAATATGAAGATGTTACATCATGTTATATAGATGTTTTTGATGGAAATATTTATACGGCTAACTATCATAGTGGAACAGTTTCAGAACTCTCGTCTGACAAAGATTCATTTTACTTGAAAAAGCAAATTCTTTTAAAAGAAAAAGCTGGATGTCATCAAGTTTTATTTTTAGATGGCAAAATTTTAGTTCCGTCACTTTTATTAAACAAAATAACTATTTTCAATAGAGATTTAATAATTTTGGATGAAATCATGTTTCCAATAAATTCAGGACCTCGTCACTGTGTATTTTCGGAGGAGGACATGATGCTTTATGTTGTCACTGAACTTAGCGACGAACTATTTTGTTTCTCTTATGATGGTAAAAAATTTAACCTTGTAAATAGACTGTGTCTATTTCCTAACAGTACAAAAATAATAGGCGCATCTGCCGCGATAAGGCTCAGTGAAGACGGAAAAAAATTATATATATCCACAAGGGATGTAAATATAATTAGTGTCGTAAAAGTATCAAAAGAAAACGCAAGTGTGATTTCACAGTTTTCATCTTTTGGCGACCATCCTAGGGATATATTAAATGTATTTAACGATAAATTTTTAATCATAGCAAACAAAGAAAGTAATCAAATTGTGTCTGTAGACACAGATAATTTTAAGAAAATATCTTGTGTTAACATGCCTCAACCTGTCTGTATTTGCATGTAGATAAACTGAGGCAAATCTAAAGATAAAATTGAGGAGTGTAAACTTATGTTTAACGAAATAGGAGTAATTGGACTTGGAACTATGGGCAAGTCTATAGCATTAAATTTTGTGAGCAGAGGAATAAAAGTAGCAGGATTTAATAGAAGCTATCAAGTCACAAGAGAAGTAGCAAAAATATCAAATGGAATGCTTACAGATTATGAAAATTTAGATGATTTTGTGGCTTCATTAAAAAAACCATCTAAAATATTTTTAATGCTTCCAGCAGGAAAAGTAGTCGATGAACATATAGAAAAACTATTGCCGTTGCTCGGAGAAAATGACATATTGATGGATGGAGGAAATTCTTTTTTCAAAGACACAAACAGAAGGTGTGAACAGCTAAAAGGTAAAAAAATTCACTATTTCGGTGTTGGTGTGTCTGGGGGAGAAAAAGGAGCTTTGCTCGGACCTAGCATAATGGTCGGGGGGGACAAAGAAGCTTATGTTGAAACCAGACCATTGCTTGAAGCGATATCTGCAAAGAAAAATGATGAAGCTTGTTGCGGATATTTCGGTGAAGGTGGAGCAGGACATTATGTCAAAATGGTCCACAACGGCATAGAGTATGCAGACATGCAACTGATTGCTGAAATATATCTTTATCTCAAAAATGTGCTGAACATGAGTAACAATGAAATGTCAAAAGTTTTTAAGGCATGGAATGAGACTGATGCCAAGAGCTATTTGCTCGAAATCACCTCAAAGATACTAAAGGAAAAAGATGAGAATACACAGCATGATTTAATAGATATGATTAAAGATGAAGCTGCCCAAAAAGGAACGGGAAGATGGACTGTAGAAGATGCGGCCCAAAAGGGTCAAAATATATCTTTGATACAATCCGCTCTTAACAGCCGAATTATCTCTAATGCGCGTGAAGAACGAACAGTTTTTAAGATTAATGTTGATAGTCACGATTGTATTTGTGATTGTGCAGAGCGCATAAGTGATGATAGTTTATTAAGTATAAAAAAAGCATATATGCTCGGAAAATATATTGCCTACGCGCAAGGATTTTCACAGATTGAAAACGCATCTCAAACATATGGATGGGATATATCCTTAAAAGAAGTGGCAGCCACATTTAGAGCGGGTTGCATAATTCAAGCAGAACTTTTAGAAGTGTTCATGAAAATATATGAAAAGAAAAAAGATTTGAAAAATTTTTTATTGGATGATGAAATATCAGAAAGGGTAAAATCTGATAATAAAGATTTGAGGGGATTTTGCTTAAAAGCTTTAGAAAAAAGAGTCCCCGTACCAACTATGATATCTGCAATGACATATATAGATCAAATTTCTAGTCCCATTGTAGGAGCAAATTTAATTCAGGCTCAAAGAGATTTTTTCGGAGCACACAAGTTTGAAAGAATAGACAAAGAGGGGTTGATACACCATGAATGGAAAGATTAACAAAAATTTTACGATTTTCGGAGGAACAGGCGACTTAAGTTACAGAAAGCTCATTCCAGCGCTTTATAATCTTTTTGCGACTAAAAAATTGACAGATGAAGACAGAATAATTGCGATAGGCCGAAGAAACTACTCTCGCGACGAATATATTGAAATAATAAAGCCGTGGGTTGAAAAATACTCGAGAGTAAATTTTGATTTGGAAGCGTTTAATAAGTTCGCTGATAAAATTTTTTATATTAAAATGGATTTTACAAATATAGATGAATATAGCAAATTATCTGATTTTTATTGTAGTGATAACATCTCTGAAAATATATTTTACTATGCTGTTGCCCCGAATTTTTTTAAGATTATAAGTTCAGGCATATGCCTTATTAAATGCAAAGGCACAGTAAAAATAGTAGTTGAAAAACCTTTTGGTGAAACTCTTGTGGAAGCTTGTGAACTTATAAACTGTTTGCAAAATGATTTTGGTGAAGACAATGTGTATCTCATAGATCACTATCTTGGAAAAGAGATGATACAGAGCATATTGACTATAAGATTTAACAATCTAGTATTTAAAAACTCTTGGAACAACAAATCTATAGATAAAATCGAAATTATAGCATCTGAAAATGTGGGAGTAGAAACGAGAGCTGGATATTATGATAAATCAGGGGCACTCAAAGACATGGTGCAAAACCATCTCATGCAAATTTTAAGTATCGTGGCAATGGAAGAACCTGATGAAGAAAATGATATCAAAAAAAGGCAAGAACAGGTGTTTAAGAGCTTAAAACCGATAGAAGATATTGATGTAAGAAAAAATATTTTGCTCGGTCAATACGACTCATACACCGAAGAAGATGGAGTTGACAAAAATTCTGAGACAGAAACCCTTGCTATATGTAAAATTTTTATTGATAATGAAAGATGGAAAGATGTTCCTTTTTATATAGTTACAGGCAAAAAACTTGAAAATAGAGAGATGAATATCATAATCACTTTTAAGACTATTTGCAAAAACGATAAACCTAATGTCTTGCAGTTTAAAGTACAACCTCTTGAAGGAGTATCTTTTGGATTCAACATAAAAAAACCAGGTGAAGAAGAAATGGTTCAAGCAGATATGGATTTTTGTCAAAGCTGTGTAGAAGCTAATAGAATAAACACACCCGAAGCATATGAAAGACTTTTGTCTGAGATAATGAATTCAGATCAAAAATGGTTTTCTACTTGGAATCAAATATTTTTGAGTTGGAAATATATAGAAGGTATAAAACTAAAATATAAAGAAAAAAACATTGAAGTTGTTAAATATGAGAGTTACTTATCATATAGAGAATTGCTTGATAACACGATGATGTAAAAACATGCAAAAAATCTTGGCAATTCAGTTAAATTGCCAAGATTTTTATATGATATTGTTGGTTCAATAAAATCGTGCTACATATTAAGTTTTAAATAAAATTCTACACCATTTGATATATTCTTACATCCATACTCACCAGTATGCTTTTCAATGATAGTTTTAACTATATGCAAACCTAAACCGACATTGTTGTTTTTTCTGTTTCGCGCTTTGTCAGATCTATAAAAACTATCCCAAATTTGTTTCATATCTTCGTCAGAAATATTTTTTCCTTCATTAAATACAGAAAATTCGGCTTTATCATCAATTGTTTTTAGTGATATTTTAATTTTACCACCAATATCAGTATGATCTATTGCATTAATGATAAAATTTTTCATCGCCTGTTCCAAATATTTTTCATCGCCTACAATAAATATATTTTTTTCTACAAAAAATTGGATTTCACGGTTTTCAGATAATACAGACAATTTATCTATCAAATTTTCGACGAATTCGGAGATATTAAATCTTTCCATATGCATCTGAGCTAAGCCACTTTCTATTGAAGATATATTTAACATAGATGTAACTAAATCGCTTAGGCTTTCTGTTTCTTCTATAATTGTATCACAATAATACTCCCTATCAATATTTTCAATGTTTAACTTCAAATTCTCAGCATACATTCTCATTACTGCTAGTGGAGTTTTCATTTCATGAGATACATTGCCAACAAATTCTTTTCGCATGTCATCCATACGTTTTTGGTAGTCTATATCTTCTTTTAATTTCTCGTTTGCTGAGTTTAACTCATTTATTGAATCTTCAAGTTGCAAAGACATAGAATTTATATTTCTTGCAAGGTTCGATAGTTCTATAGAAGAAATATTTTCATCTACTTTTGACGAAAAATCCAAGTTAGACAATTTAGAAGCAGTTGCTTCCATCTCTTTTATTGGCTTAGTTATGCTCTTAGAGATAAAAATGCACACTATGATTCCTATGATAAAAGTGATAGTGATTATTCGAGTTGTTGCTACGCTAAAAATTGCGACACTATCCTCTATAGAATCCATAGGCAAAAACATATATACAAAAACTTCTTGATCTTCGAACATAAAACTATTATTGTTTTCAAGCATGTTTTTGTTATTTGGAAACGGATTTCGTGTCGGTCTTCTGTCTTCGTCAAGATTAGGTTTGTATGCATTTTGCATTTCCTCTCTAATATCTTCTCTTATGAAATCATCGGGACGTGGCAGTTCTCCATTTGATATCTGCGAAAAATACTTGTCATAACTCGTATATAAAATATCTTCTCCAGTCCATACTAAAATATTCAAATTGTGTTGTCTTTCCACATTGTTTATAGCTAAAGACACACTTTCTGCTGTTCCGTCAAACGTAGATACTATTTCTTCATATGCTGTTTTCATTGTATTTTCTTTATAAGTAATATAAAAATTTCTCGATAAATATGTGTTAAAAAAGATTTGAAAAATCAATATCAACGAAATTAACAATGAAAATACTAAAATTATCTTCAATCTAATAGACATTTTCATACTTAATTATGCCTCCATTTTATAGCCTACACCATATACAGTTTTAATATAATCTGTACCGTTTAATTTAGTTCTTAACTGTTTGACATGAGTATCTACAGTCCTCTCATCGCCTTCGAAATCATATCCCCATACACTGTTTAAAAGTTGATCTCTAGTAAATATCATTTGGTTATTTGTCATAAAAAACAATAGCAAATCAAATTCTTTTTTTGTAAGCTCAAGATTTGATCCTTTGCATGTAGCTATCCGTTTTGTAGAGTTAAGAATTATACTTCCTTTACTAATTTCCTCTTCTTCTGATTTGCCGACTCGTCTCAAAACAGATTCTATTCTTGCTAAAAGTAGCGACGGTGAAAAAGGTTTTGTGACATAATCGTCAGCTCCACTGTTAAATCCTTTCAACTGATCATATTCTTCTCCTCTTGCGGTTAGCATGATTACAGGCGTAAAAGAATAATTTTCTCTCATATCTTTTAATACTTCAAAACCATTATATTTAGGCATCATAACATCTAATAAAACTAAATCTATTTCTAAATTTTTTTCATAAAACATGTCTAGCGCCTCTTGACCATTATTAGCAGTTTCAACATGAAAATTATTCGAGTTCAAAAAATCTTTCAAAGCTCTAACCATTCTTATCTCATCATCTGCAATCAAAATACATCTTTTATCTTTATACATAGCTTTCACTCCATTCTTAAGATTTAATTATTTCATGTATATCTACCTTCTAATTTACATTATAACATATAATGTGATGTAATTGTGATGAAAAAATAAATAAAGCTATTTTACTATGAATAATTTATTAAAAAATAGTTGTAAAACATTATTATTTTTTGGACAAACGCATCAATTCATAAATTATCCTAAAAAATATTGAAATATAAAACGTTGTAGGGTGTGGTCTTGACCACACCGAAAAAAACGGAACGGTCAAGACCCATGTGACCCCCAAAAGTTAGACCTGATAATGTAGCGACGAAAGTTGCTACATTAT
>CAYJLG010000073.1:0-7441 GCA_964371035.1 uncultured Clostridia bacterium | reverse complement strand
AATATTTATGGAAACGATTGATGTTGTTAAGGTGGTCTATCATGCTTTCGGGTTCTTCGCCAATCGGAATACGAACGCCGGGGCTTGCGTCTTGGTCTGTGTCTATGCCGACTTGGGCATGAAGAAGATATCTTCCTCCTGTTGCTTCACAGTATGGTGCGTTGTGGTTATCGTTGAACTTTTCGATGAACTCCATGATTTCCACGCCAAGGTTGTCGGCGACTTCGCTGTGTCCGAAACGACCCTCAAGACCCTCTTTTTCAAGCAGAGTATTAACACATTCCGCAAGACCCACCATTCCATACATTGCGGTGAATTTATCTAAAGACACAAGACCTTCTTTTGCAAGAAAGTTATATTCAAAAAATCCGCTTTGTTCCACAAGAAATTTAATGCGCTCGTCCATGTATAAAGCCATCGTTTTAAGAACGTATGGCAACATGTTTTCAAAGAAATCTTTTTTGTCACGGCTTCGTTTTGCAATACCATTCAACAAAAGACGAGAAAGGGTGTATGAACCGCCGCCTTCCAAAAGTGCGTTGTAACAGCTCGAGATGCAATAGCTGTCGCCAAGGTCTCCCCGGTACATCGTGTCGTTTGCAAAACTTGGTTTTGCCGAATGTAAAGCGCATTCGATGCCGCTGATGATGAAATCGTCCGGCGTGTCTTTTGAAACGCGCATGGTTAGGTTTGGCACGGCGTTTTCAAGTTCAGACTCAACTTGCATAAGAAGTTTTCCGGCTCTTGTGGCAACTGGTCCTATGTTTGCGTGGCAGAACGAGTCTACAATAGTCCTGTCGATCGAGGTATAAAAAAGTTTGAACTTTTTCAACACCGTTTGGGCATCAAGGTCTTTAATAAATGGATCTAGCAAAACATCTAAATTACCTACATATACAGGATAGTTGGTTATGCTAGGGACGTTGTGATAGATTATTAGAAGGCTGTTGATAGCCTCGTCAAGGTCTTTTGGAGGGTCAAGTTGAAGAAACTTGCTTCCGTTTTTGAGAAATTTTTGATAGTCCGGGCAGATATATCTCGGGCGATAGGGTGCTTCTCCCTCGTTTAAGTTACAGATACAACGCCTGTCATATTCAGAACGCAAAAGGTCGTCGAGCCCCTCAGGTTCATCAAGCACCGAAAGAAAGTTTTCGGCGGCACGGGCAAGCGCGGTTACCTTTTGTTCGTGTGTTAAAGTTGAGCTTTTTATTATGTCAAGAATGTCATTGCGTTTTTTCTCGACAGTTGTTAGACTTATTTCTTTCATTTTATCCTCTGCTGTTAATCTTATAAAAGTTTATATAATAATTATTAAATATAATATATTATATTTACCCACATATATAGTATCAAATTTTCAAGCAACTTTCAACATATAAAAATTCAATATCGACAAAAAAACCAACAAAGTTATTTCGAGAAAATTTGTCATATTAACTTGTTTTGCAATTTGCAATATGAATTTGTTAATTTTATTAAAACAAAATTTTTCATTTATTTAACTATTCAAAATTAATTAAATTAAAACAGTTGGCAATCGTTTTTTTGTGTGTTATTATATAAGATGAAAATATTTTTTAAAGTTGAGTTAATTTGAAATTAAATTTCAAACGTGAGTTTGTTTTTATTGATTAATATGTTAATAGCATTTTACCACTTTAAAATTCATTGTGGCAAAACCGCCCAAAACATCAAGAAAGGAATGGATATTAAAATGAACAATACAGTTCAAAAACTGAAGTTCACCCCTAAGTTGGACCCTGAATTTAAACCTATTTCTATCGAAAACAGCAACTATAAAAACGCGCTTAAACAATATGGTGAAAGCGTTAAAGTTAAGGTTGCGATTGTTGGGGAGGGTGACTTTGTTTCAACGACCGAAACAGAAGTTTTTCCCGAAACTGCCGAAAAAAATGAGATGAACAAACAATATATAGAACGACTTGTTAAATCACTTATCTGGATTAAAGGCGGATATAAGATAGTTTTTGCGGGGCCCGATTATATCGGAGAATATTTAAAACAAAGTTATAGACCAAACGGTTCAAAGGATTTTGACGCGGTTTTTATGGGTAAGGTATACGGAAAACCGTTTGAAGTTGTGGTAACCGACTTTGAAAAGGTACCTCAATCGAACGAGCAAAGCAAAAATGTCGGGAGAAATCTCGATGGGTGCAGAATTGGTTTTGACGCAGGCGGAAGCGACCGCAAGGTTTCGGCAGTGGTCGACGGCGAACCTATCTCCAGCGAAGAGGTAATATGGCACCCGAAGCTTCAAAGCGACCCTAAATATCATTATGAAGGAATACTCGACAGTTTTAAAAGAGCGGCTCAAAAAATGCCGAGAGTCGACGCAATAGGAATAAGCTCAGCCGGAATTTTTATCGACAACCAACCAAGAGCTGCTTCTTTGTTTCGCCTTGTTTCGGACAGTGATTTTGAAAAATATGTGAAAAATATCTTTTATGATGCGGCAAAAGAGATTGGCGATGTTCCCATCGAAGTTGCAAACGACGGAGATGTTACTGCGCTAGCTGGGTCTATGAGCATGAACCAAAACAGCGTGCTTGGAATTGCAATGGGAACGAGCGAGGCGGTTGGTTATGTCGACCAAAACGGCAACATCACGGGTTGGCTTAACGAACTTGCGTTTGTTCCGGTAGATCTTAATGAAAATGCCGAGGTCGACGAATGGTCGCTCGACAAAGGTGTTGGGGTTAGCTATTTCTCGCAAGATGCGGTGATTAAGCTTGCGCCTGCCGCAAAAATAGAGCTTGACAACGATCTTTCGCCGGCGGAAAAACTTAAATTTGTTCAAGACCTTATGGCGAATGATGACGAGAGAGCAAAGGCTATATATGAAGATATCGGAATATACCTTGGATATGCGCTTGCATACTACAGCGAATTTTATGACATAAATAAGGTTTTGCTTTTGGGGCGCGTGACGTCCGGCAAAGGCGGTAACCTTTTGATTAACAAGGCCAACGAAGTTTTAAAAGCCGAGTTTGAACAACTTGCAAACAAGATAGAGATTGTAACCCCCGATGAAAAGATGAAACGAGTTGGGCAATCGATTGCCGCCGCAAGCCTGCCAAAGATAGTTAAATAATTAAATAATTAAAACAAAAACAAACGCTACCAAGGTTTAAGAAATTTCCTTTAGATAGCGTTTGTTTTTAATTTGTTTTAATAATTAAAGATACTTTTTTTCAAATTGGTCTATAGGTATAGGCCTTGAGAACAGATAACCTTGTCCGATATTGCAGTTTTTGTTTTGTAAGAATTCTCGCTGTTGTTCCGTTTCAACCCCTTCGGCCACGAGTTGCTGAACTCCAAGACTTTGACACATCTTTATTGCATATTCGACGATGGTTGCAGATTTTATGTCGGTGCATATGTTGTCTATTAAGCTTTTATCAAATTTAATTTGAGAGAAATGCATCGAAGTTAACATTTTAAGGTTAGAGTATTCTGCACCAAAATCGTCAAGAGCCAAACCAAACCCATTGTCATATGCTTTTTTAAGCACAAGTTCAAGATGTGAATTTTCTATTGTGTTGTCAGTTTCGGTTACCTCAAGTTCGATTAAGTTGTGTGGAACATTATAACTGTCGCATATATGTGAAATTTCTTCTATAATATTTCGTTCCATAAGGGTTATTCGAGAAAGGTTTACAGAAACTTTAATCATGTGACCTTGTTTTAACCACTGAGAAATCTTTTCACACACCGTTTCCACAACAAACAAATCCACATGTCGAATGATTTTTTCGGTTTCGTATAATGGCAAAAATGACAGCGGTAACTCAAGGTTTCCGTCGATATCAAACTTTCTGATTAAAGCTTCAGCGCCAGCAATCTTGTTTGTGTTAAGATCGATTTGGGGTTGAAGATAGACAGAAAATCTGCCGTTTTGAAGTTCTGAGATTAATGTTTGAATTAAACTGTGTGAGTATTTCACGATTTTGGAATTTTTGTTTGATGCGGATTTATAGTAGGAATGTTTCTCGATAGTCATAAGTTCGCCGGCATAATCGATTTTTTGTTTGACGTCATAATTTCCTTCGGCGAAGACATATCCAAAAGAGAGATTGCAAAATTCGCTTTTTTCAATCTCTTGCTTAAACTGGCTGACTTTATTTTTGAACTCTATTTCTTCGACACCAAAGTCTAACACAATAAACTCGTCGTCGCCCACGCGATAGCAGTTGTTCCCGAACACTTCTTGCATCACGGTTGCGCTTTTTAAAAGTACCTTGTCGCCACTGCTGACGCCATAAAAATCGTTTATTGTGCTGAGCCCATTTATGTCTGCTGTTAAAATTCCTATTGATGCCGGGGGATTTTCTTGTATGTTTTTAATGACAGATTGATATTTTGCTCGATTAAAAATCAACGTTGTTTCATCTATATATCTAATCTGTGATAACCTGTCGTATACTTTGCTTTTCTGAAGGTCATCGACAACAAACGGTATTGTTGATTGAAGGATTTCAAGTTTATCTATGTTGTCTTTAGGGTCTTTAACGACAACCAATCCAATAAGCTCGTCGTTGACCGAATATATAGGAGCATATATAACCGAGATGATGTATTTAAGGTCGTTTTTGATTTTTTCATCCAATATAAAATCAGAAACCGTAAGATGTTTTGCGACACCTTTTGAAAGACCGTTAAGAAACGGTTTAATGTCATTTAATGATATACCGGAATATATATCGAGTTTGCTTTTGTTTCGCTCGGTATCGGTTATATCAATACTGTATATTCTGCCTTTTTTAAAATCAAATTCCAAGATTAAAACAGAATGTGCTTCATAGTAATTTAATATTGTGTTGAAAAACTGCGTTGACTGTTTGCGTATCTTTGAGTTTTTTTGTGCATCAATGCTATTTGTTGTTGGCTCGTCCAGTTCTTTGAGTAGGTTGTTTTCCACAATCTTAAGGTTTCCTATGCTGACAATCTCGCCGATTAGACCCCTTGTATCGTCTTGTTCAGAGCCGAACCCACAGCTCCAATATAGCGATGGTTCGGTTTCCCCCATCGCGTTAATGAAAGGGATTTCATAGTTTGTTTTGGATTTGTTTTGCAAAAGAGTTGTGTCTTCTACATGATATCTAAATTTATCTTTTTCATCAAGATATGTGGATTGTTCGACCGTTGTTCCAATTAATTTTCTGGAATCAACACCGAAAAACTCCTCGTAGCTTTTGTTGAAAAAAATAAACTCGGCATCTTGATTTTTTATAAATATTGGATTAGGTAACGCTTTTAACGCCGATTTATAAAAATCCAGCTCTTTTTCAACCAAATCAATCTTTTGCTCTAATGTCTCTAGTTCGCCTGTGCCGTGAAGGTCGTTGCTCATCTTTTAATACCCCGAATATATGTGAAAAAACTATTAATAAATGCACTTTATTGAATAGTACCATATATTGTTAGCAAGGTCAATGATAATAGAGGAAATTTGTCGAAAAAGATATTAAAAGGTATTGTTTAATCTAATTCGCAAGATTGTGTGGCTATTATAGGGCCAACATGATATACTTAAAACGTTCAAAAAAACTGTCGAATTTGCGACGGTTGATTTAGTATAATTCATCAAAAGGAAACACTTAATATGCAAAATAAAAATCAAAGTTTTGCAAGGATAAAAATCGCTTGCTATGTAACCAATATATGTATGTCCGCCGTTATAATAGTTCCGGCGTTGCTTTTTGTGCCCTTCAGAGAGACGTTCGGCATTTCGTATACAATGCTGGGCTTTCTCACCGTCATCAATTTTTCTACTCAACTTTTAACCGATCTTGTTTTTTCGTTTTATTCACATAAATTTAATATCGAAAAAACGGTTAAAACAATACCTGTTATTGCGGCGTTGGGCTTTTCGATTTACGCCATAATGCCGGTCATGTTTGAACAACATGCGTATTTTTGGCTTGTTTTTGGCACGATAATATTTTCAAGCGCAAGCGGACTTGCCGAGGTTTTGATAAGCCCTGTAATAGCGGCTATCCCGTCAGAAAATCCCGACAGGGAGATGAGTAAGTTGCATTCGGTGTACGCATGGGGTGTTGTTGCGATAACGGTGGTATCGACGGTTGTCATATATACGTTGGGTTCAGAAAATTGGCACATATTGGTCTTGATGCTGCTTATCATTCCGTTAGCTGGAATGATATTGTTTGCCGGCGTTAGTCTTCCTAAAATGCATGGCCACGAAAGACCGGTTGGTGTTGTTAAACTTTTTAAAAACAAAAGTATGTGGTTTTGCTTTTTCGTTATCTTTTTCGGGGGAGCTAGTGAAAACATAATTTCTCAATGGAGCTCAACCTATCTTGAACAAGCTTTGGCGATACCTAAGATATGGGGTGACATGGTGGGGGTTGCGTTTTTTGCGGTTATGCTTGGGATTGGACGAAGCTTATACGCAAAAAAAGGAACAAATATAAAACGGACAATGTTTGTCGGGGCAATAGGGGCTACCGTTTGTTATTTAATTATTATCTTTGTTGATATCCCTGTGATAACCGTTGTGTCGTGTGCGACTATTGGGTATTTTGTCGCGATGCTTTGGCCGGGTAGTTTGGTGTTGGTTCAGCAAAAGTTCCCCAAAAGCGGGGTAGCAATCTTTGCACTGATGGCGGCAGGGGGAGACCTTGGTTCTTCGATAGGCCCACAGATTATGGGGGCGGTAGCCGATATAGTAATGCAAAATCAAGCTGTTTTGAGGTTTGGCGAAAGCTTTGGATATTCCGCCGAACAAATAGGAATGAAATGCGGAATGGCGGTTGTGGTTTTGTTTCCGGTACTGTGTGCGGTTTTGCTCGGGAGCTCTTATTTTAAAAAGCAAAATAAAGACACTTAAATTTAATGGTTTAGGAACTACATATTTTTTGATGGATATTAATTATGAAAAAAACAATTGATTTAAACAACGATCCGATAAAAAAACTATTTTCATACTATCTGTTTTCTTCGGTTTTCGGCATAGTTGTAAAATCGGTGCACACTATTTTGGACGGGATTTTTGTAAGCAACGGAGTAGGCCCCGAGGCGCTTGCTGCCGTTAGCATCTATCTTCCGATATTGCGTTGTATAATGGCGATAACCTCCGGCATAGCAATGGGCGGTTCGACCGTTGCGTCGATTAGAATAGGGGAACAAAAGTTCATAAGCGCTCAGACGATTTTCATGTCATCTATGATATTAATCTTTTTAACTGGAGTCATTTTTGGAGCAGTGTTTTTAGCATTTCCGTATGAAATAAGCCGGTTGTTCGGAGCAAACGATGTGGTTATTGAAATGACGGTTGAATATGGGATGTATATAAGCTATTTCTTGCCGATATATACGCTGTTCACGGGACTTGCTATATTTGTACGAAACGACCGCAACCCTACATTATCGATGGTCTCGATGATTGCAAGCGCGGTCG
>CAYJLG010000072.1:0-7910 GCA_964371035.1 uncultured Clostridia bacterium | reverse complement strand
AATGTAGCAACTTTCGTCGCTACATTATCAGGTCTAACTTTTGGGGGTCACATCATTGTCGTTGTCAGATTTTTTTAATCTTACTAACATAAGTCGGTTTTTTCAATTAGTTTTATAATAACACTACATTGTCGTTCCCATTGCTACATTACTATCCTTATCGTTTAATACTATAGCTTCTATAGAATATTCAATGCCCTTTGCTATGTTTTGAACAGACATACTAGCCACATTGTTAGGTTTATTTATAACTTGCTCTGCTGCAAAAGGTACATGTATAAATCCACCTTTGACATTATTGTATTTTTTATTTATCAAGTGTAATAATATATACATTATGTCATTGCAAACATAAGTCCCGGCAGTATATGAAATATACGTCGGTATCCCATTTTTTCTTGAATTTTCTACCATTGCCTTAATAGGAAGATTAGTAAAATATGCGTTTTCTCCATCTTCTCTTATCTTTGCATCAACTGGTTGATTGCCATCATTATCAGGAATTGAAGCTTCTCTTAAGTTAATTGCGACTTTTTCTATAGCCATTCCAGCTCTGCCACCTGCTTGCCCAATACAAAGAACTACGTCTGGATTATATTTTTCCATAGTTTCTTCCATCACAGAAGCACCTTTATCAAATACTACAGGTACTTCTACTGTTATAATTTCTGCACCAGCTATAGTGCTTGGTAAAAGTTTTACAGCTTCATACGCTGGATTTACACTTTCACCACCAAAAGGTTGAAATCCTGTTACTAAAATTTTCATAATAATTTTCCTCCATTTTTAAATATATTATTTAATACAACATGAGTTCTGGAACAATAAATTTTCCGCTCTCCATGATTTGTTTGTTGTCAACATAAATGTTAGGTTCAAGAGTAACAAGATCGAAATGACCTGTTGCTTCATGTATCCCACCCAAAGCTAAATTTCTTCCAAAGCCTATATGAAATGTCCCGTATGCAGACTCGTCTTCAATGTAACAATTGCCTTTGCATTTTGACAATGAATTAAGACCAATTCCAAATTCAGAAGCCACATACATGTTTTCATCATTATAACTCTTCAAATATTCTTTCAAAATATCTCCACTAGGCGAATTTTCTATCTTTGATATCCTACCTTCTGAAAATTCAATTTTAAAAGGTTCTTTTACTTTACCTATATACCCATAAGATCCGTCTAAAATCAAAATTCCTTCAGTCATATTTTCTTCAATTGGAATATAAAGTTCTATACTTGCTGAAGAATAGCCTTTTCCGTCTTTTACTACACCATTAAAAAATCCTGATTTTCTGTCTCTAATATAAAATTTTAATTTAGTTCCTAATTTTGTAGTTACATGGATGAAAGATGCATCATCCGTATATTTCATCATTAATTTCGCCATCAATTTACTTTTATTGGTGTCCATAGTCATAAAGTCATAAGCCAACATAGAAACACCATTGTTTGTAGATAAAGGTAGTGATAAGAATTTCTTTTTTTTACTAATAGCCCGTTTGACTGCGCGAGTAGTTACTAATGAATAGTCTGTTGCACCGATAATGGCTTGATATGCATCAAATATGTTTTCATTTTCATCAAAATACATCCCTACTTGCATGCCCTTTTTTTCAACAATCATAATATCTACAGACGATCCTAATTCTACTGCATATTTTCTTAAAACATTAGCTTCATTAAGTCTAGTATCGTTAGTAACAATCATAAGTCTCTCTTTAGGTTTTAAATTTACCCATTTTTTTATGACTATTTCTGCGCCTCTATTAATTTTTTGTTTTGCCATATCGAGTTAACCTCCACAGTCTAAATTTTTAATACCTACTCATATATTAATTATAAATATAATGACAGAATTTAAGCTTAAACTATTTACCTTAATATATGCTTTAATTCTGTCATTTATATCTAATTTATTTTTTAAAACATTGTTAATTATTTAAACATTATCATGTAAACAATTTGGAATGTTAATATTATTAAAGCAGGCAACACTTGTTGCTTAATTACTGCAAATTTATCTTTAATTTCAAGTATTGCAACTGGTACAATGTTGAAATTTGCAGCCATAGGAGTACAAAGTGTTCCACAGTATCCACATGTAAGTGCAAGCATACCTATCAATACAGGGTCCGCACCGTATGCAAGAACGAAAGGTCCACCGATACCAACTGTCATTACTGTAATCGCTGCAAACGCATTACCCATAATCATAGTGAATAACATCATGCCTACAGCATAAACGATTATACCTACATTTACATTTCCTTCAGGTACTATATACCCTACAAGTTGAGCAATTACATCACCAACACCTGCTTGAGTGAATACAGAACCTAACACTGCCAACAATGAAGGCAACATACACGTAGGGCCTACGATAGATAAAAATCTCTCTGCGTCATTTAGAAATACCATTGGCTTATTTTCACTTGAGTATAACATAAGAAGTATTACAGATACAATAACTCCAAATGCCAATCCAACTAAAGCATTAAGATCTGTAAACAACGCAAATGTAAGAGCAAACAAACCAATTGATAGAGCTGGTGCAAATATTTTAAGTCCGATTTTTTCAAATTTAGCTTGTGTTTCAGCCTTAGAAGGTGCATTGCTTTTACCTGGTTTAACTTTTTTCATTATTGCTGGAGCACACATAACAAATATCAAAATACCGTTTACTAAGTTTGGTATCCATCTTCCAAATGAAACAACTAAACCTAACGAACACCAAAACAAAGCAGTACCAAATCTCGAAGGGTTTTCTTTATCTTTAAAGTTTTTCAACCCAGCATAAATTGCAATAAATCCCATTACTATATACATTACTTCTAACAGCTTAGAGCTTAAAGTAACGTCTGCACTTAAAAAATATGACATATCTATTTCCTCCTAACTATTTCTTATAATGTTTTTTCATAAGGCTTCTATCTTTTAGATAGAAAGTCGTAATAGCAACAGCCATGGCAAAAATTGCTACTGGAACTTCCACAGCTGCCAAATCTATCAATTCAACTTCATATCCTAGTCCTGAAAGTGTCCCCTGAACTAAAAGAGCACCCGAACCACCTACAAACAGCACTTGACAGAAGAACCATGCTATGTTTTCCATTCCGCCTGCCATACCTTTTAATTTTTCCACGTGATCTTCATTTGGAGTAAGTCCTTTATTCTCTATAGAACCTGTAACCATAGGCATTAGAACGGGTCTTACAAAACCTGCAACACCACCTACACTTACGTTGAAAGCACCTAAAGCTCCACGTAACAACCCATATACTCCTATCAATGCTCCTGGAGATGCAACTTTAACCTTGCCTATCAAGTTAGAAGCCGCTTCTTTTAAGCCATTTCTTTCCATTGTTCCAACAATTAAAAATGTAAGTATAAATACTATCATACTTCTGTTAGCAACAAATGTTCCTCCAAATGTTTCTAAAAACTTTACTGGATCAAGTCCTCCTACAATTGCGGTTACTATTGCTGAGCACACTATAATAAGTATAGGATCTTTTTTTAGTGCAAACCCAACAATTACAATTACAATACCTAATAATTTAATAAGTTCCATTTTTTTCTCCTTTTCCTTTTTTAAATTTCTATTTTCAAGAGAATATCAGAGTATAGGCCTATGTCTAATATTTCTCACTGAAACTAAATCAGATGTTAACTTTGTTTCTTTTTCATATATACATTTACTATCTAATAGCAAGTCTATAACAGCCATATTATTTATTAACTGTGCTCTAGCACAAAGGAATAAATAATCACCTTGAGCTGTTTCATCAGCTATTTCCCCAGTATAGTAAGTGGTAGTTATCCATGGATACTTATGAGATGCATATCTTTGGTCTAATCCTACTTTTCTAGGTATCCAATAATTAATCATGTTTTTATAATAGCTTGCGGGAAAAAGTTTTGGCATCCATTTATGCGCATATTTTTCAAATATTTGCGCCCACCCAATATTAAGAGAAGTTATTTCACCATCATTTCCCAATGCATCAGCAATTGTATCTTCCATCTTTTTACTCAATACAATATTGCTCGAAAACTTTTCATCTTCAGCTGTCCAAAAATATCCATAAAGTAAAGATCTTGGTAGCCAAAAGCCTTTAAATGAAGGTGATGTATAACCTGAAAATTGTTGCTCCCATTCATGTGAAGGAACGCCGTGATTATCTATTATTACATCAGGTAAAATCAATTTATAAATATTTTTTATACCTTCAGCTTCAGTATGAATAGTATCATCAACAAAGTGATCTGAAAAAAACTCTTTACCTATTGCGTTAAATCTTGCTACATGGAATTTCCATGTAGGGTTATCTTTTTGCAACTCATAATGTATTGCTGAACCATCTACATTTTCCATTGGTACAATCACCAAGTTTAGTTTTTCTGTAATATTTTCATATTTTTTTTCAGTCAACAAATTTTTAATAATCATAAAAGCAGCAGTAGTAGCAGATACTTCATTCGCATGATGCCTACAATTTATTAATTCAGAAGGATAGTTTGTAATCTTTTTAGTACGTGAAATATATCCTTCAAGTTTTGATTCAGGTTCTATAGCATAAATCTTTCTGCCATGATAAGATTCTGCTATTTTAAATACATTAATACCTTTTACTCTCTTCAAATTTTCTATGATATCTATATACTGATCGTATCCTATCAACACATTTTCAGGTATATATACATCTTCTATTGTTAAATCTTTTATAATTAAATCCGGTTCTTTTATACACGCACTATATTTACCATATTTCGTTTTAAACGAAATACTGTTTGTGTTTAACAGTAATTTACTAGCATCTGTTAAAGTTTTTTCTGTTAAGCATAAATAGCTTTTTAGGAAATTTTCCAAAAATTCATTTTCGAAATCTACATTTATGCTGATATCAAATTTATCGTTTTCAAAAGAAATTTCATCAATAAATAATGAGATATCATTCTTATCACAAATTTTAAATATAGATTCATTATTAGATTTAATCTCAGGAACGTCATTTTTAGATATATACAACGAGGCTTTGAATTTAGGTTTTCCTCTAACATCTCTTATAATTGGTAAAATTAGCCCAGGAGCATCTAAAATCTCACCGCAAAATTTTAATCCGTAATTTTTAAAATAATCAGAACCAACAAAGTACATATCTTCATGTAAAGCATCAAGAGTAGAGAGTAAATCTTCTCTTGAATCAAGTAGATAATTCGGTTCACTTACTTCTACATCTAATTGTAATTTTGCAAAAACAGGTTGCACCGAAGAATTCAAATTCTCACCAAAAGTGTTTTCAATGTGATCTTTACACATTTTCAAAACATCGCTTTGATAAATGTCCCATATGTTTTCAACATCACTTTTAATTCTTTCATTAATAACTATTTCATTATTAACTTTTACTTTCAAAAAACCTGTAGAGGGATGTACCTTTCCTAATTCAGGAAATTCATCTAAAAAAACTCTCTCTGAATAAGCTACTTTGTAAGTTTCTTCGAACAAAATTTTATCTTCCTCGCTATAAGCAATAAATTCATAGGTGATGTCGTCTTCACCGTTATACTCGATGAAATGAATATTATCTTTTCCTACATTTAATTTTTCGTTTATAATGTCATCTATTGGATATAACTCTTGGAGAAATCTAATAGGCAAATCATACCATCTATCTGGATTGTTTTCTCCAAAATTATTGTACGAAGGTGTGGCACCATTCTCATCGCCCCAATCAGATACACCTTTAGGTAAAAATGATTTAAAAGCTATTTGTATTTTTTTTGCTCCACTACAATCGAGTAGTTTTGGTAATACGATTTCTTCAATCCAAGAAAGACCTTGTTTATACGAGCAAATTATATCAATGTTTTCATAAGTAGCACGTCTGTTATCAATGTTTTTAGTAATTTTCTCTAAAATTTCAGACCTTATTTCCTTAGATTCACTAATTGCGCAAAAAATATCTACTTTGTCGCCTTGATTCAAAATATTGTAAAGTTTTTCTTCTAATATTTCTTCAAGCACGTCTACTTCCCAAGGTATATCATACTGTTTTTCCTTAAGCAACACAGGTTCTTTATGATTAAAAAATTCAATATTTTTTACTTCTTTATTGATTTCGTTTATTTTTTCAAATATTTGAGGCGATACATAAGCTTGTATTTTTTTATTTGTTTTTTCAGATATAGCTTTTGCGTACGCAATCTGTCCATCTGAATTTTTCATTGAAAAGCTTTCTGTCATATTTTGCAACATATCTGACCAAGTTTTATTATCTAAAAGAATGGGAAAATTTTCACATAACAAAGAAGTAAAATTCTCAAGTGATTTACCTTCTCCAAAGATTTTTACTATTTGAAATTTATTTTCATCTCCATATTCTTCAAGAGTAATTTTACACCCAAATTCGTTACTATTTACAAATGTTATCAAATTACCTTCAAAATTGTCATCTGCAACTATAGAACCATTATATGCTGTAGTTTCCATACCAAATCTACATGCTATATTGCATGCTGCAATCACAGTAGATACATCATAATCTTGAGGAAGTTTAATCTTAAAATTAAGATAATCAGGCAGCATATCAAAGTTCTTATCTTCTAAAAACATTCCCTTAGAAAATAAATTTTCAAGTCCTTTTTTCTTTCTCCAGTCAAAATCTCGAACTTTAATTGCACTATTTGTTGATGAAACATAATTATCTGGAAAATTTTTGATTTCATTAGAATCGCTATCAGTAAAATTTAAAAATGAAGTACTCTTTTCAGTATTCGAAATTATTGCAATAGGAAATTTTGATGAAATAGAATTAAATCCTAAAAACAAGGCTGAATCTATTGCACACTTACTTTGTACTTTCGTCATGTCGCTATTTAAAATAATTTTATCTTTTAAACTATCATCCATTTTGTGTCCTCCCATAAACTGTTTCTGAAACCGTTTTTATGTAAGTTGCAAATCATTTTTGTACTGCGGTCTGTACCGCGTTCTATTAGGATTAAGTTTAACAATTTTTTGAAAACTTGTCAATAATTTTTTAAATTTATAAGTCTATCTTTCTGAACGATATGGTTACAATTCACAGTCGATTTCTGGTGTAAATAAGGAAAAAGCATTAAAATATGGAAGCCTTATGGAGATTGGATCAAGTTGTGTAAAATTTTTCTGTTTGTATGCTTGCATTGTTGTTTTTTTTGTGTTAACATTAAAAAGCTAACATTTTTGTGAGGTATACTATGAAGAATAACGCTACGACTTCGAAAGATAAAATACTAAAAGAAGCATGGGAATTATTTGTAATGCAAGGCTATGAACAAACTACAGTTAATCAAATAATAGAAAAATCAGGTACTTCAAAAGGTTCTTTTTACCATCACTATACAGGCAAAGACGAACTATTATTCCATCTGGCCTACAGACTTGATGAGAAATATTCAGTTTGGTTAAATGAAGTTGACAAGGACTTAAACCCAATAGAAAAACTATTATCTTTTAACAACTTAGTTTTAAAGATTTTGGAGGAATATCCTCATAGAGATCTCCTCCCAATGTTATACGGTCTCCAAGTTATGACTGACAACAAACAGCATATTAACAATAAAAACAGGCTATATTACAAAATAGTATCAGATTTGATGAAAGAATGCTTAGAAAAAGGCTTTTTATCTGATGATTACTCATATTTAGAACTTACAGAAGACTATGTGGTAATTCAAAGGGGACTTACATACGATTGGTGCCTAAACAAGCACAAATATTCTTTGCAGCATTATGGCAAAAGAATAATTTCTACTTTTCTAAGAGGAATGCAAATTAAACAATATTAAATTAGGTTATTACCATAAAAAGGGGCTGTATCAAAACAGAACCTGAAAAAAGAATAAAAAGATAGAGAAAA
>CAYJLG010000071.1:0-7934 GCA_964371035.1 uncultured Clostridia bacterium | reverse complement strand
AGATGACGCGGAGGATCAAGACAACGATGGCGAAGATGATGCAGATGATCAAGACAACGATATAAATGACCAAAGAGATGACGTCGACGATGTCGGTAATCAAGAAAATGATACTGACGACGTCGACGATGTCGACGTTCAAGATGACGAAGAAGAAAGTGCAGATGACGTGGATGAACAAGATGACGATATGGACAACATTGACGATTAATTTTATAAATTATATTAATTAACAAATTTTAAAAAGTTATTTAACTGGAGGAACAAATGAAAAAATTTATTATTATTCTTTTATCTATGCTACTTGTTTTTAATACAAGTATAATAGCATATGCGCAAGAGAATACTGCCACATCGGTAATGAGACTAGAATCTATTGTAGGTACGATAACTGTTTTGAACCAATCAGGTAAGGAACTGACGGCTAGAGAAAATATGAGATTGCAAAATGGATACACGATTTCTACAGATGCTGCTAGCTATGCATACATAGGATTAGATGATACTAAATCAATAAAATTAGATGGATTGACTACATGTACTATCAAGAAAAATGGTGGCAACCTAGAAATTTTATTAGAGACTGGAAAAATAGTTTATGATGTGAGCGCGCCATTAAAACCTACTGAAACAATGTCAATTCGCACTTCTACTATGGTAACAGGCATTAGAGGTACCATAGGAATGGTAGAAGTTATTTCTACTAACGAGAGTAAATCGACTGTATTTGAAGGAGTTGTACAAAATGTTGCTACAAACCATAATTCTAATAATTTAGATAAATCGACTACGAGATCAGGAGAAGTTTCAACTGCACTGAGAGATACTACATCAACTGAAGTAATATTTGTAAACGAGAGAATAGTAGAAAGAAATACGCCTGGTTTTGCAGCTATACATATTTCTGATAACGATGATATTCAAAAGAGAATAATGGATGATTCTGATATAGATATAGATGAAATTTTAGAATTTGCATATGAAAATAAAGAAGACGATGAAGAAGAACAGTTAAAGATTGAGAGAGAAGCCGATGAACAAGACGACGATGACGACGATGACGACTCGGATGATGATTTAGATGACGATGATATAGTAGAAACAGATTTTGATTCTATAATAATCAAAGATGATGATGACGATTTAGATGACACAAACAATGGGCAAGACGACGCAAATGATGCACAAGATGACACAAATGACACTCAAGACGACGTAAACGACGAACAAGACGATACAAATGATGTGCAAGACGATGTAAATGATAAAGAAGATGACACAAATGATGCTCAAGACGACGCTAATGATGGACAAGATGACGTAAACGACGGACAAGATGACGCAAATGATGAATAAGACAATAGTCGTAGCCAGTAGCTTAATAATAAATTAACTACATTTGTTCTTTATCTTGGAAAAACAATAATCTTACAATTTACAATAACTGAAATACAACTCCTTTAAAAAAATAGATGTTATAGATATAATGGCTGTAGCATCTATTTTTTTGACAAAAAATCAGGCGAATCCTGAGATTCGCCTGTAAAATATTATTAACTATGTATTTATTTTAAATCTTCAATAGCTTTTTTGATCATAGCAGGAGCCTTAGCACATTTTTCTTTTGGTATTGCGCAAATAGCAAATCTGATACCTTTTTTAAGCGATACTAAAAATAGATTTTGTTTAGTAAGTTCTTCCATGAGTTTTTTTGGTTCAGGATGAGAAATAGTGATGAAAAATCCATCTCTATATGGCAAAGTTTCAAGACCGATCTTCTGAGCTTCTTCAACAAAAACTTTCGCTCTTTCTTGAAGAAGTTTTTTTGCATTAGTTATCTCATTAGAATAAGTTTCAAGTTTCTTAGGGTCAGAATAAATCTCAGCCATAAGTTCCATCGCACCTCTTGTGCCATTTGACCAATTTGCACGACCTGAATGCATACAAGAATATTGGAATTCAATCGCTACATCTTCATTAGAAGAAATACCTACTGCAGCTCCAGAGCGCATTCCATAAAGCGTAAATCCTTTAGACATACTAAAAGCTACCATAACAAATATATTTTCTGGAAGATTTGAGAATTTTTTAAAGAATTTTCTTCTTTCTGTTCCTTCACCTGCAAAGTCTATATATGCAGTGTCAACAAGAAGTATTAATTTTTTGTTTGGTTTTTTTGCTGCATCTTTGTATATTTCTAGGATTTGATCCCATTCATCATCAGAAACGCTATATCCTGTAGGGTTTTGCGCTGGAGTGTTTAGGATAGTTAGGACACTGTCTTGTCTTTCAACTAAAGATTCAAAGCCAGCTTTAAATGAATCTACATTAAAAGTTCCTTTTTCATTAAAGGTTACAAATGTTTCTAGCTTCTTTCCTATCTCTTCAGAGATGGTTCCGTAAGGAGACCAGTACCAGTCTGCTACTAAAAAAGCTTCACCTTGTTCAACGTAATTACATATAGCGTGCTTAACTGCTCCTGTTCCTCCTGGAGTCGCAATCGCTCTTATGTGAGCATCTGGTTTGTATTCACAAAATAAAGATTTTTCTACAGCATCTAAAAAGCCTGGTGTGCCTTCTAATGGCGCATATGCACCTATTTTTGACTCTGGAAGGTTTTTAAGTGTTGAAAAAACTGAATCTAAACACATTAAATTTTCTTCATCATCATACAATGCGCCTAATGTAGCATCTATTACATTTTCTTTTCCATGTTTTGCAATAGCGTCTTTAGCTCTTCCGGAAATTTCAAATATAGGATCCTTTGCTATAGGCCATTTTGCATGTTTTGCTACCATACTAATACTCATTTTAATCACCTCATAAATTTTTATATAAGTCGGTAAAATCTATATTTAGCACGACTTTGTTTCCTGTTAAAAGAATAACATAGTTGCTAGTTAAAGTCAATATTTACAATTAGTCCACTCGCCATAAGGCTTCCATATTGTTACTGTTCACAGTTAAATGAAATTTCAACGGGAAAAAACAATAAAATCTGTCGCCGAGTACTCCGATTGTGAAGTTGTGCGCTCATTTTTGTTCAGAATCCCCAAAAGATGATAGTCAAGAGGGTCATATCCACGTTGGGGAAAGACCTTCACAAAAATTTCACACAACTTAATCCAATCTACATAAGGCTTCCATATTTTTTTATTTTTTCCCTTTTAACACCATAATTCGACTGTGAATTGTAACTCCATATTGTTACTACCAGTCTATTACTTCTTCTAAGAAATTGTTATCTTTTATTTCTAAAACTGCAAAGCTATATACTCCGTGAGTTGGTACGCCTGCACTTCCTGGGTTAAAATAAAAAATTCCATTATCATAAGAACTGTGTATCATGTGCGTATGACCGAAAATAACTGCATCAACATCTTCTTTTTTTGCAAAAACTTTTAATTCATCTAAGTTTTTTTTGACATTGAAAAGATGTCCATGAGTAATCATGATTTTTTTTCCACCTATATTTTCGATTAATATATCTTGTGGACAAGTACCTAAATCACAGTTGCCTGTAACGCTATAATATTTGTCAATTCCTGTTTTTTCGGCAATAACCTTTACATCGGTAGTCACATCTCCACAGTGTACAAACATATCATAAGGACCTTTTGCAATTATTTTCTCAATACAACTGTCCGAAACAAAATTATGAGTATCGCTTATAACTAGTAATTTCATCTCAAAATTTCCTCCAATTTTTCTTTTAAGTTAATAAGAGCTAAATATCTATGACTTAGCGAATTTTTTTCTGAATCAGATAATTCGGCAAAAGTTTTATCATACCCTTTTGGATAAAACAAAGGATCATAACCGAAGCCGTTGTCACCTTTTGGCTCAAAGCATATAGTTCCTTCGCATATTCCCTCAGCTGAATACTTGTCTCCATTTTCTGTAACTATAGCAATTATAGTTTTAAATTGTGCAGTTCTTTTTTCTATTGCAACTTTTTCAAGTTTGCTTAACAGCAAATTATTGTTGTCCTCATAGGTAGCATTTTCGCCTGCATATCGAGCTGAAAAAACTCCTGGTTCACCATTTAATGCATCTACAAACAAACCTGTATCATCAGATATCACAATGCCTTTAACTAATTTCGAGAGTTCTTCTGCTTTTTTAAAAGCATTACCTTCTAGCGTATCTCTATCTTCTTCTACATCGAAGTCACTAAAACCTAATTCATCTTTTGAAAGTATTTCAATATTTAAATCTTGTAAAATATTTTTTATCTCTTGTATTTTATGTTTATTTCCACTTGACAATATTAATCTTTTCATTTTAACCTCTTATTTTATCAACAATATCGTTGCCTAGTACCTGTTTTTGGAAATCTATTAACTCTAGGCAGCCTTTTTTAGCTAATGACAATAACTCGCTAAGTTCATTTGATGTAAAAGGAGCTTCTTCGCCTGTTCCCTGTATTTCAACAAACTCTTCTTTGTCCGTCATTATGACATTCATGTCTACTTTAGCATTTTTATCTTCTTCGTAACATAAATCTAAAGTAGGTTGATCGCTTACTACACCTACGCTTATAGCTGATACAAATGATCTCACAGGTAATTTTTCAATTAAGCCACGACTTATCAATTTTTCAAATGCCAAAGTCATTGCAACAAATGCGCCTGTTATTGACGCTGTTCGAGTACCTCCATCTGCTTGAATAACATCGCAATCTATCCAAATAGTTCTTTCACCAAAAGCTTCTAAGTCTACTACGCTACGTAGAGCCCTACCTATAAGTCTTTGTATTTCTTGTGAACGTCCATCTAATTTTAATCTGCCAATGTCACGTTGTTTTCTAGTTATTGTAGAGCCTGGCAACATAGAGTATTCAGCGCTAACCCACCCTTTTCCTGTACCTTTCAAAAAAGGTGGCACTTTTTCTTCGACCATTGCAGTACAAATAACTTTTGTTTTTCCCATTTCAATCAAAACTGAGCCATCAGGGTGAAGAAGATAATCTTTTGTTATTTTAACATCTCTTAACTGATCGTTTTTCTTTTCTTTTATTAATTCCATTTTTTTATTTCCCTTTTATATTATTTTGACTTAATGACAACAATTAAGCATTGTCTACAAAGCAATGTTTGACATATTTTTAAAATTATAACATAACAAAATAGATTTGTCATTAATTCTGTTGCAAATATGATAATAAATTTTCTTGATATATATTGATTTTAGGTATATACTTGCACGTGTGGTTTTAAAAAGATATAAATTAAATTTGAGAGGATATAATAATGGATATAAATATACCATCACTGATATTTTTATGTGCGGCAGGGTTTTTAGCTGCTTTTGTCGATTCAATAGCTGGAGGTGGAGGTTTGATAAGCATACCGGCATATATGTTTATTGGATTGCCTCAAGTGTTAGTAAATGGAACTAATAAATTTTCAGCATCTTGTGGAATGATAATGAGTGCTTCTAAGTTTATAAAAAACAAAAAAGCTGATATGAATGTTTTAAAATTTGCTATACCTTTAACTGCAATAGGAGCAGCTCTAGGCGTAAGTACAGCATTGAGTATTCCTGATAATATACTTAGAAGCATAGTATCTGTAATGATAGTAATAATCGGTGTCTACACATATTTTTCTAAATCATTAGGGCTTGCTGAAAATTTTAAAGGTTATACTAAAAAAAACACTCTTATGGTGTGTGTTTTAGCGCTTTTGCTTGGTTTTTATGACGGTTTTTTCGGACCTGGTACTGGTGCTTTTTTATGTTTTGCATTGATTTCAATCTATGGATTTGAATTCACTAAAGCGTCTGGGACTGCGAGAGTATTGAACTTAACAAGCGGACTTGTTTCATTGACATTATATGCATTTAGCGGTAATGTAGCGTATATGTATGGTATTCCTGTAGCTATATTTGCAATATTGGGCGGAAAGTTAGGCACTCAATTTGCATTGAAAAATGGTGCTAAGTTTATTAAACCAATATTTATTATAATGTCAATATTAACTGCCATAAAAATGGTGTTTGATATGTTATAAATCGGTACAATTCACAGTCGGAGTACTCGGCGACAGATTTTATTATTTTTTCCCGTTGAAATTTTATTTGACTGTTAATAGTAACATTTTGCAAAACTCGTGTTCAAACATCTCACGGAATTGAAATTGACAAAAAATACCTATCTGTATATAATTTATATTGAGTGGATATACAACTATTTTAGGAGGAAGCATGAAATTTGTTTATAGTGAAATTATAAGACTTGAAAAAGAATATGCCGAAATGACTAAAATGCAGTTCATAGACGAATTTGATGAAGTCACAAGGGCGAATTTAAAATATGAACTTGGAAAACGCTGTGTAAGTTTACGTGACATTGCTAATGATGTTTCTAAGTTGTTGTCTGAAAATGTATATCCGTATTTAAAAGATCCCGCTCTAATCACCCCTGAAATTGCAAAAGAATTAGAAGAATTTGCCGAAATCTTGTCAGGATACACCTTAAGAATAGACACAGGTTTGTCATATGAAATAAGAGATGCACTCACAAAATATTCAAGAATTATCAACGATGATGAAATGTATATCACTAACCTTTTCTTTAAAGGATTAAATTTACTTTTTCTAAATAAAGCCCTATTTCTAAATGAAATGTCTGAATGCTATGAAGAAATAATCTATTTTTGCCATCGATACGAAACATTTAGCAAGCCAACTAGAAATATAATAGTTCGTGCATTTGGAAACAGTTATATCAGCACACATGTAAGCAATATTAATACCTTCTTCGAAAGAACAGACAGAGCGCTGTCCTTTTGGAAAAATACAGCTGAAAAGATAGACCCCGATTTTAATTGGAACAGTATTTATTCAAACATAGATGAAAATACATGCACTTTTTGTGCAAGCTACATAAGATCCGACTACGCAACAGAAGAAAACATAAAATTTATAGTTCCAAGATTTTGCGAAAGTGCAAAAAAAATGTATCTTGAGCATTCGTTCGATGACAACAATGGTTTGACAACATCAGATAGATACAAATACTATTATTTGATGAGTAAATACCACAACGGTGACATTGAACTAAGAGAATACACGGACAGTTTATATGATATTTATATGTCGGCAGACAGAAACAGCTACAGTATAAATGATTCGTTTAAAATGTTACAAATTTCTTCCCTTTACATATACAACTTAGCCCAAATTAGTGATTCTGAACTTTCGATTGCGAAAAAACAAGAAAAGTTAGATGCAATAGAAGATGAACTTTACAAATATGTGTTTAATATACCTACAGATGCTACTCAAAACAATATCACAATGTGGTTGTCAAACTTTACGACAGTTATGTACTCCATGTATGATAGCTTTGAATTTTTAAGAGTCGTGCTAAATTTGACAATATTTAGACATAAGCCTACATTTGTTCATTCTCTTATGGTAGCAAAAATCTCAGGATTGATCATGCGATTTGCCGTAAAAAAACATCCTGAAGAATTTGTAGGAGTAAGGGGATTTAATGACATAGAGAGTGTAGAAGCCAATAATAAATTGCTTGAAAATTTCACTTGGTATGCGGGACTTGCACATGACATAGGTAAAATTTCATACACAAACATGCTGTCTATTTATGTAAGAAAATTAAATGATTATGAATTTAAAATAATCAAACAACATCCTATCTCCGTCTTATCGGACAAGTTTACCTTAGATGATTACATGTCAAGAGGTATTTTTAAAGAATCAGATTCAAATGTTGCACCTAAACCTTCAAATAACTATGAAGAGCAGTTAAGAGGTAACACAGAAGTAATGGACACGATTGCTAAAATAGCATACGGGCACCACAAAAGTTATGATGAGAAAAGCGGATATCCTCTCGAATGGAGCAACGAAAATGCAGGAGTAAAAAAATTCACAGATATTATAACTATTGCAGATTGCATAGATGC
>CAYJLG010000070.1:5416-8021 GCA_964371035.1 uncultured Clostridia bacterium | reverse complement strand
TCACGATTTTTTTTGACAAGCAATATGGGCATTTCAGTTGTCTTTTCGGGTAATTGCATAAAAGTTTGCAAACCATTGTCATACACTCTTTCAGGCTTCCAAGGAGCTTTTCCCTTTAAACGATAATTGAAGTTTAAATCAGCCAATTCAACTCTTTCATTATCTATGGTAGTGGAATCATAATATTCTTTTTGATTTTGCATTACTTGCTTTTGATTGGAATAGGTTTTTATTTCATTATTATAAACAAAGCCAATATAAGGAGTAAATTCTGCCCTTGAAGAAATTAGCTGTAAGTGATATACACGCCTGTTTGTTGTAATAACGGCATTGGTTTTAAGGCCTGCATCAACAGGTTTTACAAATATATGTGTGGTATTGCCTGCTTGTCCCGCTTCCACCATCCAACGTGCAGAGTCACCCACTATGATTTCATTAACCACCTCACCTGCTTGCAGTTCCACATCGCAGACTTGCATGGGGCTTGCCAAAACAGATACCACACTTGCACCATGTACATAAATTATTTTTCCGTTGGCACCTGCAAAGGGAGCCAATGAGTTTTTGGCAAAAGAATGATTAAGTTGTAGGGCTTTCAATTCTTTAGTTGTCAAAGGTACAACATCAGAGCCCAGATAGTCGGGAATATCCATTGGATTAATTTCATTGGCAGAACCCTTATTTTCATTACCCAAAGAGTTTTGAGTTGTAGCAATAGTGCTTGTCGAAAAGAAAGCAATAAATAATATGCTAACTAAAATTATTTTTTTCATCGTATCATCCTTTTATTTATCAGCTTCCATTAAAACTTTTGATGCCGCAATATGAGTAATATAAATGCCACCCGGATTGTGAAGCAGAGTTGCCTCATTCATGGGTTGACTTATTTGTATGGTAACAGTCGCTTCAAAACGCTGATTATCAAGCGTAACTCCACTATGAGATATTACTTTTTCCACCCATTCAATTCGATAGGAATTTTGACTTAATGGTAAGGGTAAAGATTTAATTTCCACATGAACCAATTTTCCTGACTTAGCCACTTCATAAGGATTATTATTGGAATACCATTCTTTGAGAACTCCTGTGGCTGAGCCTGCAAAAAAATAGGACAAGCGATTAATCATTTTCCTTTGTAGTTCAATATCTGCCGTGACAGTCCGCCAATCACCGATAATGGAGCTGATAACAGATTGCACAAGGCGCTCGGGAGCAGTGCTTGCTTCATCTGCACGAGCCACAACGCTAAAACGCCCCAGTTTATCGACTTCAACAATATAAGGAATAACTTTTTGCTGAGATGTTTGCACAATATTCATAACAATGGACATGGCAGTGATAATAAGTGATAAAAAAGCAATCAGTTGCCAATTTCTTTTTTGTTTTATATATGTCCCATAACGTTCAAGCCATTCCATTCTCCCGTTTAGATAGGGGCTTTCTTTTTCGATTTTTATTTTAGATTTATCAGAAAACATTTTTTTTCCTTTTTATTTATTCAGTTCTTTTATTTTTTGTATACGGTCTTTTAATTCCAACCCCATGGAGGTTTTATTTATTTTTCCTTGAAGGCTTGCTTGACGTATAGCTTTGAAGCCACCCGTTACCACTCCAAAACCTGTTGCTCCTTCAGATTTGGCAATACTTGCAGCTCTTTTCATGCCGGCAACGGCACTACCTGCACCGACAGCGGTATTTGTAATGCCACTTGCCGTACCTGCAACCAGACCCGATGCAAACCCCAATCCTCCACCATTACCGGTATGAGATCCTGTTACAATACCTGCTACTATTTCAGGGACTTTTTGAGAAACAACAAGAAGAACAAGACTAAATCCTATAATAACCAAGCAATTGTCAAAAGTAGCTGTAAAGCCATGAAGATTATTTACAAAACCAATTCCGATTTCTAAAATAAGTTGTAATACGAAAAGTTTAAAACCGACAGAAACGACATAACGTAAGGCATTGGTGGCATATTCCCTTAAAAAATTGCTTGCACCAAATGCCACCAGAACAAGAGATGCCAAAATAGCTATTACACTCTCGCATTTTATGACAATAACATTGGCCGATATAATACAAAAACAAATAAATATAATGAATATACAGAGATAAAAAGCAATTGCCAACCCCATTTCAGTCCATGACAATTCTTCAACCGCCCTTAGAATTTCATCAATCATAGCCATACCAATTTTTAGTGGATTATCTGAACTTGAAGTTCCTGTACTTGAAACTATTCCCTCCAAGTCTGAAACTACCCATGCTGTCCATTCTTCATAATTATTGATGACCACAAAGAAAAAACCTATGGCTAAAAGGAGCATGCAAAATTCTTTAATAACATCTTTTAAATCGGTTGACCCCAATACCATGCGAATACCAAAATATCCGATTTCCAATACTGCAAACAAATAAAATAAATTTAATGAATACTGTAAAACAGTTGAATACCATTTGTCACTTTGCACCTTAAATTCATTTGTGAGCTTTGCGACAATGCCAATATCTGCATTATTTGCCAAAGCTGTATTTACTGAGAATAAAATAAAAAGTACGGTAATTATGACAAAAGTTTTTTTATACATGTTAATAATATCCT
>CAYJLG010000070.1:0-5316 GCA_964371035.1 uncultured Clostridia bacterium | reverse complement strand
GACGGAGCAAGCAATTTTTTTCTTAACTCACGCCCCATCTCGATTTCTTTTTCCATCTTCATTTGACTTGACACTTGTGATTGTGCTTGAGTTGCAAGAAGCTCACGCAACTGACGAGCCTCTTGGAGTTGTAAGGAGGCCAATTGATTACCCGACATAAGGGCTTGCATTTGTCCTTCGGGAGTGGACAAAAGATCATCTATATAACTTTCAAGTTCTCCCGACATTTCCAAATCTTTTAATTGTGTTCCCGAAAGTTGAAAAGTTGCTTGTGTTGATGTGTCAACTTGTTTGGCCATATTATTTATATAGTTATCTATGGCATGATTTGTTCCTATGATACCTGTAGAAGATACATTGATAATGTCATCAATTATATTGCCTGACGGATAAAGCTCATTGAAAATATTACCCATGGCCTGCACATCGGCACGTAAAGTTTGTAACTTATTTGTTATAGACGCAAATTTACTCATCTCTCCCTTGAGCTTTGCCACAAGATTTTGTGGTAAAGCCAGAGTATTTTTAACCATATTTGCATATTGTTCTACATTTTGTCTTACCATTTCAATTTGTTGCATGGTTTGGGTCAGCTGTTCGGCATAATCTTTATACATACTTTGCAATTGTTCAACATTAGTAACTCTTTCAAGGGCTTGAGTAAATTTATCTGAACAATTTGTGCAGTAAACCGTTAATGCATAAGCCTTGGTGACAAATAGACAAAAAGATAGCATAGCCAATAGGATAATTGATTTTATTTTCATTTTATTCTCCGAGTTTTTCTTTAAGCCAATATTCTTGCCATTCATTTTGGCCATATTGGTCAGTTAATTGTTTTATCCGTTTAATACTTTCTTTGTCAGATGAACCGACAAAAGCCAGAGTTTTTCTGCCAAGTGCAAGCTGAGTTAATCGTTTACCTTGTGAACTTGAAATGTAATAATCCCGTTTGGGTGTTGCTTCCCTTGAAATAATTTCAAGTTCCCGATCATTAAGACCTATATTTTTATATAAAACTGCTTGTTCTTCTTGATTTGCATTGGGATTGGCCAAGAAAATTTTTGTGGGGCAGGACTCGGAAAGAACATCTAAAATCCCACTGTTTTTAGCATCTGAAAGGCTTTGAGTGGCAAGCACTACAGCACAATTGGCTTTACGCAAGACCTTGAGCCACTCCCTTATTTTCGCCCTAAAAACTTTATTGGACAGCATAATCCATGCTTCATCTAAAATAAGTAAAACAGGTTGCCCTTGAAGAGCTTTTTCAATCCTATGAAAAAGATAGAGTAGAACAGGAATAAGGTTCTTATCACCCATATTCATAAGTTCTTCAATTTCAAAAACTATAAATGCCGATAGGCTGAGATTGTCTTCTTTGGCATCAAGTAAATGCCCCATACTTCCTGAATTTGTATAATGCTTTAAGGCTTCTTTTATCTCATGACTTTGTACAACATAGGTAAAATCAGACAAGGAACGATAATTTTTGGCCTTTTCTTCACCCAATTGCACCATGGCATCATGAATATAATTGCGATGTTTTGGCGTAACCGTAATTCCTTGCAGAACAAGGAGCGTTTCTATCCATTCTTCACACCACGCCATTTCTGCTTTTGATTCACCGACATTGGCTAAAGGGGCAAAGGCCAAAATATTTGCTTCCCCAATTTCAAAATGACTGCCTCCGACGGCAGTACAAAGAGGAAATAAACTCATGCCTTTATCAAAAGCAAAAACATTGGCATTTTTATAGCAAGGAAATTGGGAAGCAATAAAAGCAAGAAGAGTTGATTTTCCTGAACCTGTCGGTCCGAAAATAAGGGTATGCCCCAAATCTCCCACATGTAAATTAAACCAAAAAGGTGTTGTCCCGTATTCTGTCGTCAAAACAGCCAAAGGACGTGAAGCACTCGGAAAAAAAGGCGATGGACAATTGGCCTGCCCTGTATAAACAGTGGATAAAGGCAAAAAGTCTGCAAGATTTAATGTTGTAACCAGTGGCCTCCTAAGATTTGCATAAGCTATACCGGGGAGAGTTCCAAGGTAAGCCTCAACGGCATTAATTGTTTCAATACGACAACCAAAGCCGAGGGTTTGCACCATACGTCTTATTTCCCTTGCCTGTTCTGTCAATTTTTCGCTGTTCAAATCCATCATTACAACACTGATTGACATATAGCCTGCACCGACCAAACCACTTTGAACTTCGGTTTTTGCTTCTTCGGCATCTTCTCTCATATTAAAGGCATCACGATTGATTTTCGCCTTTGGATTATCAATAAATTGGTCGATAAAGCGTAAAATTTGTTGATTCCACCCCTTGCTGTATTTACTGATTTCTTGTTCTGCTTCATACTGCCCAAGACAGATAAAACGAGTATTTAATCGCAATTTAAAGGGTAAGGAATCAAAACAAGACATCATCACAGGGTATGATTCTTGGGGTAAGCCATCAATGGAAAGAATACAAAGATTTTGTTCCCCTATTTTAGGGGCAATACCTCCGAGAAAATCTTCACTTGCCAAAAGGCTGTCCAAATACATGGTGGAAGACGGAACAGCTGTCGGATTTAATTCACCTGTAATACAACACTGAATATGAGCAAGCAAATCACTTTGCAAAAAACTTTCTCTATCATTATAAAATATTTCATATTCTTCCAATCTGTTCATGTGAAGAACAGAGGCCAGAGCGTCTTCAAACATAAGCAAATGATTTTTAAAATATTCTAAATATTTTTCCATATTTGCATTTTGTTTGCTTTTATTTGCAAGTCCATATTCCGGCTTATAGGTCAAAACAATTATTGTTCTTGTACTGAAACAAACATCAGATCCAAAAAAATCACGTCTTTCATCATCTATAAGTTGCGATATTTTATCGGGAAAATGACTTTTTTCTTTTGGCGGATATGCTTTTTTATGGGAACGAACAGCATCTATATGAAGCATAAAACCTGTTCCCAAATGCTTTGTGGCATTACTGACTTGTTGACTTACATAGGCAAGCTCATGATGAGTTGCACTTGCCGTATCAAGCCCCGTATATTCCCAACCTGCGAGAAAAGAGCCGTCTTTATTGAGAATAATGCCATTGTCCACAAGTAGGGCATAGGGAAGTAAGTCAGATAAACTACGAATTTTTTGACGAAATTCTTTTAAACCTAACATTATTTTTTCACCTTAAACCCTTCTATATTAATCCACACAGGTGTTTTTGCAGGATAAAAATCTTGTTGTTTTGCATGCCTCATGAAAACCTTAGAAAAAATCGGATCTTTTTTTGCTATTTTTCTAAGTGCTATTATGGAGGTAACCCAAAATATTACGGAAGCTATAATACTGATTTTTGTCATTCCTCCTATGGCAAGTAAAAAAGCTATAAGAGCAGACATCATCACAAGTTCTCTTTCAGCTCCGAGCATGTGAGAATGACGGTGTAAAGATTGATGTACCGTAACTATTCTTCGTGTTTGCATTGTGTAAATCTCCCATTATAGCTTTTTACTACTAAATAACTGCACCGCTAAAGGTAAACAGTGATGTCACAATACCTGCGGCACTGGCAATAAAGGTAATGGCAAAAGCAACGGTAAGCAAAAGTTTCACCCCACCGCTGATGTCATCTTTGTTGTAAATCAAATAAATACCGCATAAGGCACATGCAATAATGGAAACCCACTTCCCAACAGGTCCCGTAATTGTTCCGACCACCTGTTCAAGAGGGGTTGAAAACTGTGAAATACCGCTGGCATGTGCAAATTCAGGCATTAAACACATACAAAGAAAAAATAATATTGCCAAAAATTTCATAAATTCTCCAAAAAGGTTAAAGTGTGTAAACAATATCGGTGTCATAATCCAACATGGTGGTATTATATTTATACACTCGGATTATTTTAGATAATCTGCGTGTATTATCCTTGGTTTTTTCCATATAAACAATAAGATCAACCGCTCTTCCTATGAGTTTTTGTTTCCCCCCATTGCCTGCTTCTTCCACAAGTTCTTCCAATCGTTCAAGAGCTTCTTCTGCTCCGTCGGCATGAAAAGTACCTATACCACCGGGGTGACCTGTATTCCAAAGTTTCAGAAGCTCAAGGGCGGCACTGTCACGAACTTCGCCCACTAAAATTCTTTTAGGGGCATAACGCATACAAATTTTGGTTAAATTTCTCATACCGATTTGAGCAAGTTCAGAGGTTAGAAAAAATACAGTGTTGGGGCTTTTGGACTGCAACTCTGCCGTATCTTCCAAAATAAGCAATCTGTCATGGGGGCAAAGGGTGTAAAGTTCATTGATAACAGCATTGACAAAGGTTGTTTTTCCCGATGATGTACCGCCAACAACCATAATATTTTGACGCTTCACAATGGCTTCTTGAATAATGGGAATAATTTCTTTCGTGATTGTTCCTGCTTCAAGGTATTCTTGAAGCGTAATAATTTTATTGGCTTTTTTACGTAGAGCAAAAGACGCACCGGGGTTTACAATGGGTGGATATGTTCCCTCAAAACGTGATCCGTCCAAGGGAAAAGAACCTTCCACCACAGGTGTTTGAGCCGTAACATTAACATCGAGAGCAGAAGCCACAAGGGATAAAATCAATTTACTTTGCGGAATATCAATATTGCCGACATACTCTTGGTCTTTGCCATAGCGTTCAATCCAAAGCTTGCCATCGGGATTTAACATTATCTCAATAACATCTTTGTCATGTAAGGCACTCATAATAAGTTCACCGCAATTGTATTCAAGATTTGCCAAAAGCCTTTCATCTGCTACCTGTTTCATAAAACTTACCTTGCCATATAAACTGCTAAATTTATAAAGGCTGACAAACAAGAAATGGCCGTCAAATAAAGAAAATGAGTGCGAAATTTTACAAGATTAGTACTTTGTTCAAGATGAATTTTATGCAAACCGTCAACAGATACCGTTGCAAGTGTTTGCCTCACTTCGTCCGTGCCTTTTTTTACTTCTTTTAAAAAATCCTTAACCTGTTCTGTATAAATATCTTTTAAGGTTTCTTGATATTTTTCTTGTATTTTTTTATATTCTGAAAGAAATGCATTGGAAATAGTCACTTGCACAAGTATAGGGTCGTCTTTAGCCACCAAGGTTTCATTATACTTGGCCAAAAGTGCCTGAACATCTGCAATGGAGATACCAAAGCCATCGGGAATTTCTATCTTGGGATTTATTGATTTTTCACTACTGTAATTATCTTGATTTTCATCTAAAACACTATTAATCAAAGCCTCATCTTCTAAGCTGAATTCATCATCAAAAGACATATTTAAATCTCCTTA
>CAYJLG010000069.1:0-8332 GCA_964371035.1 uncultured Clostridia bacterium | reverse complement strand
CTGACGAGCCACAATCTCGTTGCGGAAAGCCTTACCAATTTGCGCAATACCGAAAGGGATTTTCATGCGTCCAGTTTTCTGAACATTTAGGAAGTTTACAAAAATACCTTGCGCTGTTTCGGGGCGAAGATAAATTTTGCTTGCTCCGTCGGCTGTAGAACCCATTTCGGTTGAGAACATAAGGTTAAACTGACGCACGTCGGTCCAGTTTTTAGTTCCCGAAATAGGACAAGCTACTTCGTAATCAACAATAATCTGACGTAAATCTTCTAAATCGCCATCGTTAAGAGCTTTTGCAAAACGAGTGTGAATTTTGTTAATTTCCTCCAAGTTAGCCAACACACGTGGATTAGTGCTTTTGAACTGCTCCTCATCAAACGATTCGCCAAATTTCTTTTTAGCCTTAGCCACTTCTTTTTCTATCTTGCCTTCGTATTTCTGAATTAAATCTTCGATAAGAACATCGGCACGATAGCGTTTTTTGCTGTCTTTGTTGTCAATCAACGGGTCGTTAAAAGCATCAACGTGTCCCGAAGCTTTCCAAGTAGTTGGGTGCATAAAAATGGCTGAATCTAAACCAACAACGTTTTCGTTTAGTTTTACCATTGCATCGTACCAATACTTTTTAATATTGTTTTTTAGTTCAACACCAAGCTGTCCGTAGTCGTACACGGCTCCAAGTCCGTCGTAAATTTCGCTCGATTGAAACACAAACCCATATTCTTTACAATGGGCTACTAATTTTTTAAAAACGTCTTCTTGTGCCATTTTCTTTATATATCAATTATTTATATTCGTTAAAAAGTAAAATATTAGCTTTGCTAATTAAGCGTGCAAAAATAAGCTAAAATTCTGTTTTTCCGAATATAAATATTGAGGTTTATTTTGATAAATATTTAGATTAAAGAAGGTGCAATTATTAGTAAGATAAAAAGCATTTGATTTTTTTTGCAATTTTGCATAGGGGTATTTTACTGTTTTGCACTCATAGTAAAGAAGAAATATAAAAAATTAAAATCATGCGAAATTTATTGTTATTGCTAAGCACCACACTAATCTTATCATGTTCGTTGAATGATGATAAAAGTTATCCTGAAATTGTAAGTCAAAAAGAACTTACTATGACCATTGCTTCCGAAATGTTATTAGGTATTAAAACAGACCAATGTACTGGTAGCGATTATGGTAGTTCTCTTTTTGCTATAAAAGAAAGTGCCGATGCTGTTTGGAAACAATTTGATTACTACATTGAAGGTTTTGAATTTGTAGAAGGAAACGAATATGAAATTAAAGTATTGCAAAGTAGAATGCACGACCCACGAAATAGCGTTACATATTGGGATGAATATACTTTGATTGAAGAGCTTTCTAAAGAAGCAAAAGAATCTGAAAATCTCCCTGAATCTTTTCTGCCACCATATTGCTCAAATGAAGATGATGATAGATTCTTTATTATAAATCCTGCTCACTACATTGTTGGAAGCGACAAGAAGCTATACATAGATAACGAAACATCAATAGTGAATTATCCTTATATGTCGTTCATAAATAAGGGACTTTATATTAGTGATGCCTCTGGGGATATATCAAAATATGTTCCTACATCGGCAAAAATTATTAACGACCTAAACGAAGAAAAAATAATTAGAGTAGAAATGCCTTATGTAGCATTACTTTATATTAATATTTCTGATATTATTACATTGCAAGAAATTGAAAGACTAATAGCTAAAGGCGATGGAGCGAGTGTGAATTATCTATTAAAGTTATATGATACAAGTGGCGAAGAGTTTCAAGAAACAACTCTTACGTTTACGTACGACGAAAATTATTAAGAAACAAAGAGATAGAAATATTTACATTCATGTTGATTTAAGAAATAAAAAAAGCTGTGCAAAAACACAGCTTTTTTTACGATATTCCATTTACTAGGCGTAAATATTATTCTTTGATGAAAAAAACATATTCAAGTCCAAAATTATTATTGTAGTTTAGAGCTTTAAGAAAAAGTCTGCCCGAGTCTATATACACCGAACTGTTACTACTTACAATTATTTTATTAGATGTATTGGAAGCCATCAACTCTTCAAATGAAAGGTTTGATAAATCTTTTTTTGCAAATTTAAAAGTCAATTTTCCTGTTTCATCATTTGCAATTTGATTTGCAGTTAGGCTATCTGGAGCAAAACCTCCTGCAATAGCTCTACGAATAGTTGCAAAATGTTTTTCGTCGGGACCTATATAATTACCTGTATTACCGTAAACTTTAGCCTCTAAACTCAAAAGAGCTGTAGTCATATTAAGACCTGCTTTAGGAGAGATGTCAACAATTGGAGTAATACTATCACCATCGGCAATGAACCTCAATTCCAAATCAAAATTTATTAATTCATCTGCTAAGGTCAGCATATACTTTGCTTCTTCGTTTGTTTTATGTGCATTAAGAAAATGTTTATCTACATTATAGCTTTCATAATCCCATTTATTAGAGATTAGCGACTCGTAGATTTTATTTCCATCAGATAGTAATTTTTCTTTAGTTACAACTACAGGTTCTACTTTTATCAATTCTTGCGAATTATAACCATCGCTACAAGCCGTTGCAAATATCATTATGCTCATACTAAGAGCAAATAAAAACACTGTATTTTTCATAAGTAAATATTTTGTAAGTTAAAACCTTATGGAACTCACGATGAATTGACTTTCATTCATTTGGGTGAAGTTATTGAAAATCAAATTCATGTTCGTTTCATAATTTCACTTTTAATAATTAGAGATATTTCTGTTTTGGGTAATTTATATTATTAACACTATGGCAAATATAAAAAAAATAGATAGAAAGACCCCCATAAGGCTTTTCAAAAACTTAAAAGTAGAAATATAGAGCTCTATAAAGCTATGCCGAAAGACAAAAACAGACTTATAGACCTCCATAAGGCTGTGCAAGAACTCAAAAATAGACTTATAGAGCTCTATAAAACTATTCTGAAAGAAAAAAATAGACTTATAGACCCCCGTAAGGCTTCTCAAGAACTCAAAAATAGCTTTATAGAGCTCTATATAGCTTCTCCAAAAGGAAAGAATAGGATTATAGCCCTCCATAAGGCTTCGCAAAAACTTAAAAATAGAAATATAGAGCTCTATAAAGCTACGCCGAAAGAAGAAAATAGGTATATTGCCCTCAGTAAGTTATGCATACAAATATCTTAACTAATCAATACAATAATAATTTTGGTACGATTGCCCTGCGATACCACCCATACACAATTTTGGGTTTAATGATTTTTTATATATTTGTGCCTTGATTCATTATTAACCCCCTTAAGTATGAGAAAAAAAGTCGACTTTTTAGTTATAGGTTCAGGTATAGCAGGATTAAGCTTTGCGTTAAAAGCAGCCAACAAAGGTAAAGTGTTGGTTATTAGCAAAACTAAACTTAACGAAACAAACACCGCTTATGCCCAAGGCGGAATAGCTGCTGTAACTTACGCTCCCGACAATTTCGAAAAACATTTTGAAGATACTATGACCGCTGGCGATTTTCTTTCGAATCCCGAAGCTGTGCGCTTAGTTGTAGAAAATGCTCCCGAGCAAATTGAACAACTAATTGAGTGGGGAACTAATTTTGATAAAACAAAAGACGGAAAGTACGACCTACACAAAGAAGGAGGACACTCTGAGTTCAGAATTCTCCATCACTTAGACAGTACAGGCTTTGAAATTCAGCGTGCCCTACTAGAGCGCGCTTTGCAACATAAAAATATAGAATTTGCCGAAAATCTTTTTGCAATAGATATAATTACACAGCACCATTTGGGCGAGATTACTTACCGTTGGCGCAACGATATGGAGTGCTACGGTGCTTATGTATTGAACGAAGAAAGCGGAAAAGTAGACACCATTTTGGCAAAAGTAACAATGATGGCAAGTGGTGGAATTGGCAATATATATCAAACCACAACCAACCCTGTTATTTCTACGGGCGATGGTATAGCAATGGTTTATCGTGCCAAAGGCGTTATCGAAAACATGGAGTTTATTCAATTTCACCCAACATCGCTATATAATCCTAAAGAGCGACCTTCGTTTCTTATAACCGAAGCTATGCGTGGCTATGGTGCAATTTTGCGTCGCCGCGACGGTAAGGCTTTTATGGATAAATACGACGAGCGCGGTAATCTTGCGCCTCGCGATATTGTGGCTCGAGCTATTGATAACGAGATGAAAAACACGGGCGACGACTTTGTTTTCTTAGACGTAACGCATAAAGATGCACAAGAAACAAAGCAACATTTCCCTATGATTTACCAAAAATGCTTGGAGCTTGGAATTGATATTACAAAAGAGATGATTCCTGTTGTTCCTGCTGCGCATTATTTGTGTGGCGGAATTAAAGTCGACCTGAACGGACGAAGTTCAATAAATAATCTTTATGCAGCTGGCGAATGTTCGTCAACTGGGCTTCATGGTGCAAATCGTCTTGCAAGTAACTCTTTGCTCGAAGCCCTTGTGTATGCCGATGTTGCTATTAAAGATGCTATAAGTAAAATAAGCACAATAAAGCACAATACCCAAATTCCTAGCTGGAACGACGAAGGCACCACGCACAACGAAGAACTTGTACTTATTACTCAAACCAACAAAGAAGTGGAGCAAATAATGAGTAACTACGTTGGTATTGTTCGCTCAAATCTTCGCCTAAAACGAGCTTTGGACAGATTAGAACTCATTTACAAAGAAACAGAAAAGCTTTTTGTTGATTCAACCGTTACTAAAGAGCTTTGCGAACTTCGTAACAAAATAAATGTAGGCTATCTGATAATTCGCATGGCTATGGCTCGCAAAGAAAGCCGTGGTTTGCACTACACGCTCGATCAAAATAAGGTAAAAACAAAGAGATAGCGTTGGGTTATAAACATAAAATTTACTCTATAATACTATAAGATAACGATTATTTAACGCGCAGCCTTTCTGTCGACTAGTTGAATATTGTTAGATGTGTTTTTTAGACACTTGTAGAAGATAACGTAATAAAAATAAACATGAAAAAAATATTAGAAAACATTGGAGCATTGTTTCTTTTTGGGGTATTGCTAACAGGGTGTAATAATAACCAAAGCAATGTTAAGGTTGAGATAATACCTAAGCCAGTTGAAGTTGTACAACTGAAAGGGAATTTAGAGATTGATTCGAAGAGTAAAATTGTGTTTCCTACATCGCACGATAATCTTGCTCACTTGGCTGCATATACTCAGCAAATGATAGAGCAACGAACTGGGCTTAAATTAGAGATATGTAATCAGCAAGAAGCAGCAGAAGGTAGAAATATATATTTTGATATAGATTCATACAATAACAAAAATATTGATGGCTACAGTTTAGATATTTCAAAAAAAGGAGTAAATATTTCTGCGCAATCAGCTACAGGTTTGCTTTATGGAGTTCAGTCGCTTAGGCAATTATTGCCAATAACTGATGTTGCAAAAATAACATTACCTTACCTCGAAGTAGATGATTATCCAAGATTTAAATGGCGTGGTTTGCATCTCGATGTAAGTAGACACTTTTTTAGCGTAGCTGACGTAAAACGTTTTTTGGATTTAATGGCAATGTATAAACTTAATGTGTTTCATTGGCATTTAACAGATGATCAAGGATGGCGTGTCGAAATAAAAAAATATCCTAAACTAACTTCTGTTGGAGCATGGCGAAACAAAGTTGGGTTTGAAGAGAATCAAAAACGAGGCTTTAATACCGATGATGGAAAACCTTACGGAGGGTTTTACACTCAAGAGCAGATTAAAGAAGTAGTGGCTTATGCAAAAAAACTAGGAATAGAGGTTGTGCCAGAAATTGATTTGCCAGGTCACTCTATGGCAGCCCTTACTGCTTATCCTGAGTATTATTGTTTCGACGACGAAAAGCTTGAGTTATGGACAAAAGGCGGCGTATCGCATGGCGTATTTTGTGCAGGAAACGACGGTTCGTATAAATTTATCGAGGGAGTTTTAGACGAACTATTAGAGTTATTTCCTTCAGAGATGATACATATTGGTGGCGACGAAGCACCAAAAGATAATTGGAGAAAGTGTCCTCGATGTCAAGCCCGAATAGCTAAAGAAGGGCTTAAAGACGAGTACGAATTGCAAAGTTATTTTATAACTCGTCTTGCCGATTATTTAAATAAGAAAGGACGCAAGGTGTTAGGCTGGGACGAGATAATGGAAGGTAAAGGAGTAGATGGTGCAGCTATTATGGCTTGGCGAAGTGTAATGCCTGGAATTGAAGCAGCTCATAAGGGGCACGATGTAATTATGACTCCTTCTAAGTATTTATATATTAGCAAACCGCAATCTGTTAATGATGTTACTCAAACAAAGGGAGCTGTGGTGTCAATGCGTGAGTTGTACGAATTTAACCCTGTTCCAAAGGAATTGGAAGAAAAGTATCATAAGCATATAATTGGAGTTCAGGCTTGTCAATGGTCTGAAGGAACACCTAATATGGAAGTATTAGAGTATAAAGAATATCCAAGAGCAATAGCTTTGGCAGAGGTTGCTTGGACGCCCGAAAAGCATATAAATTGGGATGATTTTTACTCGCGAGTGACAAACCATAACAAGCAACTGTTGTTTTATGGAGTTAAAGGTGGTGCAAGAAGCTATGATGTTAGAATTGGCATTGAGCCTGCAAGTGTAGAGTCAGCTATAAAAATAGGCTTTAAAGCAGAAGTGCCGCAGCCCATTTATTACACTCTTAATGGCGAAGACCCAACTAAAGAGAGTTTGCAGACAAATGATTTTATAGAGATAGATAGTTCGTGTGTTGTTAAGGCTTGTATGTTTCGACCTGATGGCAGCAGAGGAAGAATTGCTGAAAGAGAAATAAATTTTCATAAAGCTCTTGTGAAAAAGGTTATTTATGGCAACAATTACTCTGCTAATTATGATGGAGGGGGAGATTATGGCTTAACTAACGGTGTGTTTGAATTGTGGCAAGGGTTTGAAAAGCATGATGTGGATTTTGTTTTAGACTTAGGTAGTGTTATGGAAGTTTCGAAGATATCTTCAAACTGGTTCTACGATATAGCCGACTGGGTATTACGACCTTTGTATGTTAGTTACGAATACTCTATTGATGGCGAAAATTATGAGTTGTTGAACAAAAAAGTTATAGGAAATCCTAAAGGTGAATATGCTAAAGGTATTATCAAAGTTGAAAAAGCTCTTGATAAAGTGAAAATGAGATATATTCGCGTTAGGGCGAAGAATGAAGGTGTAAATCCAAAGTGGCATTCAAATGCAGGAGGTGCTTCTTGGTTGTTTGTTGATGAGGTTGTTGTGAATTAACAAAATAATATACACACTTATAAGGAGTGTAATCGCTAATTTAATTTATTGGTGGTTACGCTCCATTTTATTTTAAATTCAGTGTTGTCCGACAAAAAGCACCTTTATACATGAGCGTTACGAATTAGTATTCTCCTCCGCACTTCAGCGGATGCCCCGAAAAATGCAGCGAAGTGGGCGCAAGAAAATAAAGCTGTTTGAGCGCAGCGAGCCTTTTTCAATTATTAGTTATTAATGTGTGCGTAATGTATTCATTAATAATTAATCATTGACAATTAATCATTATTAATGGTGCGTGCGGCGACTTTTTTTGCTTCCTTTTTTCGACAAGGAAAAAAGGAAGGCGCAGTTTGGGCGCGCAAGCCCAAGAGTCGTGTAAATAATAGCTTACAGAATCCTTGCGTAGCTTTATCGGACAGTAGTATTTTAAATTATAGTGTAGAAGATAGAGAAATAAAAAGCTCTTGCTCAACCTATCTTTTAGGCTGAGTTCAAGAGCTTTTTTTATTATCTACCTAAGGTAAATATTTTGTGACTGTAAACGCTATTACTCACACGATGTTACATCTTGCGATAATCGCATAGCGCAGAAATTTGGCCCACACATTGTGCAATAGTCGCCATCTTCTTTTGAATTTTCTTTGTAATACTCTAAAGCACGAGCAGGGTCGAGCGAAAGATTAAACTGGTCTTTCCATCTAAAATCGAAACGAGCCTTACTTAGTGCATTATCTCTAATCTGCGCACCTGGATGACCTTTAGCTAAATCGGCAGCGTGAGCAGCAATTTTATTGGCTATTACTCCATTTCGTACATCTTCGCGATTTGGCAAACCTAAGTGCTCTTTTGGCGTTACGTAGCAAATCATTGCCGTCCCCATCCAAGCTATTTGTGCCGCACCAATTGCCGAAGTAATATGATCGTAACCTGGTGCAATATCGGTTGTTAAAGGGCCTAATGTGTAAAATGGTGCTTCGTGG
>CAYJLG010000068.1:0-8684 GCA_964371035.1 uncultured Clostridia bacterium | reverse complement strand
ATCTGCAATTCGAATTTTATATTGTTTGTTAATTTTAATCACCCCTTACATTGCTTTGATTACATTATAACCTAAACTTCCGAAATTATCAATAATTTACTTCCGAAAATATTATTAATTTGATTCTTATATTATTAAATATTTGTGGAAGTTTCACAGTTAAATTAATAAAAAAGAAAAAGAAGAAAATGCTCAAATTCAAGTTTCTTTTGATCCTAGTAAAATAGCAGCACGCCGCAAATAGGAGTTAAAAATGCAGCTATAACATTTAAAGCTAATCATCCAAATGTTAAGCTTGACGTATGTGACATTCAAACTTTAGATGAGAAAACAATTCCTGATTTTGATTTATTGGTGTCAAAATTTCCTGGAAAAATTGTAAAAAAATATAGTGCAACTACAAAAACATCTTATTATATGAATTTATGTGATCACTGCAGAGCTCACCAAGGCGCAAATTTTATTTATCGTCAAGTAAATGAAACTATTACGAATATGCGTGAATTAACTGTTATAGATTATATATAACAAGAACCCGAACTGCTAATGCAAGCAAAGCTTGCGGTGGGCCTTAGAACCTTGTTAATCACAATAAAGTACCTAAAGCAGAGCTTATAGCACTCTGCTTTATTTTATGTACCAAGTAAAAACGAAGAAAAAATCATTAATATGCTATATAAATCAGGTATTTCTGACGAAATTTTTATGATTATATTTTTACTTTGCCTTTATAGATGAAACTATCGCTGAATACTTCACCAGTTCTAAATACTGATAACATGAAACCTATTAGCGCTGAATCTATTAGCAATGCAGTTTTTCCGTAGGAAATAAAAGGCAATGACACTGTATCAAATAGACCGAAACCTAAATTGTTCAGTATAAATATTATTGATTGACAAATAAATGTCATCATGATTGTAAATGATACTATAGAACCTAACATGCTTTTTTCTTTTAGAGCTTTCTTCATACCTATTACAGAAAATGTAATTATAGCAAAAATCACGGCAACCATAAATATTAAGCCAAATTGATATGACAAATATAAAAGCGAATACTCAGAACTCAGTACATTAGGATTTCCAGATAGATATTCAGGCAGTTTATGTCCTTGTCCAAATATCACAGAATTAAATAATGTTTCTCTGATTTCATAATAAATATTTCGTAATTCCAAGTATATTTTTGCATCGGAATTTAATAAACCTTCCGCAGAAAGAGGTGTATTGACAATCATTTCGAAACGCTGAAACAAATAATGATCGCTTAATATTAAAAATATGCTTACTGCTATTAATAATATAAGTATAGGGGTTAATGCAATCAATATACCTTTTCTTTTATCGACATTGAACCAGCCTCGATTTATTGAAAAACATAATACAGACACAGACACAACTGCACATAAAACTAAATCTGAAGAAAGCCAATTTTTTCCTACTATAAATAAAGAAAACATAAACGGCAGATAAGCTATCGAACATATAAATACCCCTTTATATCCTGTATTTCTCATGCTATATACAAAAACTGCGTGTAGTAATGGAAAAATTAAGGACATATAAGCAAAAGCCGATATCCAAACATATATGATATTTCCATATCTAAGTAGCGCATAAAATATTACGATAAAAGAAAATACTAAAGATAAGTAGTATATCTTTTTTGCATATCTGCCCAAAATTGTAAAATCAATATGATAACAAATCAAAAAAACTATCATCGCATATATGTAAGGCTCTATTGAAAACAGCCTCCAACCATCTTCCGCATTTGTCAATATCAAATGATTGATGATGATCCCAGCTAACATAAATGATAATGTCATCAAAATCATTAAAAGCTGTGGTTTTGGTCTATGAGTCTTGTCCAACTCTTGTCCGATAGTAACTGCATCTCCCATCTGCTCGATCGATTTTTCAGTAGCCGATGACATGTTTTCACCATCTTTAACATAGGCATCTCTTTGATCTGTCAAATGATTTTCAATCTCTATAGAAATCATTTTTTTAGCTTTTTTCCAACGAATTTGATCGCATACCTTATTGCAATATTCTGAAATTTTATCAATTTGTTGCATAAGTCATACCTCCTTCTAAAATCTTGTTTACAGCATTAGAATACACAGTCCATTCTTTGTGTTTTTCCGCTAAAAGAGTATGTCCTTTTGAAGTGAGCTGATAATATTTTCTGATTTTGTCATTATCCGCTCTTTCTTCATAAGATTTAAGAAAGCCTTTTTTCTCCAAATTGTGTAATAAAGGATAAAGTGTACCCGCTTTTAAATCAAAGGTGTGATCTGATTTTCTTTTTAAACTTTCAATCATTTCATATCCATACATATCTTTTTCTTGCAATAATTTTAATATGAGCGTAGTTGTACTTCCAGATATTAAACTCTTATCGATAGACATAATGTTACCTCCTTATATAGATTATCTATATATAGTGTATATCGATAATCTATATAAGTCAAGAAAAAAATTTTTAAAAATGAACAAAATTTTTTTGCAATATAATCTTTGACAGGGTGCAAAGAATTTTCGACTGTTAAATTATAACATTTTATCTGCTATGCTATAAATATAAACTGTGCATTTTCTTGATTTATCTGATTTAAACCTTGACTTTTTAATACTTTCATAGTAACATGTAATTAAGTCAAAATGCAAGTTAATGACTAAATTGAAAAGGTGAATATAAAATGAGAAATTATAATTTTGAAAAAAAATGTGAGAAATTAATAACTCCTGAAATTGTGGCTTTGCTTACAAAAATACACGAATTTAAAGGGCGACAAAATTTATTTATAGAACAAAAAGCCGAAACACTTACAACACTTTTAGATATTGCAAAAATCCAAAGTACAGAGGCTTCTAATAAAATCGAAGGTATTTATACATCTGATGAGCGTTTAAAATTAATTGCAATGGATAAAACAACACCAAAATCGAGAGATGAGCAGGAAATTGCCGGTTATCGTGATGTGCTTGCAACGATTCACGAAAGTCACGATTTTATTCCTGTAAAACCAAGTGTGATTTTACAACTACACAGAGATTTATATAAATATAGTGGTTTTAGTTTTGGAGGCACTTACAAAAATTCGGATAATGTTATTACAGAAGAACATTCTGACGGCACAAAAAGAGTCAGATTTGAGCCGGTTCATTCTTGGGAAACTTCGGAATCTATCGATGAACTTTGTAAAGCATACAATGAAATAATTGGAAAAGGTACTGCAAATCCCTTGATAGTAATCTCTATGTTTGTACTCGATTTTCTTTGCATACATCCGTTTAACGACGGCAACGGTCGAATGAGTAGACTATTAACGTTGTTACTTTTATATCGTTCAAACTTCATTGTTGGAAAGTATATCAGTATAGAAAAAATTATCGAACAAAGCAAGGAAACTTATTATGAAGTCCTTGAAGCAAGTTCAAAAAATTGGCATGAGAACACTAACGATTATAAGCATTTTGTACACTATATGCTCGGAGTAATCGTGGCTGCTTATCGAGATTTTGAAACTCGTGTTGATGTGATGATTACAAAAGGTTATTCAAAACCGGAGCGAGTTGCAGAAGTAATAAAACAAACTTTAGGGCAGATTACGAAGAAGGAAATTTTAGAAAAATGCCCTGATATAAGTGACACAACAGTGCAAAGAGCATTAAACAACCTTGTTAAAACCGATAAAATTATAAAAATCGGTGGTGGTCGGTATACAAAATATATTTGGAATAGGGAAAACGAGAATTGATAGTTGAGAACTTAAAATTTAGAATGGAGAATTAATATGATTACAGGTGAACTTAAAAATAAAATAGATGGACTTTGGGATATATTTGCAGCGGGCGGACTTGTAAATCCTCTTGATGTAATTGAGCAGATAACATATCTGATGTTTATTCATGATCTTGATAAAACAGATAATATCAAGGCGAAAGAAAGTGCAATGCTCGGGCTTCCTTTTGCAAGTATTTTTACTGAAGAAGTGCAAATCGGTGATAGAAAAATTGATGGTGAACAGCTCAAATGGTCGGTTTTTCATGACTTTAAATATAACAAAAAAGATATGATACAAAACCTAAATTTTATATCATATCTTTTTTCAATTTTACATTTTATAAGCTTAACAATTTTCTTGCTTCGTCTGGAGTAGCTATCTCTCTACCAACTGCATTTGCAATGTTTACTACTCTTTTAACTAACATTTCGTTTGTAGCTAAAGTGTTTTCATCATACTTAAGTACATCTTCAAGGCCTGTACGAACATGCCCACCCATAGCTATTGCCATAGTTAACAATTGTACTTGAGTTTTACCTACACCTGTAACTGTCCAAGTTGCATCTTTTGGAAGATGGTCTACTAAGAACATTAAGTTTTTAGGAGTACCTGGCATTGAGCCTTTCACATCTAGAACAAAGTTAAAGTGTAAAGGTCCTTTTATAATACCTTTTTTCTCATAAAATAATGCTTGGAACAACATAGCTGTATCGAAAACTTCTATCTCAGGCACTATTCCATTGTCTTGCATTTTCTTAGCCAAAGCTTCAACAAGTTCTGGTGAATTTGCATTTACTGCCGTTGGAAAGTTTGATGATCCTGTAGATAAACTTGCCATTTCTGCATGAGGAAGATCTAGCATCTGTCCTCTCCATGCAATAGTGTTTTCTCCACCTCTAGCGCCAGTAGACACTTGTCTTATGATATCAACTTTATCGTCAACTAATTTATCTAAAACAGCTTTAAACAATGCTCTATCACTTGTAGGTTGCTCATTTTCATCTCTTACATGAATATGAGCAACAGCTGCTCCTAACTCTCTACACTTCTTAATATCAGCTACTATTTCTTCTGTAGTCATAGGTGAGTGTGGGTTTAATTTTTTTGTAGGCACATTTCCGGTAGGTGCAACCGTAATAATTAATTTTTCCATTTTATTTTCCTCATTAATTAAAAATTAAAGTACATCTTCACAAGTTCTCTTGATTGCATCTTCAAGACCATCGCAAAGTTCGTCTACTTGTTCTTTAGTAATATTGATTGGTGGTGTAATTTGAACATGATCTCCTCTTACTGCATCAGCAGATCCGCCACCTGGATAAGGCACAACTCCATTTTCTAAGCAATATCCAGTTATCTTACCTTTTACATTTGCACTTACTTCGAAAGGTTCTGCCGTAGCCTTGTCTTTAACAAATTCAACACCGCACATAAGGCCTTTACCTCTTACATCTCCAACGATTGGATATTTGTGAAGATCATTTAATCTCTTCATCAAATATTCGCCTTGCACTGCAGCATTTTCAATATATCCTTCTCTTTCGATTATCTCCATAACTTTCCAAGCTATTCCGCAAGAAAGTGGATTTCCTGCATATGTATGTCCATGATGGAAGCTTCCTGAACCGTTTACCATTATTGTGTTAAATACCTTGTCAGTAACTGTAGCAGCTCCGATAGGTGTGTATCCACTGCTCATTCCTTTTGCAGTACATATAATATCAGGAACCATGTTTCCAAAATGTTCGATAGCCATTTTCTTACCTGTTCTTCCACAACCAGCCATAACTTCGTCATCTATCCAAAGAATATCATATTTATCACAGATTTCTCTGATCATTTCAAAGTATATTGGATCTGGATGACAACCTGGTGCAGCTGAACCGACTACAGGCTCACTGATAAATGCCATAACAGTCTCAGGTCCTTGTCTTAATATTTCAGTCTCTAATGCTTGTGCGCATCTGATACTTGTTTCTCTTAAAGTTTCACAACCCCACTCATTTCTATAATGGATGAACTGTGGAATTTTAGGGAATTGTGGCATGATTGGGTCATATATTTTCTTTCTACCTGTTATTCCAGTCATAGCCATTGAACCTATAGTGTTTCCATGGAAAGAATTCCACTTTGATATTACTTTCCACTTTGATGATTGTCCATCTCTTTCGACAAAGTATTGTCTAGCTAATTTTAGAGCAGTTTCAGTAGATTCCGATCCGCCTGATACAAAGTATACGTGGTTAACGTCTCCAGGTGTCCATGAAGCTAGTTTCTCTGCACACATTTCAATGGTATCAACTGTCCATCTGCTTAGGTGTGTAAACGCAACTTTTTCCATTTGTTCTTTAGTAAATTCTGCTATTTCTTTATTTCCGTGTCCAATGTTTGCTACTGCTGAACCTGAACAAGCATCTAAATATCTCTTTCCGTCTTCGCCATAAAGGTAAATACCTTCACCTTTTGTTATTTTAGGATATTTCCATGTCTGTGTTCTGTAAAAAACATTATTTTTTGGTGCATTGTTTGCTGCCATTTTTATTACCTCCTATTTTTACTATTAAAAATTTATTCTCTATATGTATTATAATATTATTAATAATTGTTATGCTACTTTTGATTTTACTTGTGTACCTTTAACAAATTGATCTCTGTCAAGATCGCCTTCCATAGCTGAAACACAAACAGCAGTTACTAAATCACCTACTGAATTAGTTGATGTATGAGCTTGATCTATAATTCTATAAATTCCAGCTACAAGTGCAGTTGCTTCAAGTGGAAGTCCAAGTCCAGATAAAAGAGTGATACTAATTACCAAACCAACTTGTGGCATTGCCGCACAACCTACAGAAAGAAGAGTTGCTTGGATTGCTAACATGATTTGCTCTTGAATCGTAATTTCCATGCCATATAACTGAGTAGCAAATATTACTATTATACCAAAATAAATACAAGTACCGTTCATGTTTGCTGTAGCTCCAAGAGGCAATACGAAGTTTGATGTCTCTTCAGGCACTCCAATTTCAGGTGCTAATCTCATAGATACAGGTAACGCTGCAGAAGATGTACACGTACTAAATGCTATAATCCATGATTCAAACGCTCTTCTCCAAAATCTTACTGGACTAACTTTTGCAATAAATTTCAACATTAATGAATATACTACTAAAGTATGTATTGCAGCAGCTAGATAATCTGTTGCGATGAATTTGAAAACAGGTCCAAATATATCTGTACCGTATATTGCCATAGTATTACCCATAAGACCAAATACACCTATAGGGATAATTCCAAGTATCATGTCTATAATCTTAAACATAGCTTCTGCTGTTCCAGCAACAACTTTTTTAACAGGATCTGCTTTCGCTCCTGCCATTAACAATGCACAACCAAAGAATATTGAGAAAGTTATGATTGGCATCATATCTCCTGTTGTCATTGATGCAAATGGATTTGAAGGGAATAGATTAAGTATAGTATCATATACGCCTGTCATTTCTCTCATTTCAACAGCAGCTACTTCTTCACCCGCTAGATTAACTCCAAGTCCTGGTTTAATAATATTAGCTAAAACTAAACCTATTGTTACTGCGATCATAGCAGTACATAAAAATGTAAGTATTGTTTTTATGCCTATTCCTCTAAGTTTTTTGATGTCGCCTAAATTCAATACACTCTCTGTGATAGAGAAAAACACTAATGGAACAACAACCATTCTAATCAGTTTAATAAATAAGTCCCCTAAGAATTTTAAAAATGGTAGTACGTGTTCGCCAATGAATTCATTGTCTGCTCCACCCATTAGGTTTAAGGCGTAACCAACACCTATACCTGCAAACAGACCGATGAAAATTTTGTGATGCAGTTTAAGTCCTTTTTTTTCTTTGTTCATTTCCTTCTCCTATAAAAATTATTTATTTAAACTCAAAATGTTCAGTATTCGAATATTTTGAATTAAAACCTTAATAGTATATCAATTCCGCTAGCTGAATGTGATTGTTCACATTATTTATCAGGTAGTGAAATAGAATCTAATTTAAGCTGCCATATAAAACAAAAAGAACCAACAAAAATTGAGCCTATTTGGCTAATTTTTACCGGTTCCTATTTACTATCTGATATTGTGATTATTACTACAATAAAAGCATAAACAAAAGCAGCTTTATTTTAAGTTTTCAAGTTCCCACTTTTTATATCTATTATACACTTCTTTCAATATTACACAAACTGAGCGTTGCGAATATCCATGGAATCTCTTTTTGACTTCTACTAGCAAGCTGTCGATTCCGTCATTTTCAAAAATATTGTATCCCTTGATAATTTCTTTCAAAAACTGACGTGCTTCACTTGTGATTAATGTGCAACTTGTATCTTCGATAACACCTGTTTTATAGTTAATAACAAGCCCTATCCCAACTTGCCCATTCATAGTATAAGCAGGTATGTTTTCTGGCAATCTAGAATATGCAATAAAATATACTGTTTCTTTACTGTAATTCATCTCCATATAATTAATGACTCCTATGCGATATTTTTAACAGTAATTAAGAAAACATTTTCTTTAGTTATAATAATAATATACTATTAATTAAACATTGTCAAGACAAAATCTATTTTTTTATAAAATTTATGTTTTTAAAAGTTACTATTCACAGCAACATAAGTACCCAAAGGAAAAAATAATAAAATCTGTCGCTGGTACTCCAATTGGGAAGTTGTATGGCGCAGAATAGAACATCAAATCTTTTTGCTCGTTAAACTCACAAAGATTTGGTTCTCCATGCATGTGACCTACCGCCATTTTCATTTAGAAAATGGGGTTAGGGCATGAGTTAGTTTTATTCGCAAAGTCATAACGCAGTATATTTTGGGGGCTAAGCCAAAGATG
>CAYJLG010000067.1:0-8772 GCA_964371035.1 uncultured Clostridia bacterium | reverse complement strand
TTTAAATCGTGCAACGGAAAATTTAATTAAAGTTTGAGTTTCATAATATCCAATTATTTCATACCCATAAGCAGTAAATCCACTTAAAATCGTATCTACTAATATAGTAAATACAATGTTATCATTTGCTTCTTGAATTACAATATCTTTTATAAAACCTTTTAAATTATTATGCAAATATTTAAACCTTGGACAATCATTAAATAAACTCGGATCATCAAATTTAAAAATATCCACACCAAAAATATATTATTTCTTATGATTAGATAATTTATTAATCGCATCTTTATCATTTTTTCTTACTAAATCCCATAGCACTATTAATTCTTCTTGAGTTGTTCTATTGTTTATATCTAATTCAAAAACAAATTCATTACTAAAATATCTGTGAGCAAATGTGAACCAATCTCCATATTTTATCGACTCTATTTGATGAGTATCTCCTGCTAATATAATCAATTTATATTTTCTTTGTAATATTTTCAACATATCATCATTAGATAAAACACTAGATTCGTCTACTATTAAAATTTCATAACTTTCTGCAATATTATTTATATAGTTATATGCTGTTGAAAATTCTGAATTTACAGGTTCATGTATATCAATCCTATTTCTTAAATTCGACACAGATGTCGTTGTATTGGAAATAAATATTTTTTTATAATCACTTAATGCATCTGCTAACAGCTCCAACATTTTTGTTTTTCCAGTTCCAGCTGACCCATGAATTATAGCAACACAATTATTTTGAAAAATACTGCTTAATATTTTTTTCTTATCTTCAGTTATATCTTCAGGTTGACATATAGAATTATAAATATTCATTGTTGTTTTTATATCAGTATTATTTTTATCTCTATATTCTTTTAACTTTGTTATTATTTCAATTGAGTTTTTTTCATAAGCCTTTATATATACAAATCCATTTTCTAATATCAATTGATTTTTTAGTTCTCTATCTATTCCAAACTCAACAAGAGCATTGTTATACTCTTCAATGCACTTTTCAATATTAGGAAACATTTCTAACTCTTTCAATGGTGTATATAATATATTTTTATTTTCACTATTATATCTTATCTCCTTACCCAGCAATTCATACTCATGACCTTTTAAATCAATTGCTTGACTGACCACGAAGTAATTACTATTATGTTTAGCAGGTGACATCGCATAAGGCATAGAATCAAATGGTATTGCTGAATTCTTTAAAAACAAATTATCTAAATGCTGATTGCTACGACTATCATATTGATCTTCAATCGTTTTATCCCTTGGTGTGTGTATTAAATATTTTAATATATTATTTCCTTTTTTATCTTGTTTAAAACGCTCTCTCAAAACTAATAACATATTTGATAAATGATTATTTCTTGCTTTAATATGAATTTCTTCAATATTTTGTTTAAATAATATATCTTCACTTACTATTATACTTAAAAGGTTTTCATCATTTGTTTTTAATAATGACATTAAATTGTTATACTCTTTGTAATCCTCCGTGACATTAAAATAAAGTCCTAATATTTGTGCTATTTTTTTTAGTTCTCTAGGTATTATTGAAATTTCATAGTTGTTTATTACCTTTATTTTAGATTTACTTGAAAAAATATCAATTTCTCTATATTCATAAGAAAATTTAATTGCGTAATTATTAGGAATAAAGTTATTAGAATATACTAAAATTCTTTCAAATTTATTATTGTAGTTAGTCGCTTTCGTTATTGTATATTCAAAATACACTTTTCCTTTAGAAAATATTGGTTTTGTTTTTTGAATATAAAATCTTCCATTTTGTAATTTTTGATTCCCAAATTTAACTTGTAATATCTGATCACATATTATTTCATAATGCTTCTTAGTTAAAGCATCATCATATATTGGAAATTCGTCAATATTATTTATTATATCTAAATTAATTTCGTCTTTTAAAGTTATTTTCATTTCACATAAATATCTATAATAATATAATACTAACATTTCTGCATCACTGTCTTTTGGAGTGTAATGTGAACTAGTTGATTGCAAATATTTATGAATTTCTTTAAGATATTTATACTTTTTAATGCCCCTTACAAAATCCATAGATATTTCCACATTTTCATAATGAGAATCTAACTCAGTTGCATTTTCTTTATTATATATAACAATAGCCGCATCCTCAACAAGATTTCTCATTTGAGCTAAAATATTTTGACATAAAAGAGATCTATCATTTATCGACTTATGTGCTTCGATATTTTTTTCAATAACTATAGATATATTTTTTATTTCCATTTCTGGTTTTATTCTTCCCATATTACTTCTCCTACTACAAAAAAACGCCATACAAAAACTTATAAATAAGCCTGTACTAGCGCTTTGATATTTCCATTATATCATAAACATTACAATTTATAGATATTAGTTTTTACAATTATATATAACGTCCGTATCTATTGCACTTTATGGGGGATGACTACTCCACTTACGGACGTTTCTTTGTTGAGTAAATTATACCTTGTTTTATGAAAATTTTCAATGATTTGTGATGAAATTGATAAAAGAAAAAGTCATCACTTTTACAAGTTGTGACTTTAATTTTACTTATTGTTTAAAAAAAATTAATATCTAATGATAAAATGCATATCTATTAAAGAATATTTTTAAAAAATTATTACGAATATAAATTATTTTACAGTGTTATATTTTTTAATAAGTTTATTCCTAATTTAGTTATACTAAAAACTTCTAATTGAAAATCTTTAATAGGGTGAATTCCTCCCATAGATATATGCTTATTTTCTATTTTTAAACTTTCCAAACAGCCACATCTATATAAATTTAAAAGAGATAATTGAAAATCCTCTTCAGTAACTTGTAAAGATGGTTTGATTTTCGATGAATCAAAACCGTTTCCAACTTTATTTGTGAATGTTTCGTATCCATCTATTTTAGATATAATATCCATTATCTTAACTTCTGTTGAACTTAGACTTTTAATAATTTCTAAATAAATCATTCGTTTATCTAATCTCTTGTTAGGATTTTGCCAATTTGATAAAATTTTAATCCATAATTCTTGTAAACTTTCATCATCCTCAACAAAACCATTATCTAATATTTCTAATATAAATTTTGGTGGTAAAGGAAGTTCGCCCCCTTTAAATTTTTTCTCAATTTTAATTTTTTCATACTTTTCTAAAAATTTTACTGCACAATTCCATCTATGCCAATTTAACTTATCTAGCATTACATCTCCAATTTTTGCCAAAACTCTATTGTTACAATTTTCAAACCTTATTCTTCCACCTAGAGAATTATCTCCACTATTCATTTCTAATTCAAAAACCTTGTTTTTTTCATCCATCTAATAACACTCCTTCATTTCTATATATTATATTTTTTAGAGTTTATAAAACATAGAGTTACAGATATAATTATTTTTTCCTTAAAACTCTTATAAATTTTTCCGTTAATAACCCTTTTAATTTTTCATATCCAGAATTTAAATAATACCATTTACCTTGGTTTTTATTTTTTTTGATAAAGTTCTTAAATCTGAATATTTTTTATTTTATTCTGCTTAAATTTCACTTGCTATTTTTTCAAAGTTGTAAATACCATTCGAGTCTTGGTATTTTGATTTAATACATTTTATATTTCTCACTATCCTCAGCAACTTTCAAATTACTTTCAAATACTTCGTTATCTAAATACTCTAACTCTTTTTTAGTAATATTCATTCTATCTTTAAAGTAATTAGATAATTCTTTATCAGTACAATAGATATAACATCCTTTCATACCTCTAGTCATTAATGTTCTATAAGTATTTTTAATTATATCATCTGCTATTTTTAGTGCTTCTTCAGGATTTTCTTTATAAAGTTTCTTTAATCCTTTTATTGTACTATCATCTTTTGATCTTTGAGTAAAATCAGTAACTACTTTTCCATTTTCATACCTTAAGTCATCACCTATAATAACTCCTACATAATCAAATTCTAATCCTTGTGAAGTATGTATACAACCTATTTCATTAACTGAATTTTCATCTATAGCCCATGTAGTAGAATTATTTAAATTCCAACTCATTGAAAAGTCATCTATTATAATATCATGAATATTAGTATTACTTTTACCATCACGATTCCATTCCCAACAATAACCAGCAAGCATTCTTGCTCTATTATTTATTTTGTTTTTTTCTTCAATTAATTTTCTTAATTCATTTGGATTATCTATTACTTTAAATTCATATTTAATATCTTCTAAATCATAGTTAGCTGTTTCTCTTATTTCTAATACATTATCTAACCATGCTAAATATCCATCTGAACCATTACATCTAAATTGACTTGTTAACTCTAATACTTGTACACCTGCATCTAATTCTTTAGCATATTCTTTTATTACTTCACTAGTTCCTATATCTTTAAGTGCTACTCTTTGGTTTTCATCTATAAAGAATACTGAAAAGTTAGAAGCATTAATAATTTCTTTTACTTGATTTTCTCCTAAATTTGAAAACATACCTGACTTAGCATTTAATCTATGTGCTTCATCTATAATTAAACAATCAACTTCATTTGAATCAGATTCAGTAAATACTCCAGAACCTTGAAATAAATTTTTAATATATGTTTTATTAAAAGTACCTTTTAATTTTTTACTAAAAACTTCTCTTGGTGAACTATTTTTAGATACATAGAAACTTGTCATATTTCTATTAGTAAATTCTACTAATAAATTAATAGCTAATACAGATTTACCAGTTCCAGGTCCACCTTGTACTATTAACACATTTTTTTCATTACTTGCTAAAGTATCAATAGCTACTCTTAATGCTTCTTCATAAACAATTTTTTGATCATCTATCATATTAAATTCTTTATTACCAGTTAACATTTTAGATAATGAATCTTGTAATCTTTTTGAAGGTTTTATTCTTCCATTTTCTATTTTATATAAAAGTTCTCTATCATCACCTTCAGTGATATATTTTTTTATAAAATTTCTTAATTTTTCAAAATCATTAGTTCCAAACAAAGGCGCTTGTTCTATATATTCACTATATTGTTTATCTAGTATTGGGTCAGTATCTTTCAAATCATAGTTATGTAAAAATGCACAAGGATATAAACCAATATTTTCTTGATGTACTGTTTCATTAAAATCCTTAATTAAATTAGCATATGTCATTGCTTGATATGAAGGGTGTGTTACTTCTCTAACTCCACCGCCAGTATATGTAGATACAATAGCATCTTTACCTTTTACTGCTTCAACTTTATCCCATTGTTTTAATTCTATAATAAGTACAGAATCATTTTTTTTACTATCTCTACCAGATATTATAAAATCTATTCTCTTAGAAGTAGTTGGTATATTAAATTCTATAGCAATACCCGAATTATTAGGTATCTCATTATCATTTAAAACACCTCTCATATATTGCATAGAATTTTGCCATGATCTTATTTCAGCTTGTCCTACACTTCTTTTAAAAAATTCATAATATTTATCTTTGATTTTTCTAACTATTTGATTTAAATCAACATCATTAATAAAATCTGTTTTAATTCCTTGATATACTAACATAATTCTTACTCCTTATAACTTAGTGTATTTATCACTTTTACCTTTACATTTATCTATTGGGTATTTTATCCTTGTTTTTTCCATTTTTGATAAAACTATTTGCTCTGGGTCTAAATCTAGTTGTGCGCACATAAGTAATGCATAATTTAATACATCTGCTAATTCTTCTTTGACTTCATCTATATTTGCATTACTATTCCACTGATAACACTCTAATAATTCAGCTGATTCAATTGATATTGATTTAGCTAAATTTTCTGGCGTATTAAATTGTAACCAATCTCTTTCTTCTGCAAATTGTTTTATCTTTTTTACTAAATTATTCATTTTACCTCCAAATATATATAAAATTAATTAGCTATATTATAGCACACCAATTACCAAAAATATGGAAATTTCTATAATAATTTTAATAAAAAATCAGAGATATTTAAGTTCAAATATAATAGTTATAAATATATTATAAAAAACTTACTAATTATCTAGTGAATTTCAAACTGTTGACAAAGTGATTAGTCTGAATTTAATTATATATAATTAAATTCACATTCTTAGTTTATACACGTGTTTATTATTAATAGGAATAAATAGTGTTTTTATATATTTTTAAACAAAATACTATTTTTAGTTTGAATATTTTATATTTATTATTGTTAACCGGGCACATTATCGAATAATTACAGCTTCGAAAAGTCATAAAAAAAAACCATTACTACTTCACAAAATAAAGCTAACCATTTACTAAAAACATTTTTAAATTATATGCTGAATTTTTACTTTTTCTTCTATTGCAATCTTTACACAAAATTTGTAAATTACTTATTCCTAATTCATCACCAACTAGACGCCATGGTATAATATGATCTAATTCAACATTTATGATATCAACATTTTTATTACAAATATTACATTTTTTTGACTGAAAATCAAATATTTTAGATTTTATCAAATTATCATATACTATTCTCGTATTTTTTTTTGCAAAAAATGCATATAAATATTCGTAAATAATTCTGCTTTCACTTTCGTTTAATTTACATCGGGTTTTTTCAAACACTATTTTTTGAGTTGTTATTATTTTATTTACACTGCTTAAATATCTTTGTTTGATTTCCTTTCTAATATTAACATTGTTCATTTCATCTACAATAACTTCGAAAATACTAACTAACATACATTTATGTGTTTCCTTCATAAAATTATCTATTGTTAAATCATTTCTTTCTAACAAATCATAAATAGATAATTTTTTTGTATCTATAATTATAATAAACCACCTAGTTGTTCGTTTTTGACATAACCTAATACCATTTGAATATCTTTTTTTGCAAGTGCAATAGTTGATCCTTCACCTCTAAACGTTAAACCTCTTTCTATAGCATCACCAGTATCTTCTCCAATATCATCACAGAAAACACACTTAATATTTTCTAATCCTAAAGCGATAGGATATTTAACTAAAAACTTTTTGAAATTTTCTTTTGATAATTTTTGTTGATTATTTATTAAATTTTCGCAAATTTCTGGAAAAACATACATTAAATATCTTAATCCACTTATTTTTGTAATTGTATCTGATCCCGGATTTTGAAAAGAAACATTTGATAACTCTTCCCATGCTGATATATAATTATTAAATATTGTAACAAAATTATTAATAGCCTCTTTTGGATCTGGGTAAGCAGGAATCACTTTACTATCATAAAATCGCTTTACTCCATATAATTTAAATATTTTTGAAACTTGAGTTTCCTGGTAACCTTTTTTTATCTTATCCGCTCCAAACATAATCTTTTGATGCAGTGGTGATGATCCCTCTCGATTAATAGCATCTAATAAATCATAGGTAATTTCATCATCACCAAAGAGTAATCCCAATGACTTTTTTATATAACGTAATAAATTAGTAGCAACTTTATCTTGCTTTTCATTTGTAACCATAAACAATTCTTTTCTTTGATTATCACTAATATTGTTAAATACACTAAAATTCATTTCATATATATAATCTTTAGAAAATTCAGGATCTATATAATCAACATCAAAAGCTATAATACGATGTTGTCCATCAATAATTTCCAATTCATTTTCATGTTTTAAAATTTCCTCTTCTGTTTCGGGTAGCATTATGTAATATTGTTGCTCTTCGTATATTTCACCGTTAACTTCAATATTTATATCTTCTGACAAAACTTTTAATCCACCTTTAATGTTAATAATTGGAGTGTTTGGAATTATGCCTAATGATTTTTTACCTTCTACTTTTGTCTTTCCGACAACATAGTCACTTATTTCACGTACTTTCTTTTCTATCCAAGGTCTTTGAACATCTTGTTTTTCGCCTGCTATATACTTTCTTCTAATCATTGCAATCAATCTAGGATCTACGACCATAGAATAAAATTCTACGTCCTTTTGTTTAATTTTTTGTACAATTATTTTCTTCATTCTTTCTCTCCTTTGCAATTAGTATACATCATTAGATCTGAATAATCAAGATATTTTTTTAAAGATATTATTTTATGATCTAATTATTTTCGTAAATCAATTTATTTTTTTTCAATTTTTATCTAATAAAATGTAAATATATAATAAAAATAGTTTTTTTAATTAGTTAATATTCTAGTATTTCTAAATTATACGGATTAGTTATTTGATAAATAGTTTATATAATTATCTTTAAATTAGTACTTTCAATTAGTCTTATTCCGCCTTTTGAAACGAATATTCTAAATTAAACATATATTAACTCTAATATTTTTTCATTAAATTTAAAGTATTTATAGTTGTTTTAAACATTAAAAAACAATCTCTTTTCTAACAAAGAGAATATCTTTATAAAATCAAAAAATTTATAAACATTTAGTATTTGTATTTTTTTCATCCATAGCAAATTAATACAATAGAAATCTATCAATTACTTTCATCAGAGAATTTTTGTGTAAAAAAATGAGAATAGTCTGCGCTATTCTCTCAGGGGGCAAACTTATATCATGCACTCTTAAATTTATATTATATAAAAAGCCCTTAAATAAAGAAAAAAATCATTTAACTACATTTAACAAAGTTTAATTATAATCTTATTAATTTATACTTTTGGTAGTTGAATGGGTAATTGAAAGGAAAATATTTTTTTTTTACTTCTTAAATACAAATAATTTACTAAAGATAAAGTTTAATATAATAA
>CAYJLG010000066.1:0-9127 GCA_964371035.1 uncultured Clostridia bacterium | reverse complement strand
ATTGTGATGCTACATGATATTGCTCCTGAGAAAATAGAGCTTGAAATTACAGAAAGCGCCATGGTTGCAGATGAATCTGAAATTTTTGGTAAATTAAGGTTATTAAAAAAACTTGGGTTCAGTATATCGATAGACGATTTTGGTGCAGGCGTTTCTTCACTAAATAGACTAAGTGCTCTTGAAGCAGATGTACTTAAGCTCGACAAGGAATTCTTAAGAAATAATCAACAAAATAAAAGAGATTTTGTCGTAGTGCAAAACATCATTACACTTGCAAAAAATCTAGACATGGCTGTCGTTGCAGAAGGTGTCGAGACTGGATTGCAATCTGCGTGGCTTAAAGAAATTGAATGTGATTATGCACAAGGGTATTATTTTGAACGCCCTCTCGAAGAAACTGTATTTAAGGAGCTTCTAATATCTGAAAAAGTGTATCAAATAGAAGAATAAAAATTAACCCCGATTCGTATATAATGAATCGGGGTTTTGAATGATCAACTTATCCTTGATTTGCTCTTCCCAGAAATTACTGTGAGTAGTTACATCAAATTGGCTAGTTTAGCTTGAGTGTAAAATTTTACATTGACTCATGTTTAATAATTACTTATAATAACTTGAATAGATAATTTCAAGTTAAAAAATACACAAAAGGAGAATTAATATGAGTGAGATAAAATGCCCAAAATGTGGTGAAGCTTTTACAGTTGATGAATCAGGGTATATAGCTATTGTTGGACAAGTGCGCGATGCAGAGTTTCAGAAAGAGCTAAGCCAGCGTGAAAAATTGCTAAAAGCTGAGAAAGAAAGCGAGCTAAAACTAGCTGAAGCAAACTCTAAGGTTGAGCTTGAGAGGATGTTGTCTGCCTCTACCAAAGAAATCGAACAGTTAAAATCAAAAATTGAATCTGCTGAGATGACTAAACAGCTTGCATTAAAAGATGAGGAAGCAAAGAGAAAAGACGAGCTATCTGAAAAAGATAAGCTTATCGCAAAGTTAGAAACTGAAGCTGAAACATCTAAGACTAATATCGCCCTACAAATGAAAACACTAAAAGAAGATTATGAAGTAAAGCTTAAAGAAAAAGATCAAACGATAGATTATTTTAAAGATTTAAAGGCTAAATTATCAACAAAAATGCTTGGAGAAACTTTAGAACAGCATTGTGAAATTGAATTTAATAGATTAAGAGCAACAGGTTTTCAGAATGCATATTTTGAAAAAGATAATGATGCAAAATCAGGCAGTAAAGGTGATTATATTTTTAAAGAATCTACTGCTGAAGGCATCGAGTTTATATCTATTATGTTTGAAATGAAGAACGAAATGGATACTACAGCCACGAAAAAAAGAAATGAGGACTTTTTAAAAGAACTTGACAAAGATAGAAACGAAAAAGGTTGTGAATATGCAGTTTTAGTATCGCTTTTAGAAAGTGATAACGAACTTTATAACAATGGTATTGTAGATATGTCACATAAATATAATAAAATGTATGTGATTAGGCCTCAGTTTTTTATACCGATCATAACTTTACTCAGAAATGCAGCAACAAATTCTATACAATATAGAGAACAGTTGCAAGAGTATAAAAATCAAAACATTGATATTTCTAATTTTGAAAAAGATATGTTAGAATTCAAAGACAAATTTAGCTACAATTATGATTTGGCAAGCAAAAAATTCCAAACTGCTATTAGCGAGATCGACAAAACTATTGATCATTTAATTAAAACAAAAGAAGCTTTATTATCTTCTGAAAATAACCTTCGACTTGCAAACAATAAAGCTCAAGATTTAAGTATAAAAAAATTAGTTAAAAATAACCCAACTATGGCACAAAAATTCTCTGAAATTGGCACAGAAAAATAGTTCTGTGCCTTTAAAACAAGTGTGTCTAAAACATATAGTTTTTCTTGATTACATAGATGTAATAGGATGTCTGATTACAGTTTTTAGCTTTGAAGGCTCTGTTTTTCTTGGATCGCTTAGGTATATTTCATGATGTAATCTTTCGTCTGATAAGTCAATTTTGTATCCGTTTGTTTTTGCAAATTCTTCCATTTTGGATGTTGTCACAGCTTCATCATCATATGGGCCAATATGCAAACATTGTACGCAAAGACCTTCATCAACAGTTAGAAATTCTACTTTTGTAAAATCTAGTTTTTTCTTTTTTGTAGCTGTTTCAACTGCCCAATCGAAATCAGCTTTATTTATAAAATCTGGTAATCGAATAATTGATATGAAGCTTAATTTATCTTTTTGTGTAGGATCATAACCTTTTATTCTGTCTTGCCACCAAAATCCTTCTAATGGCGGGACTAAATATTCAAAAAAACCTTTTATCTTATAGTCAGTTTTATAGCTCATTTTAAGAGTGTACGCTATGCCATACAACAATTCTAAGCATCGACTATATTCACCATCTTCATCATTTGGATTGCCTTTTCCGCGTACAGCAATATAGTTCATTTTCGGGATTATTGTTATCATAGGTTTATCTTTAGGCATATAATATTCTTTAAATTCTTTTTTAAAATCAAAAGCCATAATATTTAACCTTTCTTTAAGTATTGTCGTTTAAGATAAATTATATCACAAAACAAGTGAGAATTGCAATGCTATTAGTTTTAGATGCTATGAATTTTGTAATTTCTACAATATTTTTAAAAAATTAAAATAAAATGGAACTTTTAATAAATTGTCGCGTCTAACACTATATCAAATTTAAAAATAAAATATACTGCTATGGTAAAAAATACTAATAGTAAGCTAAATTAAAGAGGAGATTTAAATGATGAAAAACAAATTAATTAAAACGAGTGCATTGAGTTTATCTTTGCTACTTGCAACTGGTTCAACAGCTTTTGCGCTATATGATCCAAATGCAATGCCTTATACAGGACCTTTAGATAGTCAAGTTGAAGCAGGAGCGGAAATAGATGCTTATACGCCTATGTTGATTACTACTGAAGTTGAAAATACTATGGCAGTAGAGGCAATAAATTTGAGTTCAGTAAGAATGGATTTAGTGATTAAAGAAGTAAATTTAGAAAATAATTACATTTTAGCTACAGATGCAAATGAAATAGACACAATGCTTAGATTTTCTGAAGATACAGCTATAGTTGATGATGAAACTAAAAATGTTGTTGCTATTGAAAGCTTAAAAGAAGATGATTCAATCGTTGCTTTTGTTAGCCCAGCATCTACAATGTCAATACCTGCACAAACTTCAGTTTTTGGTATCGTTACTAATGTAAATGAAGATAGCGAACCTGTACATTTTCACGCTGTTGAAGATGTAACGATAAACGAAGATGGTAGTGCAACAATCACTACTGATAATGGAAACTTAGTACTAACAATAGGCTCTGCTACATTTACTAAACTTTATGATGAAGAATTTATGATCACTAAGCCTTCTCATTTTGAAGTTGGATCTACATTCTTTGCTTGGTATGGTATGACTACTAGATCTATCCCAGCTCAGGCTTATGCAACTTCTGCAGTGTTGATTCCTAACGTAGAAGAAGACGAAGATGCAATAATGGTTGCCGATTATGCTTATAGATTAGGAACTCAAGGTAGCGTAGTTTCTATTGAAGAAAATGTATTGACTTTAAAGAATGAAGCTGATCAAGAAGTTAGGTTTTTAATCGAAAATACAGCTATAGTTGATAATGAAACTGCAGTAGGCACAAGCATTGCTACTATAGAAGAAGGTAGCGAAGTTTATGTATATCACAAAGATGCACACGATGCAAATATGCCAAATGAGTTCTATGCTGAAGCGATACTTACAAATATAGATGAAGTTGCACCTGCTAAATATATTACTGCTGAGCAAGTAACTAAAAATTCAGACGATACAGTTTTTGTAACTGGTGAAGCAGGCTCTTTAATTCTTGAAGTTGCTGCAGATGCTCAAATCATGCCTTATTTGACAAGAAATATCGTTAGAAACACAGATATTTATATGGGAACAGATATATTAGTATGGCACAATGAAGTTATGGAAAGCTATCCTATGCAGACTTCAGCTGAAAAAGTAGTGATTTTACCTGATACAAATTATGATTTCACAATCGTTAGAGAAGGCGACATAGCAATAGCTAAAGGACGTGTAGAAGACGGAGTTGCAATGGTTCCACTTAGATTAGTAGCAGAATCTTTAGGATATGAAGTGACTTGGGATGGATCAAACAACTCGATTAAGCTTGTAGGTGACGTAAATAGTTCAAATATAGTTTTAGGCGAAGATACTTTTTCTTATTATTCGACTCAAACAGGAGATGAAGTTTTAGCTTCTCACACTGCACCTATGTATCTTGGAGCACCTAATTATGCAATAGATGGAGTCACTTATGTTCCTGCTGAATTTTTCAACATGTTAGGATTCAACCTTAGATTAAACGGAACAACTTTATATATGTAATATTTTAGACATCAAAATTTCAACTTTCATTTTAATAAAAAAATAAATAGTTATAAATAAACTATAAATTTACCGACCTTCAATGTTAAATGTTGACAGGTCGGTTTTTTTATTTTTGAACATTGAAAATAAAATATTAAAATTCATCATAATATTATAAAAAATCAAAATGCTATTATATATATTTGACATTAGTATTAAAAATCATGTACAATAGTAAGAGTTAGTTTGAATCATTACAATTTTTTAGAATAATTATTAGAATGTTTCAAAAGTAGTATATTTAAGGAGAAATAAATGCAAAATACACAAACAAAAGTTGATTTTAAAACGATTAAACGATTTATAAGCTATTATAAGCCACATAAAAAATTATTTTTTGCAGATATGACTTGTGCGCTAATTTCTGCTGTGCTAAGCCTTATATTTCCATTGATTACCCAACGTATTATGAATTTTACAATCCCTGAAAGAAATCTTTCAGAACTATTAACTTTATCTATTTTTTTATTATTAATTTATTTTTCTATTTCACTATGTACTTATTTTATCAACTATAAAGGTCACATATTAGGTGTTAGAATTGAGGCTGACATACGCGAAGATTTATTTTCGCACCTGCAAAAATTATCCTTCAACTATTATGACAAAAATAGAACTGGCCAAATAATGTCTAAAGTTTTGAATGATTTGTTTGATATCACTGAACTGGCTCATCATGGCCCAGAGGATATTTTTTTGTCACTCGTAATGTTTTCAGGCGCTTCTATCGTGCTTTTTAACATAGAGTGGCGATTAGGGTTATGTATTATATTAATGTTTCCTCTTATTGCTTGGTTTGCAATAACAAGACGTAGTAAAATGAGAATTGCGTTTCGTGATGTAAGAAAAAAGGTTGCAGATATTAATGCTCATGTTGAAAACAGTATTAGCGGTATAAGGGTGAGTCAATCTTTTACTAATGAAGAATTTGAAAATTCAAAGTTCAAAGAAGGAAATAGTATTTTTAAAGAATCTAAAAGAAAATCTTATCAAGCTATGGGTTTTTTCTCTGCTGGAATGGGTTTTTTAACTGGTTTTACAAATGCATTAGTACTGATAGTAGGTGCTATTTGTATAATTCAAGAGACAATGGAATTTACCGATCTAGTAGTGTTTTTATTGTACATTAACTTAATGATACAGCCAATTCAACGCTTAACTGCTTTCACACAGCAATTCGAACAAGGTATGAGCGGATTTATCAGATTTATTGAAATAATGGATACAGATATCGAAATAGCTGATAAAGAAAACGCTATTGTCCTTTCGGAGGTAAAGGGGAATATTGAATTTAATAATGTTACTTTTAAATATAATGATGATGAGGATGTTTTGACTAATGTCTCTCTAAAAATCCCAGCTGGAAAAACTGTAGCACTCGTAGGCCCTTCCGGTGGTGGAAAAACTACCATTTGTCAACTTATACCTCGTTTTTATGATTGTATCAGTGGAATAGTTACCCTAGATGGAATCGATGTAAAAAATATTAAACTTAACAGTTTGCGCAAAACTATTGGAATTGTACAACAAAATATTTTCTTGTTTACTGGAACAATTAGAGATAATATTAGATATGGGAATATCAATGCCACTGAAGCAGAGATTATCGATGCTGCTGTTAAAGCAAGAGTACATGATTTTATCATGAGTTGCCCTGATGGGTATGATACTAATATTGGTGAAAAAGGTATTAGATTATCTGGTGGTCAAAAACAACGTATAAGCATTGCAAGGGCATTTCTAAAAAATCCCCCTATTATGATATTAGATGAAGCAACTTCCGCACTTGATAATCAAACTGAACAACTAGTTCAAAAATCTTTGCACGAACTATCCGAAGGTAGAACTACGCTTGTAATAGCACACAGACTTTCCACTGTGAAAAACGCAGATGAAATTATAGTTTTGACAGAATCTGGCGTGTCAGAGCATGGCACACACGAGCATCTATATTCATTAAATGGACTTTACACATCGCTTTACGACGCACAATTTAAATCAATAAACGAAACAGGTGATATGCTTTCTGAATAGAGCATATCACCTGTTTCATTGTTATTTTTAATATTTTATACTAACTCCATATATCCCATACAAAGCGCTACGATTAGCAATAAATAAAAACACGCTTGTATCCATTCTTTATTTTTCAATGCCATAAATACATTTGCTAATCCTACAATAGCAGTAGCCCCTACAGCTATCAACCATGTAAAAAGACCTTTAACAAAAATAAACTCTAATGCAGTCAATACACCTATAATTAAAAATGCTATTTGCAGTGTATTTTGTAGTTTCCCCGTATTTTTCATAATATTCCTCCATTTGATAAATTAAACAATATACATCATTAAAATAATTAACAATTCTATTGTTCATATAAATATTAGCATAATTGTGTACATTTGTCAATTATACGCTCTTCAAAACCGCGTATTCTTAAGCAAATCTAAAGGTTTTCAGCTTAGTTTGTGCATAAACTAAAATTATCAATAATTTTTTGTTGATAATTTTCAAATTATATTATATTATAGTATATGGATGTAACCAATTTACGGAAAGAGGATTTGGTATGATTATTGAAGGGATCATTTTAGGAATAATTGTAGGTTTGATACGGAGAGGTAAGATTTCAAGGATAGAACATGTCAAAATAAACCTTTCCCCGCTAATTTTTTTATCTCTTTTAGCTCATCTAGCAATTGTCGTTTTAAACTTGGGTCTATTAAGCGTTGACTCAATTATATATAGCATTTTGCTTATTGCAGCAAATGCGTTTGTCTTTATTCTCTTAGCGTTTAACTTAGATAAAAGATTTATGTTTATGCCTTTAGTCGGCTTGATGATGAATTTTATTTGTATGGCTGTAAACAACTTTAAAATCCCAATAAGAAGCGACTTGGTATCAGCTCATTATGGGGATGAGTTATCGACTTTATTAATTGATGGAAGCGTTAAATTTTTTATACCTTCACAAGATGCTATACTAGGATTTTTGGGAAAGATATACAATACTGGCCAATATTATTTTTATGATATAATTTTTAGTTTAGGCGATGTAGTAGTGTTTATTGGACTGGTTTTAATTATTCAAGATTTGATGACAGATAAATTTATTAAAACAAGAGATTCTCTCACTATATCTAAAAATTTGTATAAGCCCAAAAAAAGAAAGTAAACCGTATCGTTTGGTCCACTTTCCTTTTTAACAATATTAATTAAACTTTTCCGCTAGCAGAACTTCATCTGCTAGTTTTTTTATTATACCAATAAATTTAGTCTTTGATTTCTCATCTTCAAACTCGTCTAAAATTCTTAATAATCTTTTTTGGTTTTCAGAAAGTTTTGTTGCATAGTTTTCTTCGCCTTCTCTTGCAACATTGTTTGATGCGTCATCAATATATCCAGCGTTAATCAATAAAAACTTGACATCGCAATCAAGATAATTTGCTACCTTACACAGATTATCTATCTTAGGTATAGTTTTTTTCCATTTTGATATAGATCCATTACTTATTCCTACCGCATTTTCAATGGTAGAAATTTTCAATTTCCTTTCATCTGCTAAATGTTTAACTAAATCATATATTGTCAAAATGATCACCTCTTATTAGGAATTAGAAAATATTCAATTTATTGTTGACAAATAGAATGTTTTCTATTATACTGATAATAACTAAAGCAAATTAAAACGTAATATATTTATGTTATATATTTTTTGCTTTATTTTTGTCGCATAAATATATAATACATCAACGCAAACCATTTTACAACAAAAATGTGTTATTTTGTTGTACTTTTATTTTAGTCGTTAAAATTCAGCTGTATAGTTTATGCTTTCTTGGATTATTTTATATTTTTATACAAATAATAATTGACATTACTCTTCAATGTTTTATATAATTATAATAAGTTAATATTTTAAGTAAAAAAACATTTTGAAATGGAGATGAATTATGGATTTTATTAAAGGATTAGGTAGTAAGATATCTCAAACCAGCCAAGATTTAGTTAGCAAAACCAAAGAAATTGCTGACACGACTAAATTGAATGGAGAGATTGTAACTGAGGAAAAAAATATAATAAGTGCTTATCAACAAATTGGTGAAATGTATTTCAAATTAAATTCAGAGGCTCCTGAAGCTGAATTAGCAGAATTTGTAGCACGAGTTAAAACTTCTATGATAAACATCGAGAACTTAAAAGATGAAATCAGAAGAGTTAAAGGAATTAAATTGTGCCCTAAATGTTCTGCAGAATCTGGTGAAGGCGTAGATTTTTGTCCTAAGTGTGGAACAAAACTTCCTGAGATTGTAGAAGTTGAAAATGACGTAATAGAAGCAGATGATGCTAATCCACAGAGCGAAAACACTAAAGCATGTAAGCTATGCAATGCATCTATTGAAGAAAGCGCACTGTTTTGTACATCTTGTGGCGGAAAAGTAGAGTAAATTTTAAAATAGAGGTTAATATACTTAGCCTCTATTTTTTTGGTGTGCCGAGTATGGTACATAGCTAATCGGTGAAAGTCCGAAGTGAGGGTAGTCACAGCCAATCACATAGTGCATATCGTGAGGTATGAGCTGAAGAAAGTGTGGTGCAAAATCTGGACCTAACGAACAAAAACTTGATATTAAGGCTAATTA
>CAYJLG010000065.1:0-9875 GCA_964371035.1 uncultured Clostridia bacterium | reverse complement strand
ATTTTCTAAATGAAAATGGCGGTAGGCCACATGCATGGAGAACCAAATCTTTGTGCGTTTAACGAGCAAAAATATTTGATATTCTCTTCTGTGTCGTACAACTTCCCAATCGTAGTACTCAGCGACAGATTTTATTATTTTTTTCCGTTGAAGTTTCATTTAGCTGTGAATATCGACTATCGGGCAAGGTTTTGAAAAATAATAACCTTGTGAAAATGATACTTCATGTTTTTCTACAATTTCTTGAATTTCTTCATTTTCTACAAATTCTGCAATTGTATATGCATTTAATTGTTTAGCCAAATACCTAATTGTATCCAATATAATAATATTTGCATTATCTTTTGTTAAGTTTTTTATAATTGTTCCATCTATTTTAATATAATCAGGATTTAATGCTACTATAGTCGATAATGTTGAGTATCCAGATCCAAAATCATCGACTGCAATATTGCTTCCTAATTTTTTGATTTTATCTGTAAATTCAAATAAAACATCTAGTTCTTGATAATTTTCTGTTTCAATAAATTCTATAATGATTTTTTCTGGGTTAGAATAATTACTCAATTTATCAAGCATCCATTCTCTAAAACTTGCTGACTCTAGATCATGTAATGATAAATTAATTGAAACAGTTTCTTCTCTGTCGTTAAAATCTTCAAACACTCTTTCGATCATCAATTTGCTTATATCATTATAAAATCTATGCTTTTTGGCAATGTTCATAAAAATAAACGGTGAAAAAATGTTTCCATTATCATCAGCAATTCTCATCAAGGCTTCATATTTATTTATTTTTCCACTCTTATTATCTCTTATTCCTTGATAATACGGGATAACACGCTTGTTTTTTACAGCTTTATTTAACATTTCCATTATTTTTATTTCATCCTGTAATTGAGACCGTTCATTCGAATCTTCGTCTATTACAAAAAAATTATCTTGCGAATTTTTTCTTAATATCATAGCATTTTGAGCTACTTCTAACAAGTTTTCACTATTTACAACAACTGCAAACCTAAGAACTGACGAAATTTTAGTTTTTTCAGTAGTCGTAAACCCGTACAAATCACACATTTTACGTGAAAACCCAATAAAAAATTCATTTTGCATATCGTTTTTTGGTGCAATCAAAAAAGTCTTGTAATTCAATGCATACGTCAATAGACTGTCGCTTAATCCATTTTCTTCTAAACTTTGAAAAAATTCCTTTAAAAAATGTCTACATCCAAAGTAGTAGTCTAATAGACCAGTAAATGCGATAGTTGTGTCTGCCGTTTCAATTTCTGCTAAAAGCAATTTATTGAAATTATATTTATCTTTATCTTCAAAATATTGATAAATATTAGGCAAGTTCAAATTGTAATCAAAATAATTAACCTTAGATTCAATTTTCAAAGCATTGATTGTATCTAACAGTTGTGAGCTGTTAGCATCTTTATACCCATACCCTTTTTTTCTAGCCTTTTGAAAGAAACTATCATCATCTTTTATTATATCAACGTTTTCAATCGCAGCAAAATTTGGAATCACATATTTTGATTTTTCTGCAAATCCTGTTATCACACACGCACCATTGAAAAACTTATTACTACCATCAATAAATGCTATTTCACCAAACAGAAAAATTCCGCAGACATTATAATTGTCAAAGGGTTTCATCTCCCAATTTGCACAATTATTAAGCAATAGTTTTCTGCTTATACACGAATAAGTAAATAAATGTTCAATTGGAACATATGCAATTTTTTCACACAACGAATAAGTCTCTTGAATAGTTTTAAAAGGATTAACATATCCTATTTTAAAAGCTGTTCCTTCTTTTAAACTAGCACTAATTGTTGTTAATTTTCCACTTTTCTTATCATGTTCTGTAAAATAACCTATAGAATTATCATAATCTACCATGATAGGAAAATGTTTTAAATAATCTTTATTTGTTGCATCTATAAAATCATCTGAATTTATGATATCTTTTTCTTCAATCTCTAAAAAAGAATACATCCATTCAAGTGCATCTTTGCCATCTATCTCTTCAATAATTTTACCTTTAGATTTTGTGACTTTATGTTCTTCACTAATCACGTCCATAGAAGTGCTTACATTTACAAAATCATATGAGTTTTTGTTAAGAAGATAAAAAGCAACCGCACCTTCTTCAATAAAACCATCTTCAGTAAATACATATCCTGCAATATTCTTTTGTACAATATCGCCTGCAATACCACCTTGTAATCTAACTGGATTATCAAACTTATTTAATTCATCTAAAAATTCACATACATTACACTCTTTGTCAGAAAACAATGCATTTATAACTGGATCCATATATTTATATTTAGAAAAATATTTATGCACTTTATCAGCTATTTCTGAAACGCTTTTTTCCTTCCAAGAAAAAGTACTAACGACTAACTCAGATTCTTCATATTTTTCTATAACAATAAGCGATTCGTTATCATATTGTTTTCCATCAAAAACTACTCCAACAGACGAAGAAGACCCCACTATTTGAGCGTGTGGCAATAACATACGTATATCTTTTACTGTATCTAACACCTCATCTTTATCTAAAGATGAAGTGAAAAATTTTACTAAACATTTATCTTTTTTATCAAAATTGCATTTATCTAGATATTTTTCAAGATTATTGATACCTTCAAAAATTAATGAAATTTTAAACATTTTTATCTCCTGACACCTAATAACAAATAATTTTTTCTAGTTTTTTGACAAACAGTAGAATGTAGAAATAATTTTAACTATATAAGACAAACTATTTATATCTTTTTCATTCCAAATTCTAGTATTAGTACAATCATCTAGTTCTAAGAATAGTTTTACAACATCTTCATCTTTTACTTGTGCATGAAGAAACGAAACTATACCTTTTGATTTCATTAGCTCATATGATTTTTTATTTTTTAAAACTGATAAATCATTTCCATAGATTAGACCTTCTTCATTAGCTTCATCTAAAAAAACTTTTATTGTTTCCTTTGGTACATTTTGAAGGTTGTCTATTTCAGCTACAATGCCATCTTTACACCATTCAAAAGTATTGCAATAAGTTTCACCATTATCAAAAGTTTCGTAAATATAACTTCTTTCAACATTTAATCTTTTTCCGACCAACTGCAACACGACATTAATAGACGATATTATGTCTTTAGTTTCAAAAAGCAAGTTGAAAACTGTAGCTACAAGTTCCGCATCATAAATCGAACTAACCATCCTGTTCGCATTTTCAAGGGTGGTTCGATCTCTAATGTCATCATCTAATAGTGTTAAATCATAAAAAGTATAACAATCTTTTCCCCTTTTTTTCGATTTATATAAAGCTTTATCGGCAGCCTTGTACAATTCTTCAAAACTTGTTCCATCTTGTGGATATCTTGAAATACCAATACTCCCTGAAATTTTGTAATCATTATTTTCGCCTGAATAAGAATTATTAAAAGCTTCAGCTACTTTTTCAGCCTTACCTTTTATGATATCGACATCATTAATGTTTTCAACGAATACAATAAATTCGTCTCCCCCAACACGACCGATTATATCTTTGTTTCTAAACCTATTTTTTAATTTATTTGCTACTTCACTCAATACCATATCGCCAAAATGATGCCCTAAATTATCGTTTATTCCTTTAAAATTATCTATATCTATTATAAACAAGGCATGTTCATTATCTCTATTGCTCAAGATGGCATCTGCTATCATACTCTCTGATGTGATTTTATTATAGCAATTAGTCAACAAATCAGTTTTAGATCTAATCTCAAAATTCTTTTGCTCTTGCACGTCAATAGCTCTTCCAATAACAAACATTGGATTTTGATGTGCATCAAAAATTATTCTGTAAAAGAACCTAAAAAATCTAGGTCTTCCATCTAGTGGTATAAACCTAATATCTAGAGGTTTATCTATTCCTGCTTTAATATTCATAATAAATTGCTCAAACAGTTCAACATCTTCTTGCAAAATTACGTTATCAGCCAAAATTTGTTCTGGAAATCGATGTTTTCCAGATCCAAAACCCAATTTTTCTTTACCTTTTCCAAAATATTGAACAAGAGAAGTTCTTAGATCTATAGCAAAAAACCACTCATCTGATAGTTGAGCTATAGTATTAAACAACGTTTTATCTGAGATATGATTTAAAAAATAATTCCCAAAATACTCATCCGTTTCATCTCCAGCCATTTGCGGTCTCAAATCTCTAGTAAAACCTGCTACTAAAGTTTCATCCTCATCATTAACTTTGTCAAGCAATGTAAGTGTTACTTCTGCTGGTATATCGTCTCCATTTAGTTTGCAATGTAGCCAATTAAATTTGCAGTATCCCTTTTCAAATGCAATTTTTATATGCTCTAATGCTAACTCTGCACTTAATCTTCCGTTTGGTTGATACTCAGGAGATAATTTGAAAAATTCTTCCGTATACTGTTCTTTGCTATCTAGTTCAAATAATTCAACTGCCATTTTATTGCACATTACGTTTTGATACTCATTATTCCATAAATTCAAGCACAGTGGAACACTGTCCAAAATATCGTATAATCTCTCATTATACTCTATATTCCCGTCTGAAACTTTAGGAAAATCTGCTTGTTTCATCTATATTTCCTCCCGATACAAAATATCGCTATTTCTATTTGCCGTTCTTTGTTAAATCAATAAAATGATTATATCACTTTTGCTTAATAAAATCAACAAAAAACCGTTGAAATCAAGAAATAAATTGAAGTTTCAACGGTTTTACTTTTGGAGCCTACGACCGGATTTGAACCGGTGACCTTTTGCTTACCATGCAAATGCGCTACCTACTGCGCCACGCAGGCATTCTACACGATATTTTACTATTAAATTTTAAACATGTCAATTATTTTTTCCTTATTTACACCAGAAATCGACTGTGAATAGTAACGAACGATTGTTGCTACTCAATATCACTTCTTAATTTTTTTAATTTTTCTAAAGTATTATCATCAAGAACATCATATATTTTAGTTGAGTTTTGTTTTACTGAATGAGTCTTTACTTGAATTTCTTTTTTAATCTGAGTAAATTCTAAAAACAGTTCTTCAGCAGACAGCCTAGTTCCGCCTCTTGCTAAAACTATTTGCTGTACATAATTATCAGAAGTTGCAACTTGTACTTTTTCACTTCTTCCTATCTTGTCTAACTGCTTTTCAATATAGCTATCGGCAGTTTCATTTTCTTTAGTATATACAATTTCAACACCTAAATAATTTTCTTTTTTTTCAGTGCTTCCCTTTACTAAATATGCATCAAATACAACAACAACGTTTATACCTTTATATGATTTAAATTCTGATAAACTCTCTATCAATTTATTTCTGCTAATGTCTATATTGTCATTGTGCTCTCTTAACATTTTCCACTGATTAATTATGTTATATCCATCAACAAACAAATACTCTTTTTTCTTTCTTGGCATATTAAATACCTCTTTGTCTTAAGACTTCATACATAATAACTGAAGCTGCACAAGAAGCATTTAGTGAATTAACTTTGCCTTTCATAGGTATTTTGATAAGTCCGTCACAGTTTTCTTTAACAAGCCTACTAATGCCCTTGCCTTCATTTCCTATGACTATTCCAATATTGGATGTAAAATCTTCTTCTGCGACATATTTTTCGCCTGACATGTCTGCTCCAAAAATCCAAAGACCTTTTTCTTTCAATTCTTCTATCGCTTGATTAATATTGGTTACCCTAACAATAGGCATGTGTTCAACAGCACCTGCTGATGTTTTTGATACAGTTTCATTTACTTCTGCCGCTCTATTTTTAGGGATAATAACACCATGTGCGCCTAAACATTCACCAGTTCTAATAATTGCGCCTAAGTTGTGTACATCAGTAATTTCATCTAAAATCAATACAAATGCTTTTTCATTTTTGTTATTTGCAGAATCTAGAACATCATCAATTGTTTTATATTCAAAATCTTTAGCTTCAGCAATTACGCCTTGATGTTTGCCTGTTTTTGACATTTTCATAATCGTCTGCTTATCCACAAATTTTACATCAACACATTTCTCTTTTGCTATTTTAACAATTTTATTTACTACCCCTTCTGCACTTTCTTTATTGATATAAATAATCTTTATTTCAACATCTTTCTCAAGCGCCTCTACTACAGGGTTTCTACCTTCAATTTTTCTCATTTTTTTCACCTTTATACACGATTTTTACTATTTCATCAAACAAATCGGTTATTCTATCAGTTTTACCTTCGAGATATAAATAACCAAACATCGCTTCAAATCCTGTAGCATATCTGTAATCTATCATTTCTTGGTTCTTAGGAGAAGAAGTAACTTTTGAATTTCTACCTCTTTTTAGCACTTTTTTCTCTTCTTCTGTCAACATTTCAAACAACTCTTTTGCGATTTTAGCTTGAGCACCAGCTTTCACAAATTTGATAGCTTCTTTGTGCATTTTGTTTACATTATAATCAAATTTATTTACAATAAAAGTTCTCACAAGCATCTCATACACTGCATCCCCTGCAAAAGCTAACTGAGCAGGAGATTGTTGTACATTTTTAGAATTTTCCTTGATTAAATTTTGTTCCAAGTTACACCTTCCCTGGTATCTTTTATTTGAATACCTTTACTCAGAAGTTCTTCTCTAATTTCATCTGCTCTAGCGAAGTTCTTTGATTTTTTTGCTTCTGATCTTTGTTCAATCATATCATTGATATAATTCAACAGATCTTCGTCATAAACAGAATCTTGTTTTTCTACGTCGCAAAGTAATCCTAACGATAAAACTTTTTCAAATTCTTCTATCAAATATAATTTTTCAACTTCATTTAAATCATCAGCTTTTAATACATCATACAGTGAAGTTATAGCATTAGCAGTATTTAAATCATCTGTGATAAATCCAATAAACGATTTTTTGTAATTTTGTATGTATTCGCTATCGACATTAACTGATTTATCTTGTATATCTTCAGCCATTTTTCGTAACGAGCCTACTCTGTTTTTTAGTTTTTCGTAAGCAGCTTTAGCTTGGTTTAGTGAATCAAATGAAAACGGTAACTGTTTTCTATAATGAGAATTTAACACATAATATCTATAGACTAGTGGATCAAATCCTTTTTCTTCCAACAGGCTAACTGTTAAAAATTCACCTTTTGACTTACTCATTTTGTCTCCGTCATTTTCAGTCAAAAACTCTGCATGCCACCAATAATTCACCCATTTTTCACCTGTATAAGCCTCAGTTTGAGCAATTTCATTAGTGTGATGAATATATATATGATCAACTCCACCACAATGAATATCCATAGTGTTGCCAAGGTTTTTCAAAGAAATAACTGAGCATTCTATGTGCCATCCTGGATATCCTTCACCCCATGGAGAATCCCATTTCATAGCCTGGTTTTCAAACTTTGATTTTGTGAACCACAATACAAAATCTTGTGGATTTTTTTTATTAATATCTATGCTAACATCTTCTCTTGCTGCCACTTGCAATTCATCTAAGTTCATGCCTGAAAGCACTGTATAGTCATCAACTTTTGAAATATCAAAATAGACATTGCCATTAGCAAAGTATGTAAATCCTTTTTCTTCTAAAACTTTGATAAAATCAATATATTCGTTGATAAAATCAGTAGCTTTGAAAACTTTGCCAGGCTTTTTAATGTTTAACTTGTCACAATCATTAAAAAAAGCGTCTGTATAAAACTGGGCTACTTCCCAAACAGTTTTATTTTCTCTTTGAGCACCTTTTAACATCTTATCTTCGCCGTCATCACTATCTGATTCAAGGTGTCCTACATCTGTTATATTCATTACTCGGTCTACGTCATATCCTATATAAGAAAAAGTTTTTTCCAATATATCTTCGTTTATATATGTCCTCAGATTTCCGATGTGGGCGAAATGATAAACTGTAGGTCCACAAGTATATATTTTCACTTTTCCTTCTTCTATCGGAACAAATTCTTCAATTTTTCTTGTCAATGTGTTGTATAATTTCATATTGCCTCCTACCGAAATACCAAACTTTACTATAATCTTGTCGCTAATTCTTTTAGTCTGTTTAATGTTTTTTCTTTTCCAAGTGCGATTAGAATTTTACCCATATCAGGTCCATGTTGTTGCCCTGTAACAGCACATCTAACAGGCATAAACAAATTTTTACCCTTCGCACCCGTTTTATCTTTAAGGACGTTAAATATATTTTTAGCAAATTCTTCATCTATTTCTTGGATATTTTCAAGTTCTTGTATAAAAGCTTCTACCAATCCCTTTACGTGTTCAGCTCTTACAGTTTCTTCTGCTTCTGTAGTTTCAAATACAACTACATCGCCAAAGAAAATATTCATATGTTCTACAATTTCGTTAACGCAGTTCAATCTTTCTTTCAATGCATCAGTCACAAGCACTATCCAATCAAATTTTTCTTCAGTTTCTTTTTCTGACATCAAACCTGCATCTATTATCGAAGGAATTGCTATTTTTGCAATCCTTTTCGCATCAGCTTGTTTAATATAGTGATTGTTGATAAAATTTAGTTTATCTACATCAAAAATTCCACCTGTTTTTGAAACTCTATCAAAATCAAACTCGTTTACTAATTCTTCCATTGATAACAACTCTTTATTGTCTTTAGGGCTCCATCCGACTAAAGCTAAATAGTTATTTAGTGCTTCAGGCAAATATCCTTTATCTTTAAAATCAGAAGTAGCTACATCTCCTTGACGCTTTGAAAGTTTTTTTCTATCTTTATTTAAAACAGTCGGAAGATGAACAAATTGTGGCATTTGAAAACCTAAAAAATCATATATTAGTTTTTGCTTAGGTGTCGAAGTAAGCCATTCTTCTCCCCTTACAGCATGTGTAATTCCCATCAAATGATCATCTACTACCACAGCCATGTGATAAGTTGGAAATCCATCAGATTTTAACAATACTTGATCGTCTACTTCAGAAGTATTTATCGTGATTTCGCCCTTAACAGGATCTATCCAAGTCACATCTGTATTTTCTGGTACATTTAATCTAATTACGTGTTCTTCGCCAGCATTAATTCTATTTTGTATTTCTTCTTTTGATAAGCAAAGACAATGCTTATCATACATCGGAGTTTTATTCTCAGCTCTTTGAGCTTCTCTTATCTCTTCTAATCTTTCTTTTGAACAAAAACATGGATATGCGTTGCCTTTTTCTATGAGCATATCTACATATTTTTTATATAAGTCAAGTCTTTCAGATTGAATATAAGGGCCAAAATCTCCTTTTTGCACTATTTTTCCATCTTCTATAAACACACCTTCATCGTGGTTTATACCTGCCCAAGAAAGTGAATTTATTAAATTTTCTATTGCTCCTTCTACAAATCTTGTTTGATCTGTATCTTCAATTCTAAGTATATATTTCCCACCTCTACCATTTGCATACAAATAATTGTAAAGTGCCGTTCTTAGTCCTCCTATGTGCAAATATCCTGTAGGGCTTGGTGCAAATCTTAATCTAACGCTCATTTTTCCTCCAAAAATCATTTATCATATTATTTTATTATTATAATTAAATTTGTCAACGTTAAGTATATCATTAATCAATTCACACTTCAAGTGTAATGTTACTATTCACAGTTAACATATGTACCCCAAGGTAAAAAATAATAAAATCTGTCGCCGAGTACTCCGATTGGGAAGTTGTATGGCGCAGAACTTTTTGCTCGTTAAACTCACAAAGATTTGGTTCTCCATGCATGTGGCCTACCGCCATTTTCATTTAGAAAATGGCGGTAGGCCATGATTAGTTTTATCCGCAAAGTCATAACGCAGTATATTTTTGGGGCTAAGCCAAAGATGACTAAAACGC
>CAYJLG010000064.1:0-10027 GCA_964371035.1 uncultured Clostridia bacterium | reverse complement strand
CGAAAGTAGTATCTGTGACTCCTGTCATTATACCGTTTTGATATACATACATCACATCTTCATAGTACCAATCCGATGATTTTACGTCTGAGAAATTCATATCCATATCTCTTTCAGAGATGACAAAGACATAATCAGATGCTCCTGTAAAGTCAAACTCTGCCTTGCCGTTTTCAGGAATCATCACAGACTGTCTGAACTCAAGCTCGTCTGTCAACTCATTGTAGTAGAACAGGTTGGCATAATAGCCCTCGTTGTCGCCGCCTAAGTCAACTGTCAGTTTGACAGGGAAACCGAATTCGCCGTCATGTTCGATTGAGATTTGTACAGCTTCGGTTGCGCCACTTACATCGTTAATTACTGTTGCAGGGATAGTGTTGCTGTTTATCTTCACACCGAGGTCAATGTCTGAGAAATCCATGCCTTCTTTGATATCTTCGCCGTGTATCGTCCATGTTACACCGCCCACTACGATATCAAGGGTGATGTCCTTGCCGGCAAGTTCTTCAAATACTTCCTTGTCTACTGTGGTATTGCTACCGGATAGCTCCAGTTCAACCGTGTCGCCCGGCTCTGCTTTTGCGATATCGTCTACTGCCTCTTCGCTTGGGGTGTTCGGAGTGCTACTGACACCGCCACCGCTACTACCGCTGCCAGTGCTTTTCTCTGTCCACTGTGCATAGATAATATCATCTGCTGTGAATGTTGTTGCTGTTGTAACCTTTGTTCCACCTGTTGCTAGTGTAAACCAACCGTTAAAAGTATAACCACTTCTTGTCGGTGTTGGTAGGCTTGTTAATTTGCCACCTGTTGTCACATCTGTTGCAGATGAAACTGTACCACCATTAGCATCAAATGTGATTGTATATTCTACCGGCGCTGTCGTTGTTACGGTAAAGCTAACTATTTTTGTAATATCAGCCATATTGTCTGCTGATATTGTTATAGTTGCTGTGTGTGGACCTACAGACAAGCCTGTATTAGGAACAACTCTAAATGTTGTGCTTGCTGTTGGTACAAGGCTTGGTGCCATACCTGTTTTTGTCAATGTGAAATCTGCGCCTGTGATAGTTACATCAACATTAGCAAGATCGCCTGTGCCTGTGTTTTTGATTGTGAATAGTTGTGCTGTTTGTGCGCCATAACCTACTATTGCACTTATGAATGTTTTGCCGTCCGGATCCACTGTCGCAGAGTAGTTTGTTGGTGCTGTGTATTTTGGCACTGTTACGCTTTTCGCCTCACTTGCATCTACGCCACCATCTGCTTTGTATCTCACATAGTATGTGCCCGGTGCTACTAATGTTTCGGTTGCAGTAGCATCTTTTGCATCTGCGAATGTTGGATCAATAGCATATTCCATCTTTACGTCTGTACCTGTGATTTTACCATTTCCTGTTGAGGATGTAGGTGCTTCGACAGCTAATCCTTTCGGTGCAGGAGGTGCAAGTCCTGCTTTGATAGTTGCAGTATAACCCCATAATGGGTCTACTTGAATTGAAGAAGTTACTTTTACAGATAGTCCTTCGCCCAAATCAGCCGATTTTACAAGGTATGTGTTGCCTGTACCTAACAAGGTATCAGTGCCACTGTAATACCATTCATAAGTCAATGCACCTGTGTTGTTACTTGCGTTTACCACAGCTTGTAGTGTTTCGCCTACCCTTGGTGTACCATTAATATGTACTGTGCCTGTTAATGAGTCTGTACTTAGCAGATTGCCTGTGATGGTTACTGTTGCAATACCCTGTACATTTGGGTCTTGCGCTGAGGTTGCCACCACTGTTAAAGTTGGAGCGCGTTCATCACTAGGATCTACAGTCAATTCGCCTGTTGATGAAATTGAGGTATTTGACCACTCCGACCTACCAAGAACAGTCCAAATAACATCTTGTGAATGTGCTGTTCCGTCTACTATTGCTGAAAATTGATGTGTATTAGTCGTAGTAAGATCATCTTTAACAAACTCTTTTGTATCAGGGGACACAACTACCGAATTAATCGTAGGTAGTGTTTCGCTTGCTTTAAATGTGTATTTGACTTGATACGGTGCTGCGTCAAGTTTTTCTGCCACATCGTATTTATTCTCATCATATTTCACAATCATACGGTCAGGGAATTGACCGATGGATCCCTCTTTCACCAAGACATCAGTATTTGCTATATATGTACCTGTGCCAATGATTTTAGTACCTTGACTAAACGGATAGTTATTAGCTGTTGCTGTAACTGTTCCAGATGTTGCTAATGTTACATTTCCGACAAGTGCTTCTTCATAACGGTTATCACTTGCATTGTCCATTGTAACTGTAACATTTGAATCTCCACCAATAAACAAATTAGGAAAAGCTTGAATTGCCCATATTCCGGATTCATCGAGCGAATCTCCGACCGTTACCGTGATATCACCGCTCAAAATCTGCAAAGAACCATTTGCATATATAGCATTTGTGTATACGTGCTCTCCTGTTGTAGCGGGAATATTAACAGATAAACTTGCACCGCTATCTGCTGTAATAACTGAATTTTCCAATTTTAGTACGGTTGGACTTGCATGAATAGGTTTCGCTGATGCACTCGAGAGGTTAATGCTGTTAGTTCCCACTAAATGAAGGTTTGCAGCCGCATCTATGTTTATTTGTTCAGCTCCATTGTAGTCATTCATTGTAATAGTACGACTTGCATGATTCCATGTCAACCCGGATGGAAGTGCCGGGTCTGTAGCGTTCGAGTTGTTCGAAAGTTCATAACTGCTATTTCCGATTTGGATAGTATCAAAACCGTATGTTATCTCATTTGCACCTATGGTTATAGATACATGGTCAGAAGCAAGGACAGCACCATTCGCCTTAACTCTAAGAAGGTAAGTGTCATCTTTTTTTAAGCCTGTAATACTTGATCCACTTACATCAGTCCAAGTAGTCCCATCGTCAGTGCTATACTCCATATTTGCTGAAAGACCGATGATTGAGCCATCGGTAGCAGTGTCGGTTGTGGCATCTGTCTTGTCAATACCACTAGGAACATTTGCTTGTGTTACAATGATAATCTGTGGATCAGAAATATCATAGTTAGCATCGCTGTTTGTATATACTCTGATTACATCACCATTGTAAATTTTTGCGCTAAGTGCCGTCAATTCACCACTTGAAGGTACAGATGCTCCATATCCTGTTGGGTTATTGATTGTGTAAAATAGATTTGTAAGCGTGCCCGTGAGTATACCAGTGTCTGTGCCTGTCGCCTTAAATGTAACAGACGGAGTTGGTGCTTTTGCCCTTGTTACCTCGAATTCAAGGTTAACATGGTCAATAGAGGCATCCACTGTAGTAGTGCTAATTGTTAAACCAACACTGTGATTGCCTACTGCCAAACCCGTTTCAGGTCTAACGCTAAATGTTGCACTTTCGCCTGTTGCTATTGTAGTCTTGCTTAATGCCGTTGAAATCACATAACCTGTAGGGGCAGTTACACTTAAATCTTCAATAGTACCTGTACCATAATTTGTGATTGTTACAGTTTTAGCTGTCGGTGCAGAATAGCCATACTCTATCGTGCCGAAATCCAATGTCGTTGGCGATACTACATTTGTGTAGGTTGGGGCATTAACTGCAAATTTAAGGTCAACAAAATTAATAGAGGCATCCACTGTCGTAGTGCTAATTTCTAAGCCAATATTGTGATTGCCCGATGATAAACCCGTTTCAGGTCTAACTGTAAAGGTTGCAGTTCCGCCATTTGGTGCGAGTGTATTTGTACTTAATGCTGATACGACATAACCGGCAGGTGCAATTACACTTAAACCTTCAATAGTACCTGTGCCATAATTTGTGATTGTTACAGTTTTAGCTGTCGGTGCAGAATAGCCATGCTCTACTGTGCCGAAATCCAATATCGTTGGCGACACTACATTTGTGTAGGTTGGGGCATCAACTGTAAATTGAAGGTTAACATAATCAAAATATGCACCCGTAGTTGTAGTTTTAATTTCTAAAGTGGCACTGTGATTGCCCGATGATAAACTCGTTTCAGGTCTAACACTAAAGGTTGCAAATCCGCCATTTGGTGCGAGTGTATTTGTACTTAATGCTGATACGATATAACCTGTAGGTGCAATTACACTTAAACCTTCAATGGTACCTGTACCTGTGTTTGTGATTTTCACTTCTTTTGCTGTTTGTTCACCGTAACCATACTCTACTGTGCCGAAATCCAATGTTGTTGGTGATACTGTGTTTGTATGTGTTGACTCTGCTATCTTAAATGACACAGAAACACTTCCTACAGGAGAACTTACTCCTGTTACATTAATATGAAGAGTGGGATTATAATTTCCTTGTGCTGTTACGGTCGGTCTAACCGTCATAGTTGCTGTTTCGCCCACTGCAAGTGTAGTCTTATCAAATGAAATACTAAAATCAGATGATGTTACATTTAAACCTGTAATATCTGCCGTACCTGTATTTTTTATAGTTACAGTTTTAGCCGATGGTAATGTTCCACCCTCTACGATTGTACCAAAATCAAGCGTAGTTGGATTTACTGATATGCTATTTGTTGTGTCTGAGACAGTTACAGTTGTAGGTTTAGAAGCAAGCACTGCACCATCTACTTTTACACGCACCTCATAAGGTCCTGAGGATAATGATGTTATTTCGTTGCCTGTGATTGGAAGCCAAGTGCTATAATGTTCTTCACGATACTCCATTGTATTGTCTACACCCGTTATTTTGTCTGCTCCTCCTGTTGGTGTAGTCGGTATCGCTGCTTGTGTAATGGTTAATGTCACATAATCTGAGTTTATAGTGGTGCTACCATCACCTTGGCGATATAAAGATATTTCATCGCCTCCTTCCAGACCGAATTCAATATTTACAGTGTCACTATTGAATTTTTTATTGTATTCGAGAGTCCAAACATTGGTATAATCGCCCGTTATTGTGATTATGCCTGTGCTGTCGCCTGTTGCTGTAAATGTCACGCCTGTTGGTTTAGCTGCTTTTAGTAGAGCTGTAATCTCAACTTGGTTACTATCCATTATAAAGGTTGTTGTAGAGGCTGTTTTATCAGCAAATTTGACATCGCTTGATCTCCATTCGCCAAAGTTTGCGCTGTCGCTTGCTGTTACAGTTACAACTTCACCGTAATTTGCGGTTATAGTACTATTCGCTGTTGTATCTTTTGTGCTTGCAGTGCCGCCTGTAAGATTTACTATTTTAGTGACATTTGATAGATAACTATCTCCGTCATTCACAAAAAGCACAAGACCGTCTCTGTCTGCATCTGCCACCTCATAATCTTGCAATAATATTTGGGAATTTGTAACAGCGTTATCAAAATTGACAGTTGAGCCACCTTCAACAACTAAAGCTACTCTATTGCTTTCATCCGCTTCATTAAATGCAGTAACATAAGTTTCCCCTGCAAATGTAGTAGTTGCGCCACCACTTAATTTAATGGCAGTTGCATCTGTGCCGGAAGCACTTGAATTACCTTGATAAAAAGCACTGGTAAAATTCAATGTACCACCGTTTGCGTTTACAGCATATGAATTTCCTGTTCCGCTCGCAGGTTCATGACCTTCTAAATGCACACCGGATGTTGTGAAATTACCACCATCGACTTTTACCACAGCACCACCGGCACTATGTGGTGTAAAATCTAATTGTTGGTTGTGGGATGCATAACTTAACGTGAAATCATCACTAATATCAACCACGAACAGATTGTTTACACCGTTTGCGGCGGTAATAAAATGTTGCGTATCTGTCGTTGAAGCGACTTTTAATACTTTTTCGCCATTGATGTTAATTTCCGAAGTTGCTTCATCATCTACTCCTGCAGCGGTGTAATCTTTGCCATCGCCTAATTGCACATAGACAAGGTTTGTACCTGTGCTCTCCAATGCATCTTTTAATTGTGCAAAGTTATGCACTATGCGTGGATCAGCCTCTGTGCCTGTGCCTGTAGCTTCAGGAGCTGTTGTACTTAACCATCTTGCATAATAAGTTGTGTCTTCACTAACAAATCTATTGGTGCCTATATTCGTACCTTCTGCACTATTAACATGAGTGTTATACGCCACAAATTCATAACCACTTCTTGTTGGCTCTGATGTAGGAAATGTACCAACTTCGCTGTCAGTAGTATATTGTGTAACAGTAGCATCACTTCCGAAAGCACCACCATTTGCATCAAAGGTTACTACATATGCAAAACCTACTTTTTCTGTTATTTGATTAGTTGTAAGTGATACAGGCTCTTTTGTACTGTAATTAGCTAAGGTAGAGCCGGCAGTAACATAATTCCCAATATTTTTTGTTGTGCTTAGAGCACTTACATTTGTTATTTCGATACCATTAAAAATACCACCGGAAATATCAGCAGTTGCAGTTTCTTCTATTTTCACTGATGGATTAGTTCCTGTAACACCCGTAAGATTGTTCACTATAAATTCGGGAGCATCTGCAAGGTCACCATTTGTTGCTTTATTGATAGTTGCATTTGCATTGCCATCAAGTATTAATGCATATCCTTTAGTTGGATTGTCGGAACTGTCTTTACCTCTTGTGCTGATTAAGGTTGAGAATGCATGTATATCAACTTCTGAATCTCCTTCTGCCCAAATTACATTACCATACGCATTAGTAACTGTAGAACGGCTTTCAAGAGTAGCACCACCGGATACATCAACTAAACCGTTACCTATTGCATACACAACAGCATTAACACCACCTGATAATACAGGCGAAAAGTTAATAGTAGCTGATCCATTGATATATAATCTATCATCTGTACCAACAGCAAATAGGGTTGCATATGTAGAAGTGCTTGGTTGTGTGATATTGATGTTTTGAGTTAGATACAGATTCTTTAGCCCTGCTACTTGTATAGTGGCACTGTTATCTACATCAGTAGATATTTGTTCAGAAATCACCGCACTTAAATTTATATCTGTTATGTTCGGATCTTCCATTGCTGTTTTTAAGTCAGCAAAAGTATTTACAGTGGCTGTTGTTGCCGCATAAACTGGCATCGCCGTCATCGGCAACATAGAGAGCACCATAGCAAGTGCCAAAAGCATGGATATTAGTTTGCTTTTTGTCTTTGTTTTAAACATTTTCGTTTCCTCCTAAAATTTGATTATAATATGCGATTGCAAAACGCAAACGCAGTGAAGCCCTAAAAGTGAAAAACACAAAAATTCCTCACTCCTAATTCCTAATTCCTAATTGTACTTCATTCCTCATTCCTAATTAATTAAAAATTCCTCATTAATTAAAAGCGCTATAAATTATTAATCGTATCTGCGAGATACTCAAGACCGGAGCTACTGTAAAAGAACATATCAATCTTCTTATCTCTAAATGCCTCTTTTGCTTTTGCTGCCGACTTTGGCCAATTTTCTTCATCTGCTATAAAGACAATTTTGCAATCCGGCACATCTTTTTTAATTTGCTCTGCCCGCACAAACCAATCCTCGATACTCAGTGGTGGGGCATCTCTCACCTCTGCGACGAATACGTCGGGTTTCATACCCCAACAAGTTTCGGCACTGCTATCTGCCGTATGCACCAGTGATACTGTCGATGTAGGGTCGCTAAATACAATTGCGTGCTTTAGTCCTGATGATAATAGTCTGTTTTGGATATACGCTACTACGGTTTTCATTTGCTCACCTCCTTGAAAAACATATTTTGTTAATTTAACTTCTTTTGCGATGAACTCACTTATAATTAAATGATTTTTTGTATTATTTTTCATGATAACAAATTTTTAAAAATAAAACATCCTCAAAAAAGCTACCTCATAAAATTTTTTTTAAAAATTTTTATATTGCATAAAAAAACGACCCAAGGGTCGTTTTCCATTTCATCATCTTAAAACTTACCTGATCGTCCGCCACGAGATCCACCGTAGCCACTTCTTGTACTTCCACCGCTACTACTGGACGATTTTTGTATCTTGGTGCGAGTTTCGGTTTTGTGGGTGAATACATCGGTACTGTTTGTGAGCTTAAAGCTGTCCTTTACTATATAACGCTCTGCATTTGTGCTGATAATTGCCGTTGTCATCTGTGCTATGAACGTACGCTTCATGACAATGTTTCCCACTGCAAAAGCGAAGAGAAGTGGTACTGCAATCACGAGAATAGCAAAACTCTCCATATCGATCGGTGTTTTGTATGGTGCGCCTTGATTGTAGCTGTCTAAAAATAGCATCGTGTGGTCAAGAAATAGATCATATGCATTGTAATATTCTCCTGCAGTAAGAAGTGGAGCTACCTCATAGTCGATTAAGTCGAGTGCATCTTCTGTGAAAGCTTCCATCGCAATATTTCTTGTGGAAGTGGCATAATCCCTATGGTGGGGATCTAGATCAATACCAAAGACCACGCCGTCTCTTGTCGGATCAAGTCCTGTGTACCAGTCGAAGTAGTAGAGTAAAAATTCGTCATCAGGCACCCCGATCATAGTCATGAGGGTTACATCGAAATTATAGTTTTGGTTTATGTATTCAATTTTTGAGAAAAGCTGTTCTTCTTCTGTTTCAGTCAGCACATCCGCCGCATCTAGCAATGGATCAAACCCGTCTATCATACCACCTATACCGACAAATTCCTCAGGCGGTGGGGATAGTGGCGTGTGTATCGCCTCTATGTGGATCTCAAATATGTCGAGTGCGCCGTTTAACATGTCAAAATGTTCTTCGCCGTCGTATGACGATATCTTTGCATTGTCGATGTTTGCCATCAATTGGCCTATGATGCCTCCACCTATATCTTGAAATTTACCACGTGAGAAAAATTGAAAGTCAAAGTCCTCGCCCACTCCAAAGTTCATGTACAATATACCGCTTCTATGTTTGTCATAGTTGTCAAAATCCGAGACGTAGCTGTACATTTCATCAAAGGTGTCAAATTCTTCAACCACAAGGGCAACTTGGCAGTCGTATTGCTCGAGTATCTCGTCTATTCGCTCCTGAAGATGTGCTTCTTGGTCGCTCGTGAGCAGATCGGAATCGTCTATGATAGTGGGAAATTCGCTTGCATAGGCGGTGACAGAGAGTAGTGTAAGCATGGAGCTTACTATAAAAAGTACAATAATCTTCTTCATATCGCTACCTCCTACAAAGTGACAAGCAGGTACGCAAAACCTGCTACAGGTACGAACACTGCTAAGGAGATTGCAATTTGCAGTAATATTTTTTTCATCTTGTCTATCGGCAAATCACCCGATACCTTGCCTGTTTGACCGTTTATCGCAAAATGATACATTTTGTCTTTATATTTCGTGTTGAGTACCCACACAGGGAGCAGTACATATTTGACTTCCTCGTCTGTAAAATCAATATCAGTATGCTCGTTTTGCTCTGTGACGTGACTATACCCTTTTACTGTGCTTCTAAACACCACTTTGGTTGTATTTGTCGCCCTCGTCGCAGCTCTATCTCCACATGATGCTACGTCCATGTCAAATTTATCTGCAAAAAAACCTGCCATATAAGAGGGTGAAAATTCGGTCAATGCTGTGTAATCATATGGCTCAAGTCCATCCATATAGTTATCTTCCATTTTTTTTGAAGCATCTACAGGTATTCGCCTAAACTCTGCACTACCGCTTCTGTGAACATCATAATGTGATGTTTCAGTCACTTTGTAACTGCCAGCAGTATATTTTCTAATTTTTCCTGCCTTAAAGTACATACTACCGCCACTCTTACCCGAAAATAGCCAAAATGGTACATACATGCCTGTGATTTTCTTTATTTTGTTCATGTCTTTAAAGGTAGATGGCAAGAGAGTTTTTTTGCTGTAAAAGCCTTTTAACAGCTCTTCAGCTTTTGCTTTGTCAATTTTAAACGGTATGATCAAATCAGGCTTTATCATGCCTGTGACTTTGTTTGTGATGACGATGGGGTTGCCACAGTACATACATTCTGTTGCCATCGTATTTGCATCTGATACTACTTCTGCACCACAGTATGTACAGCTAAACCCTGCGTGCATTTCTATAGTTTCTCTATG
>CAYJLG010000063.1:0-10058 GCA_964371035.1 uncultured Clostridia bacterium | reverse complement strand
GTGCAAGCGTAGCGGCGGCAGATAATATGACTGTAACTGAATATACAGTCGGAACCAATGATATAAGCTTGACACTAACAGGAACAGGAACTTTAATGCCTGCAGATGAATACACGGTTACTACTCTTATAGAAGGGGAGATACTTGAAGATACTTTTGAAGAAGGCGATATAGTCACAGAAGATAGTGTGTTGTATGTAGTGGACAATACTGATGCTCAGACAAATCTTGAGAAAGCTGAACTCACTCTTTCGCAGTCACAGAGTTCTTATGATAGGCTGTTAGAAAGTTTATCGGATTTAAATGTTAAGGCATCTGATGAAGGAACAATCACTAAAGTTCATGTCGAGTATGGTGATGAAGTAAAGACGGGAGACGTTATAGCAACTGTAAGAAACAGCTCTGTAATGACAGTGACACTTCCTTTTACCTCTGTAGATGTTGATAGTTTTTTTATAGGTCAAGCAGCTGAACTGGCAGTAGCAAGCACATACGAAACCATTCAAGGAACTATTTCGGAAATAATAAATGTAGAAGAAGTAATAGACGGATACAAAATAGTAAAATATGTTAGTATAGAAGTTCAAAATCCAGGAGGCCTCACTTCTGTAGATACAGCTACAGCAACTGTAAACGGTATAGCTTCCGTGGATAGTGGAGTTATGGAATATAAATTTGAAGAGACTATAACATCTGAAATTGCGGGTGATGTAGTTGCAGTTCACGTGACTGCCGGAGATTGGGTAAATGCAAATCAAACTGTTGTAGTTTTGGAAAGTGATACATTGGAAGAAAGCATAGAAAGCAGCGAAAGTAAATTAAACGATGACATATTATCTCTTGAAAATTTGCAAGACAAAGCTGATGAATATACAGTTACGTCACCTATTAGCGGAACGATCATAGAGAAAAGCCTAAAAACAGGCGATACTGTGTCACAGGGCAAAACACTTTGCACAATTTATGATTTGTCATATTTAACTATGACTCTAAATGTTGATGAATTAGATATCACTAAAGTAGAAGTCGGTCAAACAGTGCAAATAACTGCTGAAGCGGTAGGCAATCAAGTGTATTTTGGAGAAGTTACAAAAGTGAGTATAAGTGGATCTACCCAAATGGGAGCGACAACCTATCCTGTGACTATACAAATAGATGAAATAGACGGATTGCTTCCCGGAATGAATGTTGATGCGACAATAGTTGTTGAGAGCAGAGAAGATGTGGTATCTATACCAGTGAACGCACTTTCAAGAGGAAATATGGTTTTAGTAAAATCTGATAGTGTAGAAGCAGATAGTACAGAAAGTACAACTCAAGGTAACACAGCAGATAAAAATGAAGCAAGCAATGAAGTTGAAAGCTTAGAAGAAAATGATATACAAACAGAAACAGATGAGCAAGAAACTGGCACAGTAAATAGCGAAGCGCCTGCAAGCGGAATGCAAAGACCTACAGGCACAGATGGAGAAGCTCCTGCTAATATGGGTAACAGAAACCCACAAACAAGTGAAGGTGAGACAACGGACGAAAGCGAAGAGTCGTCGACCGAATCGCAAAATCAAGAGGAAACTACCGGAACAGAAACACAAAGAACTGCACAAAACAGAGATATGACATCTATGGTTGCCGATGTAGAAAGCCCTGTAGAAGGATATGAGTACAGAATAGTGGAAGTAGGCATAAGTGATGAAAATTTCATAGAAATAACATCAGGTCTCGAAGTAGGTGATCAAATAGCTATAGTTGGGCAAGTGGTCACAGTAGATGATGAAGGATTGGCTATACCTGGTATGATGATGCCCGGTATGACAGGCGGGGGAACGTCCGGTGGTGGAATGCCATCTGGCGGTGGACCATCAGGAGGTGGAAGACAATGATGACACCAGTTATAGAACTTAATGAAATACACAAAACTTATCATATGGGTGAAGAAATAGTAAGGGCTGTGGACGGAGTTTCTTTAAAGGTTTATGAAGGCGAATTTGTAGCATTAGTGGGCCAATCGGGATCGGGTAAATCTACTATGATGAACATTATAGGATGTCTTGACATACCGACCACTGGTGAATATTATCTTGATGGAGTCGATGTGAGTGAATTAAATGAAAATAAGTTAGCTGAAATAAGAAACAAAAAACTTGGATTTATATTTCAACAATACAACTTGCTTACAAAATTAAATGTACTTGAAAATGTTGAATTATCACTAACATATGCAGGCATGAGCAAAAAAGATAGACTTGAAAAAGCAAAGGTTGCACTTGAAAAAGTAGGACTTAGTGATAAGCTTATAAATCTTCCAAATCAACTTTCGGGAGGACAGCAACAAAGAGTTTCTATAGCAAGAGCTTTAGCGGGAAATCCGACTGTAATACTTGCTGATGAACCGACAGGAGCTCTTGATTCAAAAACAGGAAAAGAAGTTTTGAACCTTCTTAAAGCCTTGCATAAGGAAGGAAATACCATAATTTTAATCACACATGACAACTATATTGCAAAACAGGCTGAAAGAATAGTCAGACTTTCTGACGGAAAAGTGATGTATGACGGACCCTCGGACGGCAAAGATGCAGTCGTGACACATTATGAGGAGGAAGAAGAATATGAGCTTAGGGCAGTCGTTTAGATTAGCGATAAAAAGCATAATGTCGAGCAAGGTGAGATCGCTTCTCACCATGCTCGGAATAATAATAGGAGTAGGCGCCGTAATCCTGATAGTAGGACTCGGCAATGGCATGGAAATGTACATGAGAGAAAGTTTCGAAAGCATGGGTACGAATTTGTTGACACTAAACATAACAGGCAGAGGCAGTACGAGAGCTATAGATGAAGACGACATGTATTTATTTGTAGCCGAAAACAGCGAATATTTTGACGGATTATCCCCAACCGTGAGTGTAAGTGCAAGCATAAAAATAGGAAGCGATGAAATGGAATCAACAAGTACTATGGGTGTGAGCGAAGAATATGGCGAAATGAAAGATTACACCATGGAATCGGGGAGATATATACAGTATGCAGATGTGCTCAACAGAACTAAGGTAGCCGTGATAGGAAACTATATTGATGATACATTTTTCTTTGGAGATTCGTTAGGCGAGACCATAAAGATAAATGGAGATTTGTACACAGTGGTAGGTGTTGTAGAAGAAACTGCGGATAGCTCAGAAGGCAGTACAGATGATTTTGTTCATGTAACATATACTAACGGAATGAACATAGCAAATCTAGGAACTTTATCAACATACACACTTTCTATGATCAATGAAGAAGAATCCGACATGGCAATAGCAATACTTGAAAACGAACTTTTTGAAGTATTTCAAGATGATTCTGTGTACAGAATCACGAGTGCTGCTGAGATGCTTGATACTATGACAGGTATGATAGATGTACTTATAACGATACTTGCGGCGATAGCGGCAATATCTCTGATAGTAGGAGGTATAGGTATCATGAATATAATGCTTATATCTGTATCTGAAAGAACAAGAGAAATAGGTATAAGAAAATCATTAGGTGCAAAGCCCAGGAATATACTTACTCAATTTGTCATAGAGGCTGCGACTACGAGTGCGATGGGCGGTGTAATAGGAATACTAACAGGTTATGGACTCGCGGCTGTAGGTACACAAGTAGTAGTCTCAATGCTAGAGACAGACATAACTATAGCACCGACTGCGGATTCGGTATTATTATCCTTTGGAGTATCTGTAGCGATAGGAATACTGTTTGGTTATCTACCAGCAAGAAAAGCCGCAAAACTCAATCCGATAGACGCACTTAGAAGAGACTAAAACTTATTAAAATTTTAGATTTTGATTTTAAAGGAGTGATTAACAATATTTTAAACAAATAGTATAATTTTCCGGTTATAGAAAATACTAATCCACAAAACATTTATTCTTGGCTCGTTTCTTAATATTAGCTTAAGGATTGTGAATTATGATGTGATTGTGATGGCATTTTACAATATAATAACTTACAAATTTTTACAAAAAAATTGATGTAATTGTGATAATTTTATGATATGATGTAATCTGTTAAAACGACAATCAAAATTATTTTGGAGGAGAAGTATCAATGGAGCAAGACAATAAAGTTTCGGGTGAATCTTTAGTAGAAACAAAAAATGCAAAGAAAAACAAGAAAAAGAAAAGCAAAAAAATTAAAAAATTTATAATTTGGGGCGTAGTTTTAGCTGTAGTAGTAGGTTTTTTCTTTTTAAACTCAGGCGGGGCGAACTCAGCGGGCAATATAGGTGTAGTCTACAACACAGCTACAGTTTCGCGAAATGATATTTCAGTGACACTGACAGGTACAGGAACTTTGCAACCCGCAGACAAATACACAGTTACTTCTTTAATCACAGGAGAAATTTTAACTGATGATTTTGAAGAAGGTGATGTGATAGAAGAAGATACTATCCTATATACAGTAGATAATTCCGATGCTGAAAATGCTCTGGAAAAATCAGAGCTTTTGCTTTCGCAGAGTAGAAGTTCATATGACAGACTTTTAGAAAGTTTAACCGATTTAAACATTAAAGCTGACAATGCAGGTACCATAGTAGATATTTTTGTTGAAATAGGTGACGAAGTTCAACCAGGTCAAAATATAGCAACAGTGATAAATAATTCTGTCATGAGCATCGAATTGCCATTTAGTTCAAATGATGTTGACGGTTTTTATGTAGGTCAAGAAGCATCTGTAACAGTAGAAAGTACTTACGAAACTATCACAGGTGTAATATCTGAAATTAAAAATGTTGAAGAAGCAATAAACGGGAACAAGCTCGTAAAAAAAGTTACTATCGATGTACAAAACCCAGGTGGTATTTCAGTGACAGATTCAGCAACGGCATCGATAAACAATATTGCATGTGTTGAAAAATCCACGTTTTCATACAAAGATCAAGAAAACATCACTGCTAAATTAGCAGGAGAAGTAGTCTCTATACCTTTGGCAGAAGGCGACTGGATAAATTCAAATCAAACCATTGCAGTACTTCAAAGCGATACTTTAGAAGATAATATAGAGACTAGCGAAAGCAATTTAAAAGATGCTGAATTGTCACTTGAAAATCAGCAAGATTTAGTAGATGAATATAGCATCAAATCTCCTATCAGCGGAACTGTGATAGAGAAAGAGTACAAATCTGGTGACAACTTAGAACCAGGAAAAGTTTTGTGTACTATATTTGATTTATCGCATTTGACTATGACTCTAAACGTTGACGAATTAGATATATTCAAAATTAGTGAAGGCCAAGAGGTGACTATCACGGCAGACGCGGCTGAGAACAAAACTTTCAAAGGTGAAGTCACAAAAATAAGTATAAATGGTACTACTATGAACGGAGTTACATCATATCCAGTCACTATACAAATAGACAATTCTGAAGGCTTGTTGCCAGGAATGAATGTAGATGCTACTATAGAGATTCAAAACAAAGAAGATGTAGTCTCAATTCCGATAGAAGCTGTGGAAAGAGGAAATATAGTTCTTGTAAAAACTAATGGAACAGTTCAATCGGAACAGCTTAAAGAAAGCACAGTGCCGGGATACGAGTATGTAAGTGTGGAACTTGGAATAAGTAACGAAGATATAGTAGAAATTACATCAGGTCTTAATGAGGGCGATGAAATAGCTATTATAGGTAGATACACTAATTTAATGACAGAAGTTGAAACACAAATGATGACGGGACCGGGAGGGCCACCGACAGGAGGTCGTCCATGATACCTATTATAGAATTGAAAGATGTATACAAAATCTATGTGATGGGCGAAGAAGAAGTACGAGCAGTCGATGGAGTTTCAATGAAGGTTAATAAAGGTGAGTTCGTGGCTATAGTAGGTCAATCAGGATCGGGGAAATCGACAATGATGAACATCATAGGATGCTTAGATGTACCTACATATGGAGAATATTTTTTAGATGGCGAAGACGTAAGCGAAATGGAAGATGATGAACTTGCAACTATAAGAAACAAAAAACTCGGATTCATTTTTCAACAATACAACCTTTTACCAAGACTAAATGTTGTGGAAAATGTGGAACTTTCACTCACGTATGCAGGGATAAGTAGCGAAGAAAGACTTGAAAGATCTCAAGCGGCACTTGCCAAAGTTGGACTATCAGACAAACTTAAAAATTTACCTTCGCAGCTTTCGGGTGGTCAACAACAAAGAGTTTCTATTGCAAGAGCGTTGGTAGGAGAGCCTTCTGTTATATTAGCAGATGAGCCAACGGGAGCACTTGACTCGAGAACTGGTAAAGAAGTTTTAGCACTTCTTAAAGAATTACATAAAGATGGAAACACTATAATTTTAATAACACACGATAACGGTATAGCAAAACAAGCCGAAAGAATTATAAGACTTTCAGACGGGAAAGTTATGTATGACGGCCCCTCAGATGGAAAAGATGCAGTAGTTGCTAATTATGGGGAGGAATAAGTCATGAAATTTTCACAATCATTCAAATTAGCTATAAAAAGTATAATGGCAAGTAAGGTCCGTTCATTTTTAACAATGCTCGGCATAATAATCGGTGTAGCAGCTGTTATAGTCATAGTTGGTTTAGGAAACGGCATGGAAATATACATGCGAGAAAGCTTTGAAAGCATGGGCACAAATACTCTAAACGTAAATGTATTTGGGCGAGGAAGTACAAGGACTGTAGATCCTGAAGACATGTATGCATTTGTAGACGAAAATCGTGACTATTTCAATGCTGTAACACCTAGCGTAACAGTAAACGCAAGTGTCAAAATCGGCAATGAAACTACAGCCGGCACATCAATAACAGGTGTAGGAGAAGACAATTTAGATATAGCGTCATCAGAACTTGAATCAGGAAGATATGTACAATATGTGGATATCTTGAGAAGAAACAATGTATGCGTAGTGGGAAACTATATCGATGATGAATATTTTAACGGAAATTCAATAGGTCAAACTTTAAAGCTTAATGGAAATACCTACACTATAGTAGGAGTGTTGGCGGAAGAAGCAGAATCAGATGAAGGAACTGCAGACGATGCGATATTCATTCCTTATACTAATGCTATGAAACTATCTATGACATCGAATGTAAATTCTTATGTATTTCAAATAGCTTCAGAAGATGAAGTCGCTATGTCAAAACAGTTGATAGAAACCGAACTTTATAATGTTTTCCAAACAGAAGATGCGTATTATGTACTCAGTATGTCAGAAATACTGGATGTGATGACAGAGATGGTAAATGTAATGGTCACTTTGCTTGCTGTAATAGCTGCGATATCACTTGTTGTAGGTGGTATAGGTATCATGAATATCATGCTTATATCTGTATCTGAAAGGACAAGAGAGATAGGTATAAGGAAAGCTTTAGGAGCAAGACAGATACATGTAATGACACAATTTGTAATAGAAGCTGCAACTACAGGGGCATTAGGCGGTGTGCTCGGAATACTCTTTGGCTATGCACTTTCATCTTTAGGTACTCAGATAATAGTGGTAGCAATGAATACCGATATGCAAGTGACACCTTCTGCATCGGCAGTATTAGGGGCATTTGGAGTATCTGTAGCCATAGGAATAATCTTCGGATATTTGCCAGCTAAAAAGGCTTCAAAGCTAAATCCAATAGATGCACTAAGAAGAGAATAGACAAATAACAATATAAATAAACTTGTGTGGATGATACTTTTATCCATAAATTATAGGAATTAAAGGAGCAAACATGATATATTTTAAAAACATACTAAAGAAAGCAGTATCCATAGGTTTGGCGTGCATGCTTATGACAGGAATGGCAACATCTACTATGATATTTGCCGATACATATGATAGCACTTATCAACTAATTGAAGGTACTATCAGAGTTTTAGGAATAATGACAGGTGATGAAACTGGCAATATGAACCTATCTAAAAATGTTACTAGAGAAGAATTTGCTAAGATGGTAGTTATGGCTTCTTCAGAAAAAGATAATGTATCAGAAAATTCAAGTTATTCTGTATTTAATGATGTGAAGTCTAATAGATGGTCAGCATCATATATAAAAACTGCTGTGGATTTAGGTTTATTCAACGGCTACTTAGATGGTTCATTTAAGCCTGAAAACAACATTACGTTAGAAGAAGCAGCTACTGTTTCATTGAAACTACTAGGATACACAAATGCAGATTTCACAGGCACTTATCCCTCAGGACAGCTTTCAAAATTTGAAGATTTAGAACTCGATGAAAACATAGATAAAAATCAAGGCGATTATTTGACTAGACAAGACTGTATATATTTGTTTTATAATATATTAAATGCAGAAACAAAATCAGGTCAAATTTATGCGCAAACTCTCGGATATATGACAACTTCTGCGGGAGAAATAGACTATAATACACTTTTAGTAACTGAAACTGAAGGTCCTGTAATAGTTGAAAATTCAGCATGGACTTCTGAACTTCCTTTTTCTACCATAGGTGTTACAGTATATAGAGATGGAGTCATCTCAAACATCAATGCCATAGAAATGTATGACGTTGTTTATTATGTAGAGAACATCAGAACTTTGTGGGTTTACTCAGATAAAGCTATCGGAACTTATACACTAGCTTCACCAAGTACAATTTCTCCTAGCAATGTAACAGTAGGCGGAAATAGCTATACATTAAACACGTCAGAAGCAAAGCTTAAATTGTCATCTATAGGCGAATTTAGCACTGGTGACTCTGTTGCATTATTGTTAGATGCGACTGGTGGTGTAGTCGATGTAATCTCTGCTAGTGAAATTAACAGCACTTCTATAGGTATTGTCAATGGATCAAACAAAATAGTTACCGAAGACAATGATGTTAAGTATCAAATTAGCGTTGTAGGATTTGATGGCAACGTTGAAACTCATCAATATGACACTTCTGTAAGTTTTGGAAAAATAGTTACTGTTGAATATGAAGACGGTGAAGTGAAAATAAGAACAGCATCTTCAAAAGATATTGATTTGTCAGATTATGATATAGCACAAAATGCTGAAATAATAGATATCAATGAAAACGGAGAGTTTGCTTTAGTCTATCCTAATAGAATACAAAGTAATAAAGTAGATTCAGATGATGTTTTATATTATAGCTTGAATTCAGATGGAGAAATAGATAGATTGATTTTAGATGACATCACTGGCGACATAGCTACATATGGCATCGTAACAGGCGTACAAGAAATAGATCAAACAGTGCCTAATGCTAATACAGGCGGCACAGATGTCATCCTGCAAGGATATTATGAAATACTGATTAATGGTTCGTACAATAGCCATTCTACTAAAAATAAGATTTTAAACATCGAAAGTGGTCCTGCAATGTTCACTTATGAAAATGGAGTGATAGACAGCATTAAATCATTAGATGAATTTGAAGTAGATGCAGTAAACGGCATGTATCTTTCAGACGATAACTTACAAATAGCTGTGTCAGACGATGTACAAGTATATTTGAAAGATGGCTCTAGCTACTATATTACTTCATTATCAGAAGTTGATAGTTTAAGTGATTATGAATTGACAGCTTATACTGACAGTGGATTTGAACTTGGCAACCTCGTTAGGATAGTAATCGCAGAGAAAAAATAATTTGTTTAACAAAATTTAATTTTAGATGTAACGTCTTAGTAATTTATATTATGCAATATTGCAAATTATAAAACCTAAGGCGTTATTTTTTTACATTTAGTTTGCAATTAACTGTGAATAGTAGCAAGCTAAAGTTACAATTCACAGTTAACATATGTACCCCAAAGGAAAAGAATAAAATCTGTCGCTGGTACTCCAATTGGGAAGTTGTATAGCGCAGAAGAGAACATCAAATCTTTTTGCTCGTTAAACTCACAAAGATTTGGTTCTCCATGCATGTGACCTACCGCCATTTTCATTTAGAAAATGGGGTTAGGGCATGAGTAGTTTTATTCGCAAAGTCATAACGCAGTATATTTTTAGGGCTAAGCCATAAGATGACTATAACGCTCATAAAACTATCACACAACTTAATCCAATCTCCATAAGGCTTCCATATT
>CAYJLG010000062.1:0-10210 GCA_964371035.1 uncultured Clostridia bacterium | reverse complement strand
AACCAAATCTTTGTGAGTTTAACGAGCAAAAAGATTTGATGTTCTCTTCTGCGCCATACAACTTCCCAATTGGAGTACCAGCGACAGATTTTATTATTTTTTCCTTTGGGTACATATGTTAACTGTGAATAGTAACGAATTTTTGCTTAGTTATAGTATGATGAATTTCTAGATAGAAGAAAAATTCTTATCTATTAGTTCAACTAGTGCAAGCGCAGTTGGATTTTCAATTTTTTTATTGATTTCTTTTGCCATATTAAGATGAAATTTACCTTGTTCATAGTTTTTACGTTCAAACTCCGACATTGCAAGGTATGCTTCTGCCATATCTCTGCCCCACACAGTTTTGCTTTTTTCAAAATATTGTACTGCTTCTTTTAAAAATGTGTAAGCCTCATCTTTTTTACCTAACATATATAGCGATTGTCCTGCATTTGAATAAAATATTCCAAGCCCACCAGTTATATATTCTTTGTTACAGATTTCGATTGATTTCATAAAAAAGTTTAATGCTTCTTCATGATTTTCTAGAGATTTATACATCTGTCCAAGGTAGTTATATCCAGCAGCTATACTAAGCGAATATTTTTTATCCTCCTTATTTAGGTATTTAAATATGTTTAGCGATGATGACACACAATCTTTAGCCTTATCGTAATCTTGGATTTTAATATAGTACAAACCTAAAAGTCTAAGCGTAGTGCCTACATCTTCGTTTTTATCTTGCGTACCAACAATCGAAATCATATTGTCAATATATCTTTTCATATTAGTAAGATCATTTACTTGTATAGAAAAATAGACTAACTGTCTATAGTTTAATAAAACATACTTAGAATCATTTAATTTTTCGGCTAAAGTTTTACTTATTCCTATGTTTTCAATACCTAATAGGTATTCGCCTTTTGAAATATAATATCTGCCTAGTAGATAGCAAACTTCTGTTTTTAATAAATCTAAATCATGTTTTTCATCTTTATCAAACTGTTTAATTTGTTCATACAACGAAATTAACTTATTTTCATCTGGGCTGAAGTTATTTGAAAAATTATTGTTGCTATAAGACATTATCGGAAAAGTTTCATTGTATAAATTGTAAAAGCCTTTCATATATTCTATTTTGTATTTGAGTGTAGAAAATATGTCATTGCCTTTTTCAAAGTGATAAATCAAATCTGAATAATGAGAAGAATTATTATCTTTATTATATTTTTCTTCTAATTTTTTTGCGATTTTCAGATGAAAAACTACTCTTTTACCTAAAGATTGAGATTCATACACATAATCTCTAATTTTTTGATGTGAAAAAGAGTAATAAATACTTGCATCTTCTATGATTTCATTTAATAAATATTTTCTTTGAAGTGCTTCGATTGTTTCATACATTTCTAGTTCGTCAACTTTGACTAAATCTATGATATCATTTGCAGTAGCTCTATCAAAGAAAATTGAGATTGCATTTAAAATTGAAGTTTCTTCTTTTGATAGGCCTAAAATTCTGCTTTTTATAATATTAGTTGATTTTAGAGACATTTTAGGAATTTTACTTTTTATGCCAGCTTCTTTGATACTGTTAATCAATTCAGTAAGAAATAGAGCATTTCCCTCTGTTTCTTTATAAAGTTCATCTAAAAAAGCTTCGTCAGAACTCAGATTTGAATTTGCAAACTGTCTTTTAACTATGTCATGCACCTCAGATTTAGTAAATCGATTTAGATTAATAGGTAGCATAAAACCTTTACTAGTTAAAGGAACTAAAAAATCGGATAGTTTAGTCTCATAATCATTTCTATATGATAGAACAATCATTATTTTTTTGTTTTCAAAATGTTGAATGACACTATTTATCAAATGCAAGCTCATGTCGTCCATCCACTGTATATCATCAAATATAAAGATAATTTTCTTAGTTTGACAAATTTTTGACAGTATATTGATAATTGCATCGTTAGCTATTTGGTATCTTGTAGTATCTATTCTTTCAAGTGTGTCAAATTTTGTCTTTTCTACACTCTTGTTAAATTCTGGGAAAATATAGCTAATTATTTGATTTTCTGATGTAGAAAGAGGTATATTGTTTTTAGATATAAATTCGCCCAATTTAGCAAAAATAGCATGCCAAGGTTTTAAATAAAAGTCCTTTTGTGCTTCGTAACAATTCGAGGTCAGAGTCAGATGATTATAGTTATCTATCATGCTTGACATTTTTGTTAAAAAAGCAGTTTTGCCTACGCCTGCTTCACCAGATATTATTAGTGATTGGCCAATATCAGCATGAAATTTGCCCAAGTTTTCGCTTGCTTTAAATGATTCGTCGTATCGTCCGAAAAAATCATTTAAGTTTTTGTTGTCAATATATTGAGAGTTTTTTAGATCAAGTATGTCTTTATAAATGTTAACAGTGCTAAGTTCAGGTTCTACATCTAAGTCATCTTTTAAAACTTTATTGAGACGTGAAAATAATTCGAGAGCTTTGTTATAATCGCCATTAAGTGCGTAGATTTTCATAACTTCTCGATATGTTTTTTCATTGTAAGGATCATCAGTCAATAGTATTTCACTATATTTTTGAATTTTAGTATAATCTGAAATAATTATTGCATCACGCATATGATGTTTGATTTTTCTAAGATACATATTTTTTAGATCGTCTCGTTTTGAAAGTTGCCAGCTTTCAAATTCTACAGCATCTTTAACAACTAGATTAGCTAAAAAATCACCTTTATACATTTCTATTATATTGTTTTCAGTTAGATTGTCAAAATCAGAAAATACTCTTTCAGAATTGATTGAAATTACAGATTTTGGAGTATGTAAAAAAACATCTTCTCCAAACAATTTTTTGATTTTATAAAGGGCATCTCTTAGGTTTTTTTTCGCAGACGTTTCTTCTTGATCTGTCCAAAAAATATTTACTGCTTCTTCCCTTGATATGTTTTTATTTATTAATATATAATAAAATAAACCTTCCGCTTTTTTATATGGAAAGTGGACTGTTTCACCATTTAATTCAACTTGTGGATTTCCAAAAAGAGTAACATTTATTTGGTTCATTTCGCATCTCCCTATTATATAAAAATATAGGGGCCAAATTCTTTCCCGATTGCTCGGGCGGAGAACCCGACCCCTATAATATTTTAAATTATAGTATCTAATTAAATATTTTAATGTTTATTATTTGATTCAGATTAAGCGTGTTTTGTAAAACTGTTTTTAGAATTTGATGTTTTAGTGCTTTTAACTTGATCTTTGTAATGTACGTGATAGTAAACTAAAGGAACTAATATGCCACCACCAATAAAGTTTCCGATAGTTGCAGGTACAATGTTTGACACTATTCCTGATAGAGTTATACTGCTATCGTAAAGTGAGGCTAAAGGTAAGAAATACATATTTGCTATACAGTGTTCATAACCACTAAGTGCAAACAATGTTATTGTGAACCAGCAAGCAAACAATTTGCCTGTAACATCTTTTGATACATATGTTAACCAAATTCCTGCAGCTACGATAATGTTACATAAAATTCCTTTAAACATTATTTGGGTAAATGAGTAAGAAATTTTAGATGTAGCCACGTCTATAACAGCTTCTGTACTTGCTCCTCCTATTTTGTATAATCCTGAGAAATACATAAGCATAACCATAAATAACATTCCGGCTAGGTTGCCAAAGAATACTTGAGTTATGCTGCTAGCATAACTTTTGACATTGATTTTTTTGTTTAGTAATCCTAAAGTCATCAGGCAGTTTCCCGTGAACAGTTCGCCGCCTACCAAGATAATAAGCATTAATCCTACAGGGAAAACAGCTGCTCTTAAAAAGATATCTTCATAAGCTACTAAAAATCCATGCGCCCCAAGTGCAACAAACACACCCGCCATAAAACTAAGTAAAAATCTTTTCTTAACAGATATAGTAGCTTTAGTAACTGATAATTCTGAAATATAATCTGCCGTTTCTTTTGGTGTCAAGTAATTCGACATAAAGTCCTCCTAAAAATAAATATAGACAAAAATAATGAAACACATGTATAATATATAGCAAAGTAAAACAAATTACAAGTAAAATTTTTTATTTTTTTTTCGAGAAAATGTAGACGTTTTTTCGACGAGCAATGAATATTATTAAATTATATTATTTTTTAGGAGGATACTCAAATGGCAGGAAAATTTTTATCAGACATAGAAATTGCACAAAAAGCAGAGATGCAAATTATCAATTCAATAGCAGAGAAAATAGGTATACCTGATAATTATGTTGAGAATTATGGTAAATATAAGGCTAAAATAGATTATAGATACTTAAACAATGAACTTAAAAACAATGATGATGCAAAGTTGATTTTAGTTACAGCTATAAATCCTACTCCAGCTGGCGAAGGTAAAACTACTACTACTATTGGTGTTGCAGATGCACTTACTTACCTTGGCAAAAAAACTGCAGTAGCTTTGAGAGAACCTTCTCTAGGTCCTGTTTTTGGAGTTAAAGGTGGAGCAGCAGGTGGTGGCTATGCTCAAGTAGTCCCAATGGAAGATATCAATTTACACTTCACAGGAGATTTGCATGCTATTGGAGCAGCAAACAATCTACTTGCAGCGATGCTTGATAATCACATCCATCAGGGAAACAAGTTAAATATTGATACTAGAAGAATTACATGGAGAAGAGCTGTAGATATGAATGATAGACAGCTTAGACGTATCATCAATGGACTAGGTGGAAAATCAGAAGGCGTTCCTAGAGAAGATGGTTTTGATATTACTGTTGCTTCTGAGATTATGGCAGTATTTTGTTTGTCTAATGACATAATTGATTTGAAAGAAAGAATTGCGAGAATTATCGTTGCTTACAATTTTGAAGGAAAACCTGTGACTGCAGGCGATTTGAATGCACAAGGTGCGTTAGCAGCACTATTAAAAGATGCATTGAAGCCTAACTTAGTTCAAACTTTAGAAGGAACTCCTGCTTTTGTACATGGTGGACCTTTTGCTAATATTGCTCATGGATGCAATAGTGTAATGGCTACAAAAATGGCATCTAAGATGGCTGATTATGTAGTTACTGAAGCTGGATTTGGAGCAGATTTAGGTGCTGAAAAGTTTATTGATATCAAATGCCGTATGTCTGGATTAAGACCTGATGCAGTAATTATAGTAGCGACTATTAAAGCTCTTAAATATAATGGCGGAGTTGAAAAGGCTAATTTAGGTGAAGTTAATCTTGAGGCTTTAGAAAAAGGAATTCCAAACTTGCTAAAACATGTGGAAAATATTACTCAGGTATTTAAATTGCCTGCGGTTGTCGCAATTAATAAATTTCCAACAGACACTAAAGAAGAACTGGATTTGGTTGAGAACAAGTGTAAGGAATTAGGTGTTAATGTTGCTCTTTCTGATGTTTGGGCTAATGGTGGAAAAGGTGGAGTTGAAGTAGCTGAGGAAGTTTTAAGGCTTATCGAACAAGGTAGCGAAATGGAATTTACATATGATTCTAATTTGCCAATAAAAGAAAAAATCAAAGCTATTGCTACTAAAATTTATGGTGCTGACGACGTAGAGTTTTCTGCAAAAGCTAGTAAAGAAATAGCAAACTTTGAAAATTTAGGCTTTGGAAATCTTCCGATATGTATGGCTAAAAATCAATATTCTCTTACTGATGATCCTAAAAAATTAGGTAGACCTACAGGATTTAAAGTAACTATTAGAGACGTAACTCCTTCTGTGGGAGCAGGATTTTTGGTTGCTTTGACAGGAGACATAATGAAGATGCCAGGACTTCCTAAAGTACCTTCTGCGGAACTTATAGATGTAGATGCTGACGGAAAGATACATGGATTGTTTTAAAGAAGATACGTTTTAAATAAATTGCAAGCAAGAACAGAACAACTAATATCGATAATACTTGATGGTAACTATTCACAGTCGATTTCTGGTGTAAATAAGGAAAAAGTAATAAAATATAGAGCGATGTAAGGCAATAAAGCTTGCATCGCTTTTTTATGCTTTAATTACTGCTGTTGCGCAGTGAAAAAGATAGAGAGTCGTAAATTTGTGTAGATTTGATGTTCTCTTCTGCGCCTTACAACTTCCCGATTGGAGTATCGCGACAGATTTTTTTGTTTTTTCCCTTGGGATATATAATCTAACTGTGAATAGTAAGAAAAAATGTGCTAATTGGCACATTTTATTTTTAAAACATTAAGGTTATAATTAAACATGTAGATGATAATTGAAAATTTTAAGTCATCTACTACTAACTAAAAAGGATGGATATAATTATGAAAAAAATCTTATCAGTAATTTTAATTTTTATGATGGTGTTTGTATTGACTGCTTGTGATGGAGATGATTCTGAATCTACGATTGCTACAGACAATACAGCGACGCAAGATGACACAAATGAAGAAGTAGACGAAGACAAAGAACCGACAGATTCTGAAGAAGACACTACTGCTACAGATGTAGACAAAGAGGAAGAACCTATAGACACGGGAGTAGCTGAAGGCGAACTTTTAAGTAGCACGATGTTTGATATCACTATTACACCAGAATGGACAGAAGAAGCAGATTCACGCTATGAAGGCGAAGCTTATAGTAACATGACACTCAAAGTTGTAGAGGGTGAAGATGCACGTATTACGGCAGAAATTCATCTTGATTCATATGATGTGACGAGTTTTAGAAGTTCGCTTAGAGCATATGATGTAGATTTGTATGATTACGCTGTAAATGGTACAGGCGATCGTGTAAACATAGCTGGATATGACTGCCTTGTTTTGGAGAGAGAATATTGGGGAGAGCAAACACTGACTTATATTGGTCGTGATGAAGCGAGCGGAACGACATTAGAAATAGATATCAGTGGCGAATATGAAGATGAACTTGTATCACAATTAATTTCGAACTTAACTCCAAAAATCACAGATCAAGGTTTGACAGATTATCCTTATTTTTGGGAAGGTGAACGTATAGTATCAGAAGACACTACTTCTCAAGTTGGAAACTTTACGATAACTGGACAAAATATTCCGTTAGAAGAATCTATGGAAGTAATTGATATATTTAGCACTCGAATTGCTAACAGTGCTGATGCAAAAATCTGGCTTGGATATGATGAAATGTTGACTGAATACAGCTTATCAGATACACTATCTGCACCTTCACAATTTGAGTTAGATGAAGGTTTCACTGAAATTAATGCAGATATCAACGGAAATTTGTTTGTATCTGATTTTGGCTCAGATCTTGTTAGAATTAACCCTGACAAGAGTAAAGTTGTTTATACTACAGTTGATGATTACTTGGCAATGCACAAAAGTGGAGAATGGGGACTTACATACTTTTTAGGAAGTGAAGTCGAAAAAGTAAACATAAACGGTGACGTTGCTACTGTAGAGCCATATCTAGCTGAAGGCGAATTTTTTGAAGTAGATGAAATTAGATTTACAGAAAATTATACCGCGTTGTTCGGAAGTGAAATCGATGGGGATACAGAAAAGATCATGATCATAGATAGTAACAAAACCCCTATGTTTATACTTGGTGGAGACGATTTTTCAGAAGACGATGATTATTTAGGTTCTGTAACAGATATAGTTGAAACAGCTAACGGTTTTATTGCAGTCGATGGAAACATGAGAGAGTTTTTATTTTGGGACAAATCAGGAAATTTTATAGGCACTTTATCTGATTCTGATATTTTAGGTTCATCTTATCCGTGGATATCGGATATGGAATTGCAAGATGATGGAAGTATTCTTGTGGTATATTCTGAAGAAAGATCTGATGCTTCGGGATATGAAGTATTAGTAACTCGTATATCAGGATTTTAGTTAAAAAAATATTTGTGTAAGTAAAAAAGCTGTGTATATAATACACAGCTTTTTCTTTATAAAAACAAGGGGGAGAGGGAAAATAAATTAATAGTTATGCTCTATTAACTATCTTTAGTATAATATATAAACCTTAAGCATATCTTAAAGTTTTTAAATTTTTTAAGAACAAAAGTTACAATGTTGAAATAATAGATTTCTTTTTAGTAGTTTAACATTTACAGTGCTCGTTACAGGACAATTACGACAAAATTGTTCTGTAATGGATATTATATTGAATTTGATTATTGTTTTATTCCGAAAAAGACAGTATAATCAAAATCAAACACAATGTTCGATAAAATATCTAATGTATTATTAAAACAAATTTAAAAATAATGAATCAGAAATTTGTTTTAATTTCATTTTATATGGCATAGATATTAATTATTGACAAAAATTTAAATTTCTAAGGAGAGAAAAAATGGGTGAATTTTTTAAGAAGTTGGACAAATTTTTAAATTCGGGTCCGATGTTATGGGTTTCGGGGCTTTGTTTGGCGGTAAGTTTTATAGGAGAATACATATTGCCTTTCTTTAACGAAACAGGTGAGCCATTTGAACTCATGGTAAATTTCGCATGGGCCTCAGTAGTAATCTCAGGTATCCCTCTAGCATATTTGGCTATAACGAGAGTTATTTATCAAAAATTTGTAAGCTCTGCACTACTAATCACTATAGCGATGGTGGCCGCTATATATATCAATGATATATTTGCTGCGGGTGAAGTTGCGTTTATCATGGCTATAGGCGCATGGCTAGAAGAAAAGACAGTCCAAAGAACAAGAAGAGGTATAGAGGCACTTTTAAACTTAGTACCGGCACAAGGTAGGCGAATTGTTGTAAATTCTGATGGAAGTGTTTCAGAAGAAATGGTTAAAGCAGAAGATCTGAAAATAGGCGATATATTTAGAGTTTTTCCTGGAGAAAGTTTCCCATCGGATGGTGAAATAGTTGAAGGAACTACTTCTGTAGATCAAGCTATAATGACAGGTGAATCTTTACCTGTAGACAAAACAGAAGGTGATGAGATATTTTCAGGTACTATCAACAGATTTGGTTCTGTCGATGTAAAAGTTACTAAAGCATTTTCAGATTCTACACTTCAAAAGATGATTAAACTTGTAAATGATGCAGATAAAAGAAAAGCACCTATGCAAAAACTTGCCGACAAATGGGCGGCATGGCTGGTGCCAGTGGCATGCGGAATTGCAGTTGCTGCATATTTTATGACAAGATATTTGTTCAATTTAGACTTAGATGCACTTATGCTTACACATGGATTAGACACAGCGGCTGCGGCGCTTCATCAAGAATCTCTCGTTCGTGCAGTTACAGTTTTGGTTGTTTTCTGTCCTTGTGCTTTGGCACTTGCTACTCCGACGGCAGTTGTTGCGGCTATCGGTCAGGCTACTAAGTACGGTGTGCTTATTAAATCTGGTGAAGCTTTGGAGCGTATGGGTAAAATAAACACTATCGCATTTGACAAGACAGGCACTCTTACACACGGAAATTTAGTGGTTTCTGATATAGTTGCTTTCGGAGTAAAAGAAGATGAACTTATGTCTTTAGCAGGTTCTGTAGAAGGCAGATCAGAGCATCCGTTAGGAAAAGCTATCTTAAGATCTGCAAAAGAAAAATCTGCTCAGATAAAAGAAGTTGTAGATTTTGAAATGACTGTAGGTAAAGGCGTAGTCGGATATGTAGACGGCAGAAAAGTAATTTGTGGAAACGAAAAATTAGTCGAAGCAAATTCAAGTGCTAAAATCTCTGATGCTGTTGTTAAGACTTTAGATACATTGAGAAGTCAAGGTAAGGCGGTTATAATAGTTGCAGATGATAAAGCAGTGATAGGTGTACTAGCTATGTCTGACACTATCAAGGAAAACTCACCTGAAGCTATAAGATTACTAAAAGGTGCAGGTATCACAAAGAGCGTATTGCTAACAGGTGACAATGTAAAAACAGCAAATTATGTAGCAAATCAAGTTGGATTAACAGATATCAAAGCGTCTTTGTTGCCAGAAGGGAAAGTTGAAGCTTTACAACAATTAGTCGATGAAAATGAGCATGTTTGTATGGTTGGAGATGGCGTAAATGATGCTCCGGCACTAAAACTTGCTTCTGTAGGTATAGCGATGGGCTCTATGGGTAGTGATATAGCTATAGATGCTGCGGACATAGCTCTTATGGGAGACGATATCACCAAGATAAGTTATATTAAAAAGTTGTCAAACGGTATGGTCAGTTCGATTAAATTTAATATTATGCTTTCACTTGCTATAAATATCGTTGCGATATACTTCTCTGTATCGGGACTTTTGGTACCGACTACAGC
>CAYJLG010000061.1:0-10228 GCA_964371035.1 uncultured Clostridia bacterium | reverse complement strand
AATACCGACCTCCCATTTGTTAGATTTTTAGGTCTAACTTTTGGGGGTCGGTACAGACCGGTCCGTTTTTTATTTTTTTTAATTAATTAATCTTCAACATCTAGGGCTTCAAGTAGCTCTATGTCTTTTACTCTATCTAAGAATGCATTGACAGCATATTGATTGCTAAAGATATATACAGGTCTTTTAAATCTGTCATACACTAACATAGTCCTTGAATTTTCATATTTTTTCAAGTCGATACTAGGATCAGCTTTTATCCACCTTGCAACAGTAAAATCTAAATGATCCATGCGTATTTCTGTATTATACTCATTAGTCAATCTATGTTCAAAGACTTCAAATTGTAGAACTCCAACTGCACCTAATATGACATCATTAAAATTATTTCTATATATTTGTATAGTTCCTTCTTGCGCCAACTGTTCAACACCTTTTTGGAAATTTTTTCCTTTTAATGAATTTACAGGGTAAACCCTTTTAAACAATTCAGGTGGAAATGTTGGAAGTGGTTCAAAAAATATTTTTTCTTTACCTGCAGTCAAGGTATCTCCTATTTGATAAGTACCAGAATCATATAAACCTATTATGTCACCTGCGATCGCAGTATCTACCGTTTCTCTTTCGTTGGCCATTAATTGAGTAGACTGGCTAAGTTTTAATTGTTTGCCTGTCCTTGTGAGAGTAACAGTCATGCCTCTTTCAAAAGTTCCTGAGCATACCCTAACAAACGCTAATCTATCTCTATGGGCTGGATTCATGTTAGCTTGGATCTTGAATATAAATCCACTAAAAGTTGGATCTGTAGGATTTACTTCTCCTTCAGTAGTTTTTCTTGGTCCAGGAGCAGGTGACATTTCTAAGAAGTGCTTCAAAAATGGTGTTACACCAAAATCTGCTAGTGCTGTTCCGAAAAACACAGGCGACAATTTACCGCTAGAAACTTTTTCTAGTTCGAATTCATTTCCTGCACCATCTAACAAGTCAATCTCTGCTCTCAAATTAGAAAGATTTATAGGGTCTATCAGGCCTTCTAGAGCACTTCCATAGACTCCTTTTTCATCAAGATATACTGTTTCTTTTTTCCTATAAAGATGAACACAATTTTCTAGTCTATCAAAAACACCTTCAAATGAAATCCCGTTTCCGATAGGCCAAGTCACGGCTACAGAAGGAAGTCCTAAAACTTCTTCTAACTCTTCCATAGATTCGAGCGGATCTTTGCCTTGTCTATCTAATTTGTTGATAAAAGTAAAAATAGGTATGCCACGCATGCTACAAACCTGAAAAAGCTTTTTAGTTTGAGCTTCTATACCTTTTGCGGCATCAATTACCATTACAGCACTATCTACAGAAGTCAAAATTCTATATGTATCTTCACCAAAATCATTATGTCCAGGAGTATCCATTATAGATATTACTTTATCATTATATTCAAACTGCATAACAGACGATGTTACAGAAATACCTCTTTGTTTTTCAATTTCCATCCAATCAGATCTTGCTGATCGCTGATTTTTCTTTGCTTTTACTTCTCCAGCTTCACGGATTGCTCCACCATGCAAAAGAAGTTTTTCAGTTAAAGTTGTTTTTCCGGCATCTGGGTGTGAAATGATCCCGAAAATTCTTCTTCTTTCTATTTGTTGTTTATTATCCATTTAATCCTCTTGATTTATTAAAATATATTTTTTAGATCTATTTTTCCATAGAAGTTACTACTAAACCGTGTAATTCTTCATTGCAAGACACAATTACTCCGTCGCTGGCAAAAGTGTATTCATTGCCATCTAGATCAGTAATGACGCATCCTGATTCTTTACAAAGCAAAACTCCAGGCAAAACATCCCATAAATTTTTTGTAATTACAACTGTTGCATTAGTTTTCGAAGATGCTACAAACGAAAAATCCATACAAGCAGCACCAAACATCCTAATTTTTGCTACTTTAGAAAACAGTGTGCCTATAGCTTTATGCTGTCGATTTGCACCAAATTTATTCACATGTGAGTAATCACCAAAACTAACTAGTGCGCTATTTAGTGGTACGTTTTTATCGACTGTGATTTTTACATCATTTAGATATGCGCCTTCTCCTGATATTGCATAATACACATCTTTGTTACTTGCAAGAATAATTACTGAGACTACTATTTCATTATCTTCCACTAAGGCACATTGTATACCATATAGTTCCATCCCGTTAGCCATATTACAAGTGCCATCAATCGGATCTATAATCCAAGTTCGATTATTTATCTTTTCTGTAGACAAGGTCTCTTCACTCAGTATTTTATCTTCAGGATAATTTTTTCTAATTTGACTTATCAAATAGTTTTCTATATTTGAATCAATCTCAGTTACTATATCGTATTCGCTTTTTTTAATCTTGTTTTCAATTTCATTAGTTACAAACGTATCTAATGCATTTTTCATATGAGTTTTCATAAAATCTAATTCATTTTGATATTTCATTTAAAAATCTCCTATCAATTCAGATTCTTGTTTAATTTTTTCAAAGTTTTGCTCACAAAACTCATATAGCGGCGAATAATCTTTTTTTTCTAAAACAAAGCACGGGTTTTTCATCCCAGCTGTAAAATTTGCATAATATTGAAGTATTGCTATGTTGTCTAGCAATATTATGTTTAATCTTGGTATAGCCTTATATTTATAAAGTCTGTAATTTTCTTTATAACAATCTTCTAAATCATCTTTAAAAAAAGCAGCCGTTTCTATGTTATTGTAAGTTATATCTCTAATTCTTCCCGGCCTTAATTTTTCCTCTTGTTCTCTATTAGCTGTAAAATCACTATCAGGATCTAAAAAAACAATATCAAATTCAGCGCCGTTTTGTAGAGCGTGCAAGATTGCATTTTCGTCTATTTTAGTAGTCAATTCTGAGTTTGAAATTCCAATCGCTCTAATTCTTTTAGAATTAGCTACTAGTCCTGCTAAGTTAATATGGCTTTGCATAGAAGATCTTTGCGCAAAAACTTCTTTAATTTCTTCGGTAAGTTTCTTATTGTTAAATTCATTTTTACTATCAGGTTGAGGATTTTTAGAATTTATTCTAGAATTTATCCAATCATATAATTCAACAAATTTTTCTTCGTTTAATTCTTTATTAAAAAAAAGATGCGTTCTACCTTTAAACAATTCATGTAAATCAGCTTCTTTTCCTTCACGCCCTTCGTAATTACCACTAACAAATACTCGAGAATCTACCATAGCAGTTGATTCACCTGCCTGTGCAAGAGAATAAAACGCATCGATTTCTACTGAAAGTTCGTAATGGTCGACTCTGTCTATATGGCCATTTTCCAATGTTTTAATGTTTTCATTACAAACTAAAATAAAAACTTTTGACTTCATAACCTCTATAATGTTTGATTTATAATTGTCTTTTTGAGATTTTGGAAAATAATATACTTTTATTCCCTTGCTCAATAAAAAGTCACATATTTCATCAGCTAAAACCTTGCTGCCATTTTTATCATAACTACCATGATAAGCTAAAAAAACGTCGTTTTCTTTTGAAATCATAATTACATTCTCCTCTCGTTGATTTATTATACAATACAATATGTTAAAATGGTAGATTTTTTTCAAAAATAGTATGAATTTAATCACTGTGTAGTTAGTATTCACAGTTAACATATGTACCCCAAAGGAAAAAATAATAAAATCTGTCGCTGGTACTCCAATTGGGAAGTTGTATGTGAATAGTAACACTGTGTAGACATTTTCAAAGTAATTATATATAATTACTATTATATTGTTATATTACGTTAGCAAAAAGGGGTGATTATATGCCGAAAATTACAGCAATAGAACAGCAAAAAAATAATACTGAGAGAGTCAATGTGTTTCTTGACGGTAAATTTGCATTTGGAATTCACGCGAGTATTTTTTACAAGTTTAAGCTATCACTAGCTCAAGACATAGACATAGAATTTATAGATAATGTTTTGAAAGAAGAAGAATTTTCAAAATCAAAACGTGTGGCATTAAACTACATTTCAACGCAAGACAGAACAAAAAAAGAAGTGTTGAAAAAACTTGCTGATAAAGGTTATGAAGAGTGTACTATTAACAAAACTATAGCTGCACTTGAAGGTTTAGGACTGATCGACGACGAATCTTATTGCGAAAGATATATTAGCGATAAAGTTCGATTTTCAAAATATGGTAAAAATAAAATAGTTTCAAACTTAATCTTAAAAGGTATAGATAAAAAAATTATTTCCCAGAAAATAATCGACATAGAAGATGAATCGGAATTTGAAAAAGCATTTAAGTTAGGTGAAAAAAAATATAACTCACTTATTTCATCAAACAAGCAGAACATAAGACAAAAGGTGCAAAATCATCTTTTGCAAAAAGGATTTGATTATAATACTACAGGCAAAGTGATAAACAAATTGTTTATCAAATAAAAATAGATGCAACAAATCTGAGTTCTGTTACATCTATTTTTTCACTTAAAATATATTTCTTTTATATTTAGAATACGCAAGTCTTACTTCCGTCATTCTCTGATTCATCAATTTTTGAAGTTCAGATGCATTTTCAAAATCTTTGGCGTTGATCGCCTCAGTTAAGTTTGTGAAAATGCTTTTTTTATGCATTGTGTCTTTCATCAGTTTTTTCTTAAAAAATGTAACTTCTTCCCAGTTTATGACATCCAAATCGCAATCTGTATCGTTATGTAGTTTTACAAAACTTCTAATCGTTTCGATATTATTTGCTATTATCCTGCCTTTAAGTTCGTTTTTCCATTTTTCAAGAGTAACTAATTTAAACGAATTTATAATATCATCAGTAAATACTCCGCCATTTTTCAATACACTCTGCCTATCTTCACATTTTCCGAATGAATCTAAATTTTCCCAAACAGTAGCAGGTGATTTTCCATAAAGTTCCTGTCTTTGTTCTTCTGTGAAATGCTCAAACACATCTTCTTCACTTCTATATTCTCTGTTTTTTTCTAAATACTTAGCATCTTCGCCTAGTTTTTTTGATATTTCAGCTTCTAACTCATTTGTAGACATATTCATATCAACAACAAAAGTCATTCCATCAAGCATAGCTTGAAAACAAGCAGCCAAGACGAGATACGTATTTGAGTAAGGATTTGGAGATCTAAGTTCAAACCTTGTAGCATAAGTATTTTCTATATCCCTTATTACACTGACTAATACAGATCTATTTCTCGAAGGGCTTTCTTTACTGCCTCCAAGAGTAGTTACTATGCAAACAGGAGCTTCAAATCCTGGTTTTAGTCTATTAAAAGCATCATTAGTTGCAGTTACAAAAGGGTTTATGACTTCATAATTTTTTAAAATGCCCATTAATGCGCCATAGCCTAATTCGCTCAAATAGTCTTCTTTCATGTCAGCGGGAGAAAATATATTTACTTTATTCCCGTTAGCCAATTTTACGGCTACGCCCATATGAACGTGTTCACCATTGCCTGCAACACCTTCGAGCGGTTTTGCCTTAAATGAAACTATGAGACCATGACTTCTAAATTGATCCTCTAAAATTTCTCTAACAATCATTTCATTATCTGCAGCTTGTAACGCACCTGAAAATTTCCAATCAATTTCTAATTGTTCCATTACGTGAATGATGCGACCTGCAGAATCAATAGTATTAGTTATGCCACCAACTTCTTTATGTGCCATTTCTGGTTCTAAACCGTAGCTACCAAGCTCTATCATGCTTTTTTCTATTACAGTTCTTACTGTGCCGAGCGTTCTTTTCCAGTATTGTTCTTTCAATGTCTGTGAGGCAGACAAAGCTTCTAAATCTGCTACTTGTTCAGGACTATTGACCCACATTTCAAGTTCAGTAGCACTAGTAAGTACTATTTCATCTATGTCATCTGCTGAAAACCCATACTTTGCACATAAAATAGGATTATTGAATAAAATATTTTTAATTCCATTTTTTAGATTTGAAATCGCTCTTTTTAGGATAGATCTAGAACACACCTCTTTGTTGTTATGCACTAAAAAGGCAGGGATTTTCAAAGTTCCAATAGGGAGACCTGTATCTTCATGTATAAATTCATCGTTATGATCGACAAACCACATGCAATCAAGATCTGGCTTTAAATCGACTCGTGCATCGTTCAACACTGCTATTCCTTGAAGTTCAACGCTGGAGCCATCGGTTTGAATACCATGTGCAAGCATATCATCCATGTCGTCTAAAAAGATTTTGATAGGTATTTTTTCATCTGTGCCATTTCCGCCGATATCTACACCCATAAAAGATACAAATTGTATTTCATCGTGATCTTTCAATATTTTTGTCAAGTCTTCTTTATTGTGATTTTCAGGTTTAATTGTATAGATTTTTTTACTCATGCTAAATCCTCCTATAAAAAAGCATATATAATAACAATAAAACTTATTTACTAAATTAGTTTCGAAAAAGATTATATATAATAATATTTAACTTAACATATTATTCGTGTTAGGTCAAGAAATAATTCTTAAATTATCTAAAAATCATTTATTATGTTAGATAAAAAGCAAAAACACGAACAATACGCCTTGTAGAGCGAAGTTAATTCGTGTTTTTGCAAATTTCTAGCAATTCAGTTGATTTGCTAATCAAATACTCAGGATTATTTGCAGATAATCCTTCAGCCGAGTTGTACCCCCAAGTGACAGAGGCGATACTTACGCCTGCTTCTTTTGAAGAAGTGATATCTCTAATTTCATCTCCTACATACAAAACTTCATGAGGTTTTGCTCCAAATTTTTTCATTGTTTTCTTAATTACTCTGGATTTGCCAAATAAAGAACAATTAGTCACAAATTCAAATTCTCTAAAATTATGTTTATCTAAGAATGCATTTACATTTTTCTTTGAATTAGAAGTGATGATACCAACTCTAATTCCCGAATCTTTAAGAGCGATAATAGTTTCTTTTAAATCACTTTTACAAAACTCGACTTTACTAATATTTTCATAAAGAAAAATCTTGCCTTTTCTTAACATAAATGGAATGCGTCTCTTTTTTATATCCAAGTGCTCTATTACTTCTATCATACTTAATTTTTTTAGTTTCAAAAACTCTTCATAAGTTAATTTTTTTATATTATAGATATCTGCTAATTGGTGATAAATTTTTAGATTTAATGATTCAGTATCGGCTAAGGTACCATCAAAGTCAAAAAAAACATATTTGAATCCCATTGAAATCCTCCTTCCAGATGTTCATCGTACAACTTTATTGTATCAAAAAATCAACAAATTGTACAGAAGAATTTAATTTAAATTTGTGAATGATACGACTACAGCTACTCCATAAAAAAATAAGAAGCCATCACATTGACTTCTTATTTTTTATAACTCACTAATTATTTTAAGTAGCTAAAACCATGCTCTAAATCATTAATTATATCTTCTGCGTTTTCAAGTCCTATCGAAAGTCTTATTAAACTAGGAGAGATACCTTGAGCAATAAGTTCTTCTTCTGTGTATGGAGAATGTGTCATACTTGCAGGATGTTCGATTAGTGTTTCGGCATCACCTAAACTTACTGCAATCGTACAAAGTTTTAAGTTGTTGACGAAATTAATTCCATCTTCTTTTCCGCCTTCAAGCTCAAATGCAACCATTCCACCGAATTTTGACATTTGTTTTTTAGCTATTTCATATCCTTCGTGTGAAGGTAAACCAGGGAAATAAACTTTTTTAACTTTAGGATTGTTTTCCAACCATTCTGCTATCAAAGCTGCTGAAGAACAATGTCTGTCCATTCTAATTTCTAAAGTCTTTAAACCTCTTAGTATTAAAAAGGCTTCAAATGGTCCCATTACAGAACCAGTCATATCTTTTAAGCCAAAAAGCCTTACTTCATTCATTAGTTCTTGTGAACCACATATGAATCCGGCAATTACGTCACCATGTCCGTTCAAATATTTAGTCGCAGAATGAATAACCATGTCTGCACCTAAATCTAACGGCCTTTGAAGATACGGCGTAGCAAATGTGTTATCACAGATAACTTTTATGTCCTTGTTATATTCATGTACTAAATCTGAAATATCTTTTATATCTGCTATCTTTAAATTTGGATTGGCAGGAGTTTCTAAGTATACAATAGTTGTTTCAGGTCGTAATGCGTTCTTTATATTTTCTTTATTGGATGTGTCTACAAAAGTTACTTCCACACCGTATCTCGATATGCCATGACTTAAATATGCATAAGTACAACCATACAAAGTACCATCAGCAATGATGTGTGAACCAGCTTTGCACAATGTCCATATAGCAGACGTAATTGCGCCCATGCCAGAGCTCACCGCAACACATGCTTCTGCATTTTCAAGTGCTGCTACCTTTTCTTCCAAAACGGTAGTAGTTGGATTTCCCAACCTGGTATATATATACCCATTTTCTTCGCCCGCAAACCTACGTCCACCTTGTTCACAATTGTCAAAAACGAAAGTTGACGTTTGATAAATCGGCATAGTCAATGCTCCATATTGTTTGTCCCTTACGTTACCTGCGTGTATAGATTTAGTTCCAAAACCAACGTTTTTTAATTCCATAAAGCACCTCTCAATATATTATTTATACTATTATACAACATAAAAACATCAGGGTGTTAGTAGATTTTTTTAATATTCAGTTATATGAAATAGATATACCTAAATAGATTTTTTATGCATAAAAATATTACAGACACATGTTTTATTATTTTTTCCTTTTGATTTCAGATGCCATCTATGAATAACGACTAATAACAATGAGAAAAATTGTATTTTTATAATAAAAACATTGAAATTTATGTCATAATATGTTAAGCTGAATTTATATTAAATTAATTTTTTTCAATATATTTATTACTATATGAAAGGGTGTGTTCACAGTGACTTTTCAACAATTAACATATGTAGCAGAGATTGCAAGATGTGGTTCAATTAACAAAGCTGCAGCAAATTTATTTGTGTCACAATCTAATATTAGCAACTCTATAAAAGAACTTGAAGAATATTTAGGACTGAAAATTTTTGAAAGAAGTAATAGAGGAGTTTTGTTGACAAACAAAGGAAAAGAATTTTTAGGATATATTAGGCCGATTTTAGAACAAAAATATATGATTGAAACTTTATATTCTAATGAAATATCTGAGCCAGCATTAAATTTTAGCGTGTCTACTCAAAGATACCCATTTAGTGTAGAAGCGTTTGTAAACTTTTTTCGATCAAAAAACTTATCTAGATATGATCTTATAATAAAAGAAACAGATATGTATCAGGTTATTGATGATATTTATAACAACAAAAGCGATATTGGAATTATATTTATTTCCGACATGACAGAAAAATTTATTCAAAGAGTATTAAAGACAAAAAATATCGAATTTAATTTTTTGGCAAAAATTAAGCCACATATATTTATAAGCAAAAATCATCCTTTAGCAGATAAAAAATCAGTAAAATTAGAAGAACTCGATAAATATCCTTATATAATGTTTGGGCAAGAAAATGGAACTGCTCTAGATTTTGCTGAAGAAGTTTCTCTAGTTGAAATACAACATCTTAAAAAGACTATACGAATTCATGATAGAGGAACAATCTATAGTTTGTTGCTAAACTTAGACGCTTTTTCGATAGGATCAGGTATTATTCCAGAAGGTTATGGAGACCCCTCGATAAGAACAGTGCCTATATCAGACAATAAACAAATGATGAAATTAGGGTGGTTAAAACTTAAATCTAAACCACTAACTAATGATATGTCAGAATTTGTGGCTCATTTAGAAAAAGCTATAGCCGGTTAGTTCGATTTAAGAGTATACTATTCACTATTTATTGAAAGAGATTAAGCTTTTTTAAGTCGGTAGAACTGTAATGATTTTTGACATGCGCATCAGTGTAGAAAATATTGTGCGAGTGTTTTGTATGCGCTTAAATGTTTGGCTCAAATCTCTCTGTTGTTAACGTCTTTAAATTAAAACATTCATAATACATATCATATCTGAAGTTTTCGAGTGCATCTTGTATTTGATCGTACAACTCTTTATTGTTAATAATTAAATCTACTATAAATGGTGAATATCTCGTACCTTTTTCTTTGTCAAGTTCATCTAAGACTATTTCTAAGGTTTTACCAAGAGCATAACTCCTACCCACATCATCTGTAGCTGCATCTATGCAATCTGCAATAGTTATAATATCTGTGAATTTTTTTACTCCTGCAT
>CAYJLG010000060.1:0-10481 GCA_964371035.1 uncultured Clostridia bacterium | reverse complement strand
ATACTGCGTTATGACTTTGCGAATAAAACTACTCATGCCCTAACCCCATTTTCTATATGAAAATGGTGGTAGGCCACATGCATGGAGAATCAAATCTTTGTGAGTTTAACGAGCAAAAAGTTCTGCGCCCTACAACTTCCCAATTGGAGTACTCGGCGACAGGTTTTATTATTTTTTCCCTTGGGATACATATATTAGCTGTGAATAGAAAAAAAGATGATGTTTTAGGGCATAAAACCCTTAAACATCATCTTTTTTTAGTCATTTATGAGCGATTATGGCGGTGAGTATGACATCGACTACTATGAATAGGAAGTTGTTTAAATTAATTTGTTAAGAATCTTTTCACCGTTTTTCTTTAAGTAAATGATGATAATTGTACTAATAATAGCAAAGAAAATAGTAAATCCCCAAGCTATCAAGTGCAAATTGATGTCTTTAAAAAACAGATAAAATGATAAGAATATTACACCTATGGAAGCACCCAATTGTGAAAATGTATTTATAAGGACTGCAGCACTTCTTTTAACTACTGACGCTTGAGAAGTCCAATCTAAATTACAAAAGAACGTATTTATCAACAATCCTGAAAAAGCTGTGAAAACTGAATAAATTATTGGCGATATTATTACTAACAAAAACGATGATAAATCGGCGTTAAATATTATGCCAAAAGTAATTCCAAATATTAATGTTGCAGGGATAGTAATAATAAATGTTACAATTGCTTTTGCAATAAAAATGTTAAAGGCTGATATTGGCAAAGTTTTTAGTATCCATAAATTTTTTCCTTCTAATGATAATGAAATACAAGTTGTACAACTTATACCTATCATCAAGTTAAGTGAAAGTGAGATTATTGGATAAAAATCTGAAAGAGTTATAGGCGCCACTGATGTTATAGCAGTTAACACAGATTGGATATCTTCACTTAAATAAATCATTAAAACTGCTCCTATCAATATCATTATTGGTCCTATGATAGTGTTGAATACATATGTTGTCGATGATAGATAAGATTGAAATTCTTTTTTTACTAACGATTTTGTTTTTGTTGTTCTTTTTTGCTTTATCATTTTGAAGTTATTGGAAGCTATTTTTCTGTTTAGAGTTTCGTGTATAGATACAAAATTTCTTGAGATGATTTCAAAATAAGCTATGAAAAGCACTGCTCCTATACCTAAAAATTTCAAAAGAGATATCATATCAGTATTATGAACTGCATCTATATATAACTTTGTAACAGGATAATATCTATTCATTTGTTCGATTGCTAAGTTACCTAAATCACTAATAGACTGTGGAGTCGAAAATTCTAAACTACTATTAAAGTATATAATCCCAAAAAGAAATGCAAAATAAAGGATCAAAGTAAATATTAAGTTTAAAAATCGTGTGATTTTGAGTTTTGAAGATATATATGCAAACAAGGTAGCAACAATAGTAGCAACTATAATTGGTATAAAAGGTAATACTATAAGTGTTAGTATAAAGTTTACTACAAACATTATTGTAATAGGTGTGTTGATAGCATAAACAATGCTAGTTGGAATCATCACAAATAGCGTAAATAGAACATTTGAAACGTATAACATGATTATCCTACTAATTATTATAGTTCTGTGATTTATAGGCATTGACATTAGTATATCGTAGTCTTTAAATTTAAATAGAGTATTAGTTACAGAACCTATGCTAAATAAAAGTGTAGTGACGCTCGCAGCTGCAAACATCATTGCTAATTGTACATACATAAGTCCCAAAGGTGCATAATTTTCAGCAAGTTGAAAGTTAAACATAAAAGCATAATAAACCAAGAGTATAGGGATGGCTAACAATCCCAAAAATGAAAATTTTCTTTTTGATTTTTTGAAATAACTGCCTAAACTTGTGCCTGAAAATCCTGAAGCTTTTACTAGTTTAATTAATTTTTTCATTATCAGTCAACTCCAAAAATATATTTTCTAAACTTGAATTTCCAACTATTTCTTCTGTTCTTCCTGAAGCTAAAATCTCACCATCTTTAATAATAGCTACTTTATTGCAAAGCTTTTGAGCAACTTCTAATACATGAGTAGAAAAAAATATAGAATTGCCTGCATCGCAAAATTCTTTCATAATTGTTTTTAAAGTGTGAGAAGCTTTAGGGTCAAGTCCCACAAAAGGCTCATCTAATATTAATAGCTTTGGTGAATGAATAAATGCTGAAATAATTGCAAGTTTTTGCTTCATGCCGTGTGAATATGATGCTATTTCATCTCCAAGGTTTGCAAAGATTTCAAATTGTTCAGCATATTTTTTTATTAAATTATTTCTTCTATCTTCTGCAACGTCATACATATCGCAGATGAAATTTAGATATTTGATACCTTTCATATGTTCGTATAGATCTGGATTATCTGGAATATAAGCTAAGATTTTCTTACATTCAATAGGGTTTTTAATTATATCTATACCATCAATTGTGATGCTCCCTTGATCAAAGTTGTGAATTCCAACTATTGCTTTGATAAGTGTGGTTTTACCTGCACCATTGTGACCTATAAATCCAAAGATATCACCAGGTTTTACTTCTAAACTAACATTGTTAGCTGCTTTTTTACCTGTCTTATATGTTTTAGTAAAATTAGTTATTTTTAACAAAATTATTACCTCTCTTTATTGTTTTATGTATATTCAAGTACCGTTTAATTTTAAAAAATTCAAACGTTTGTAACAATGATTTAAAGTTAGATGTCTAACTCTAAATCATCATCTAAATCATTAGGTACATATTTACCATTTTTCTTTCTTTGTTTTACACATTCTGAGAGCAGATACTCTATTTGACCGTTTATAGATCGAAAATCATCTTCAGCCCATGCAGCTATTTGTTTATATAGTTTTGCAGACAATCTAAGTGGAATTTGTTTTTTTTCATTTGTATTAGGTTCAGCCAAAATATTTACCTCACATCTTCTTGGTTATTTAATTTAGAATAATGATATAAGTATAGTTTTTTAGTAAAGGCTACCTGAATTAACAACAGGCTGAGTATCTTTGTTTGCGCACAATACGACGAGCAAATTAGATACCATAGCAGCTTTTCGTTCTTCGTCTAAATTGATGTTTGAATTAGCTTCTATTCTTTCAAGTGCAAGTTCAACCATACCTACAGCTCCATCTACTATAAGTTTTTTTGCATCTATAAGTGCTGTAGCTTGTTGTCTTTGAAGCATTGATGCCGCAATTTCAGGAGCATATGCAAGATATGTAATTTTTGTCTCTATAACTTCGAGTCCAGCATCATTAACTTTTGTTTGAATTTCATCTTTTATTCTTTTAGCAACAGCTTCACTTGAACCTCTTAAAGAACCATCGTCATAGTTTCCATCACCTGTAGTATCTACGTTTTGAGCAATATCGTATGGGTATAATCTAACGATGTTTCTAAGCGAAGCATCACATTGTAAAGATAAAAATTCTTTGTAATTATCAACATTAAAAACTGCTTTTGCAGTATCTTGAACTTTCCAAATTACTGCTATAGAAATTTCTATTGGATTTCCGAGACAATCGTTGATTTTTTGACGAGTATTGTTTAATGTCATTGCTTTCATTGATATTTTTTTGTTTGGTATGCCTACACTTGCAGATGCATTTACGCCTTCTGATGACATGGATATCAAATTCTTTGACTTGTTCACCACGTCGCCACTTTGTCTTAACTTTGTTTCAGCTGCAGGGTTGACTGCCGATACAAACGGGTTGACAAAATAAATGCCTTCACCTTTAAGAGTTCCTATGTAATTACCGAATAATGTCAAAACTAAAGCTTCTTGAGGGTTTAATATCTTTATTCCTAAAAATAACATCCATCCCAATGCAGCGTATGCTATACCTGCTATTAATAAGATTGTACCTAAAGTTGTGTTTCCATCGTCAAGATTTATCGCTCCGAATATAATAGACGCGATTGCAACAAAATAACCTAAAATAATTAAAATTAAATACGGTAGCCCATTAGGAGCTTTAATAAGTTTTTCATTCATAATATTTACCATCCTTCTGCAATATGTTTATGATATCATTTTAATATCATTTTAATATTTTGTCAACTGTTTTTTTTGTAGGGTAAACGCGCCAAGATATAAACTGCTTCACAAAACATTGAAATTTCAACATTATCGTATTTGATGCGTTTGTCCTGAACAATTTGTAAAAATCTTTACATATTGATAAAATAATTGTATAATGTTGAAGATAAGTTGTTTTGAAAAAGGAGATATAATGAGTCTATTAGATAAAGTAAATCAGCCGAAAGATTTAGAAAAATTATCGGTGGAGGAACTAAATATTTTGTCTGAAGAGATTAGAAAATTTCTATTAGATACAGTATCAAAAACAGGAGGACATTTAGCTTCTAACTTAGGCGTAGTAGAGCTAACTTTATCGCTTCACAAAGTTTTTGATTTTAAAGAAGATAAATTAATATGGGATGTAGGACATCAATCATATATACATAAAATTTTAACAGGTAGAAAAGATGATTTGACAACTATTAGGCAGACTGATGGCATAAGTGGCTTTCCTAAAAGAGAAGAGAGCATATATGATGTTTTTGATACAGGACACAGTTCAACTTCTATATCTGCAGCTGTAGGTATGGCGAGGAGTAGGGATTTATTAAAAGAAAAGCATGATGTAGTTGCAGTGATTGGTGATGGCGCTCTCACAGGTGGGATGGCGTTTGAGGCATTAAACGATATAGGTAAGAACCAGACAAAAATGATAGTAATTTTAAATGACAATGAAATGTCTATCTCAGAAAATGTAGGCGGATTATCTATTCATTTGAGTAGGGCGAGGACTGCAGATGGCTATATATCGACTAAAGCTGACGTAGAGAAACTTTTAAAAAAAATACCTAAAGCTGGAAAAGGGATAAAGAAGTTTTTACACCACTTAAAAGAAGTTATAAAGAAAATGATATTGCCTAATATGATTTTTGAAGAACTTGGAATTACCTATTTAGGGCCTATAGATGGACATAACATTTCGGCTATGACAGACGTGTTTAAAAGAGCAAAGGCAATGGATGAGCCTGTGTTGATACATGTATTGACTAAAAAAGGTAAGGGCTATAAATATTCTGAAGAAAGGCCAAATGATTACCACGGTGTATCAAAGTTTGATATTGAAACGGGACAACCTCTAAAAAAATCTTTAATTCCTACGTATTCTGAAGTTTTTGGGAAAAAAATGTGTGAGCTAGCTCTAGATAATTCAAATTTAGTTGCAATTTCAGCAGCAATGATAGATGGAACAGGTTTGCTTGATTTTCAAAAGAAATTTTCTAAACGTATTTTTGATATTGGCATTGCAGAACAGCATGCCGTAACTATGGCTGCAGGTATGTCAGCTAGCGGAATGATACCTGTTGTAGCTCTGTATTCATCATTTTTACAAAGAGCATATGACCAAATTTTTCACGATGTATGCCTGCAAAAATTACATGCAATATTGGCTATCGATAGGGCAGGGATAGTAGGAAATGATGGAGAAACGCACCAAGGTGTTTTCGATGTCGGATTTTTAACGCAGTTTCCACACATGACAGTAATGGCACCTGCTGATTACAACGAATTGAATGCCATGTTGGATTTTGCAGTTAATAAATTTAATGCTCCTATAGCTATTAGATATCCTAGAGGAACAAGTGAAAAAGTAATTGATAATACAGAAAACAAGATAGTTTTAGGAAAAGGTATTGTAGTAAAAGAAGGAAAAGATCTAACTATAATTGCATATGGAAAAATGACGGAAACTGCTGTAAATGTTGCTGAAATTTTAAAAGAAAAAAATATTGAAGCTGAAGTAGTTAATCTTAGATTTTTAAAACCTTTAGACGATGAACTATTAATACGATCCTCTTCTAAAACTGGTAAAGTGTTGATTATAGAAGAAACTTCAAGTGATGCTGGAATTCATACTAAGATTAAAGATATATTGTCAAAAGATGTAGAAATTTTGACTAAAATGTTTCCAGATGAATATATTAAACATGGAAATACCGAAGATATAATGCTTAAATATAGATTAGATGGAAAATCTATATCAGAAGATGCGATAAGTTATTTTAATTTTGATAACAATTATACGACTTTTATTTCAACGAAAATATATGAGGAAATTTAGATGAAAGATAATAATCAAGAACAATATTTTGTCGAAAATCCTACTACAGAAGAAGAAATTTTTAAGTTTGATTGGGATTTATTGGGAAAGAAATTTATTTTCAATACTTCTAATAGCGTTTTTTCAAAAACTGCAGTAGATTTTGGATCTGCGACTATGATAGAAACTTTTTTTGAGAAGGAAAAAGGGTTTGAAGGTGACATACTTGATTTAGGGTGTGGATATGGACCTGTCGGTATAATATTAGCGAGTGTTTTAAAAAAAGTTGATATTACTATGATAGATATAAATGAAAGGGCTGTCAAACTTGCTATTCTTAACTCAAAAGAAAATAAAGTAGAGAACCGAATAGATGCTTTTCAATCTGATGGATTTGAGAAACTTACTAAAAAATACGATAGAATTTTGACTAATCCACCAATTAGAGCAGGAAAAGAAGTCGTATATAGCTTTTATGATGGAGCATTTGAACATCTGAAATGTAACGGAAAGTTATATGTTGTCATCCAAAAAAAACAAGGGGCAAAAAGCTCGATAGATAAATTAACATCGCTTTTTGGCAATTGTGATATTTTAAATAAAAAATCAGGATATTTCATATTGTGTTGTGAAAAAAACTAATAATAGCAAATAAAAAACGTATTAGATGAAAACCGAACTCCCGGTCTAGCTTTTGGGGGTCGGTACAATTCTACTACGTTTTATTATTTATTTTATTCTTTCAAATATTTTTAACTTCTGACAGGTATTTTATATTCGATTGCAGATTGGATTTCTTCTAATGTACGAATATCCTTTTGTGCGACAAACATACAAGTATAACCTTCTTGGCCAGCACGCCCTGTTCTGCCAATCCTATGTATGTAGCTTTCAGGATTTTCTGGAATATCGTAGTTGTAGATATAGTCGACACCAGAAATATCGAGTCCTCTTGCGGCAACATCTGTTGCAATGAGATATTGTAAATCTGCTTTTCTAAAAGATTTCATAATACGTTCGCGCTTTGCTTGAGGTATATCACTATGAATCTTTTCACAATTAAAACCCTTTAAAGCCATAGCTTCTTCTAATTTATCTACCCTAACCTTTGTTCTACAAAATATTATTGCCATAAACGGGTTGTCTTCGTTTAAAATCTTGATTAAGTCTTCTTGTTTGTTTCTATCTGTAGTCATCACAACTTCTTGTTTAATTTCATCTAAAGTGATACTCTCACTTTTAATTGAAACTTCAAGAGGTGCCTTCGTATATCTATAAGCTAGTTTTTTTACTTCTGAGTTTAAAGTAGCCGAAAAACAAAGTGTTTGCTTTTTTAAGGGTGTACATTTCATAATGCTTTCTACTTCTTTTTTAAATCCCATCAATAGCATTTGATCTGCTTCATCTATTACTACCGTGTTCAATTTGTTCAAATCTACAGTTTTCCTATCTAAATGATCTAGGAGTCTACCTGGAGTTGCTATGAGTAAATGAATACCTTTGTTGAGCTTTTTTACTTGAGAGGCTACATCTTTACCGCCATAAACAGATAAAATACCTATACTTTTTGCGACTGCGAGTTTTTTTGCTTCATCTGTTATTTGGATAGCTAATTCTCTAGTCGGAGTGATTACAAGCACTTGTATATTATCACTGTTTGGGTCAATACATTCGAATAATGGCAACAAAAAAGCGAGAGTCTTTCCCGTTCCAGTTTGAGACTCCGCTATTATATCTTTATTGTTTTTAATTGCTTCAATACATTTTTCTTGGATAGTAGTAGGTGTAACTATACCGTTTTTTTTCAATACATTTACTAGGTTTTCACCAATTCCTAAGTTGTTAAAATTAGACATAGAGTTCCTTTAAATAAGTTCTAATACTTTATATTTGATTACATCGCCATTAGGTGATAACACTTCTACAGTGTCATTAATTTTTTTGTTCATTAGAGCTTTTCCTAAAGGTGACTCTTGTGATATTTTACCTGACATTGGATCGGCACCTATAGTACCAACTATAGTGTAATCCATTGTTTCATCAAATTCAATATCTAGGACTTTTACTTTTGAGCCCATTTGAACTTTATCTTTAATAGAAGTATCGTGTTTAATTATTTTTATGCGTTTTAATTTGTCTTCAAGAATGATTATTTTGGACTCGTTAATATTTTGTTCTTCTTTAGCAGACGAATATTCAGCATTTTCACTCAAATCCCCAAAACCAGAAGCGATTTTAATCTTTTCAGCGATTTCTTTTCTTATAGGACCTTTTCTGTCTTCTAGTTCATGAATGAGTTGTTGATATTCTTCTTCAGTTATCAATATTTCATCTTTTATGATGCTCATTTTTCCACCCCACATAATTAAATTTAAAAAAAATTATTCAATAATTCAGACATTATAACACATTTACTTAGAAGTAGTAAAGAAAAATTTTAAGATATTTAATTATAGTCTATTATTTTTTCCTTTTTATCTTTTAAAAATTATAGTTTAATAGTATAATAGTTTTGGAAACAAGAGGTGAAATTAATGAAACATATTTTTATAATAAACCCTGTTGCAGGGAAGGGAAAGCATGTGGAGTCATTGACTACTGATATTGTATCATATTTTAGTAGCTGCGAAAAAGAGTATGAGATACATATAACTAAAAGTCAAGAAAATTGTATTAACTTTATAAAAACTAAATGTGAAGAAAACATACCATACAACATATACGCATGCGGTGGAGATGGTACTTTGCACGATGTGATTAATGCTTCACAGAAATATTCTCATATTAATATTGGTGTGATTCCGTGCGGAAGTGGAAATGATTTTGTTAAAAATTTCAAATCGTCTACTAATTTTTTGTCGATAGATAAACAGGTAAGAGGATATACTAAAAATATAGATTTAATAAAAGTTGGTAACCATTTTTCAATTTCAGTGTGCAATATTGGATTTGATGCCGATGTTGCTTTTAATATGCATAAATTTAAAAAAATACCACTTATTTCAGGACATTCAGCTTATTTTATGTCAGTATTGTTTTGTTTATTGAAAAACTTAGGGAAATTTTTGGAAATCGAGATAGATGACAATAAAACTATTAAAGGCAATTATTTGCTAGCAGTAGTTGCAAATGGAAGCACTTATGGTGGAGGGTACAACTGTGCACCTAATGCTATTATAAATGATGGATTGATAGATGTTTGTTTAATTGACAAAGTTTCTAGATTTAAAATTTTAAACTTAATTTCAAAGTATAAAAAAGGACTACATTTGATAGATGAGGAAACTAAAAAAATTTGCATGTATGTTAAATGTAAAAAAGTAAAAATTATAAAAAAAGATAAAATTAAATTGTGTATTGACGGAGAAAGAGTTGAAATGGGAGAAGCATTGTTTGAAATAAAGAAAAATTTAGTCAATTTTATTATTCCACATGGAACTGAAATAATCGAGTAATCAATAGTTCATGTAATTATGATTATTAATTTTCACTCTTAAAATAATAACTCGATTTGCCAATGCAATCAAAATTTGCGGTGGAGCAACGGAACATTGTTGTTAACCACAATAAAAAAAGCTGATAATAACTCCTCAAGTTAGTATCAGCTTTTTAAGGTTGCTTTTTATTTATTCAATTACTTCTGGTGTGATAGTGTAAGCACCTCGAACCATGAATATAGCTCCTTCAGAAGAGTATACTCCTCTACCATCATCACGAGGAATAATCAATAGATGGTTAGGTAAAATATATTCGCCTTGAGCTATATCGACACCGCCTGTGACATCAGCTAAACCTCCAGACGCGCTTGCAACTGCAGTAGCGTTGCCACTTCTTAATATTAATTCGGTTCCTGCTCCACACACAAGCGTTTGATTAGGAGCTAGTGTCACTATTTCAAGAACACTACCTGATTGATTTTGAGCGTCAACTTTTGAAGTAAGTTCGTCAATTTTCTCATTTAAAGATACAATTGTTTGCTCGTGTTCTTCAATTTTATCTAATTTATAATCTCCAATTAATTCATTAAAACGTTGATTTAGGTAGCTTAAAACTATTATAGGATCATCCTGATCACCTGGATCTGCGCTGATTGGTGTTATTGCTATTATTCCGAGTATAAGAGTAGAAAGCAGTATTTTTTTTGATATTTTTTTCATTTTTACCTCCGAAGTATTATTACTAAGAAATATTTTAATTGAAAACTAGAATAATTACAATAGAAAGTTTGAAAAGATTTATTACTATCGTTACTATTCACAGTCGATTTCTAGAGTAAATAAGGAAAAAATAATAAAATATGGAAGCCTTATGGAGATTGGATTAAG
>CAYJLG010000059.1:0-10688 GCA_964371035.1 uncultured Clostridia bacterium | reverse complement strand
TCCTCTTTTAATTATTTCATTCAAGTACCAACGCTTTTTTAGGACAAAAAGTCACACATTTACCACATTTAATGCATTTATCCATTAAAACAGTCGGTAGCATAGCTTCCTCACCAATGGATAAAAGCACAATGATGTTGATGGCAACAAAGAAAGTACAACCCCACTGAATACCAAAAAGAAGATATTTTAATATATTTTTTATGTTCATCTTTACACCCCCAAACGCTTTTTGAACTCACTGCGATAACTTCGAGTGATGACATCAATTTCTTCATCTTCATAAAAAATTCCTCCAATGGTATATTCTATTCTACCATTAGAGGACTCTTTTTTACACAATATTTTTTACAGGGTCAAGATTGTTTTCTCTTGCGCCTGTGATTTTTATAAATTCATTTCTAATTATTTATTATTGTCCTCCAGCAAGTAATCTACTATAAAGTTTAGCTTTTCCGTAAATATAGCTTTTTTATCCTCAGAAAAATTTTCATCAACTGCATCTATAAAAAAGGTAGATTTTGCATCATTGCTATTTTGAATTTAACTTTCAGCATGCTCGTTTAATGTAAATTGCCCTACAATCTCTTTTAGCATATCTGCTTGATTAGAAAGTTTCTCGCTAGTCTCTGCACTTTCCTCCGCCGTTACTGAGTTAATTTGCACGACAGAAGATATTTGGTCTATTTCCACGTTCATACGACTTATGCCTTTCATACGTTCTTCCGTTGAAATTGCTATTTTTTCTACAATTTCGGTGATCTGCTGTACAACTACTTCCACCATATCAAGCGCCTTTTTCGTTTCTTCGGAGGTTTGGGCACCGTCTTTAACAGCGACAACCGTTTCTTCAATTAGCGTTGCAGTTTCTTTTGCCGACTGCGCTGATTTTGTCGCAAGGGTTCGTACTTCATCGGCAACAACCGCAAAGCCTTTTCCCGCACTGCCTGCTCTCGCCGCTTCGACTGCTGCATTGAGCGATAAAATGTTTGTTTGGAAAGCGATATCGTCTATCGTTTTAATAATTTTACTTATTTCGTTAGATTTTGCGTCAATAACAAGCATTGCATCCATCATTCTATTCATCTGTGCATCGCTAATTGCAAGTGATTCCATTGCTTTAGCCGTAATCGCTTTTGCTTCTTGGGAGTCTGCAGTCGTTTGTTTAATTTGTTCTGCCGCACTGGCAATCATTGTCGCAAGTCCTTGCACTGCTCCCGCTTGTTCTGTTGCACCCCGTGCCAATGATTGTGAACCTATAGACATCTGTCTGTTTCCTGAATGAACTTGCTCGGCAGATGTGCTTATCTGCGCAATCGTTTCGGTCATCTTTCCGATCAGGTTGTTCATAGCCATTGCAAGAGGACGAAAATCTCCTTTGAAATATTCCTCCGAATTACTCTGAATATCAAAATTGCCTTTTGACATCTCCCTAAGTCCCATACCTACATCGTCAATGATTACAGATAGGTTATTCACAATGATATTTGTAGAGTTTGCAAGCACTTTTGTTTCATCTTTGGTTTTAATGTCAGGTACAGCTGTTTTCAGATCACCATCTGCAAGTTTAGCAAGTCTGTCGGCACATAATTGAACAGGCTTTGATATATTGTTTGCCACACGAAAAATCACAATCGCTAGGATAAGGATTGCAATAAATGTAATAATGATATTAATATACATAGAAATCTTCATCTGCTCTAGAAACACATCTTCATCAGCAGTAATATAAATACCCCAACCATTTGTGTCATTAATGGGAGTATACGCCGCGAATTTATCTATGCCGTTTTGAGAATAGTTCACAAAATCTGAATGGCCTTCGGTCAAGTTCTGTATGATCATCGAAAAATCTTCAAGGTCAGGATTGTTTTTTGCATCTTCAATAACGTTATACTTATTTGTTACTGATTCAGTATCATGGCTTGCAATGATAGTTCCGCTACTGTCTACTATTTCTGCAATACCACCCTCACCTACGGCAACTTGCGCTACAATCTCCGAAAAAGAAGCAGGATTCACCGCATAGAGTACGCAACCATCAAATTCGCCACTTCTCTCTATGGGAGCAGCTACCATTATCAGTAAATCCCCTGTGATAACACTGGTTATATAGTCTGTTATATATGGTGTACCCATATCTCTGACATGATGAAAATAAGGCTCATAAGCAAAATCCAAGCCAGTACTAAGTTCAATTCCGTTTTTATCCATCACTTGTAAAAATCCAAAATCATGTACTGCTCTTAGTTCTTCACAATATTCAAGCACTTCATTTTTTACGTCATCATAATTGTCTGCATTTTTACTTGGTATTTCTTGTGTCAAAATGCGGTCGTAAGAAAATTGCAATGATAAATCTTTGTGCGCTTCAAGTTGTTTTTGAACAGCAAGCGAAGCAATTGTTGCACTTGACTTCATTGATTCTTCCAAAGCGGCTACTGTACTTGTATACATACCGTATAGAAGTAGACCAATAACCAAGGTCATCACTACAATAACAAGAGGGAGTATTGTGGCTAGAATTTTTATTTTTATGGATTTCATTGTATAATCTCCTTGCTTTAAATTATGATGTTTTTCACATCACATTGCTTTTGTCTATTTCATATCCATGAGTTTTACAAACGATTTTGTTAACATAAATTGGGTCATCTGCTATTGGTAACCCATTACTGGGTTTATTTACTTGATCTTTCTAAAATCTTATTTTACTATATCACTTATACGCATGATTAACTATTGGCTACAATGCAGTAATAAAAGAAGCTACGATAAAGAAACTCTAGCAAAATCTCACTGTGATTCGGTTTTTTATTCCGATTTCATAAACTCAATAGTCACTTTGTTATCATCATATCCGACTTCAACACATAAGATATCATTTTCATAAAAAGCATAGAATGGAACGGAATAATAGTCCGAACCTAATGCACCTTCTTCGTATTTATAAAAGTATTCATAGTAACCTGAAAAAATCGCCGAGGTATGGGAGAAATACTCATCAATTCCGTAAATATCAAAGTGAACTTCTCCATTTTGAGTGACACTGCTTGCTGATATATTAGAGAAGTCTATAGGTACGATTCTATTAATATCAATTGCGTATTTGCCAGCATTTACAGCTATCCAGTTTTGGGTAGAACCTTCTTCGCCAAAAAAATTCTTATTCATGGCGTCCTTCCAAGTCTCACCAATTTGATATGTTACAGCGTTATCAGCGTCGTAATTGAAATAAAACACCACTTCATCATTGTGCGTACCACGCCTATTCACAATGATATCCCTAGGATTTTCTGTGCTATCATCATCTTCATAGTATATAGCCATTTGGGTAATAATAACATTAGTTCCAGGCATCGCCAGGTATCCATCGCCGAAAATATTGCTACCTGTGAAATCGATGATTATATAATTATCTTCGTAGTTTACCTCGGCAGTATCTTCGCGATATTTCGTTGAGACTAAAATATTTTTCAGTGTTGTAGCAGTTTCGGGAGCTTTTAATTCTAACCCCTCTAAATCAACATTATCGGTATTTAAATAAAAATCAGTGTAAACTTCTTTTGTAACAGAATAAGGAGTTACGCCATTTTGTGCTTCACCTATGTCCACAATATGAGTTATCAATTCATACCATAAATACTCGTCTGTAAAAATATCACCCGTTGTTTGTGTTGAAAAAACAAAATAAAACTCATCGTCATCGTCACTATCGTAGTCAGTTATTTCCAATACGCCATCGCTAGTAGAAGTTTCACTAGTGCTACTTGAGGAGCTACCACCCTCATATACTTCATACGTTTCAAAAGAATATCTTAAATTAGGTCTTAATCCATTAATTTCGTAACGGACGATGTTCTCTTCATCAGTAAATTCTTCGGCACCTGAAACTCTCTCAACAACTAGCTGTGTAGCATTTATTTCTGTTTTAAGTGATATATCGCAATCAATCCAGTTCTCGCCTTTTGTAAAATTATAAGTGTCGACTAACTTTAGTAAATCTTCTCCATATATTTCATCTCCAGCATCGGTAAATCTTGGCAATGACGCCACTCTTATCTCGGATATGCTTGTAGTGTTTTCGCTGAACTCAAAAAAATGCCCAATGTCAATCTCTATTTTATTTGCATATATTGTGTGGTATGTATATGGGGATGTAATCCATTCGCCGTCTTGGTTTTTGAATTGCAGAACATCAAACACTTCGATATTGTGCTTATTTGCAGTCCAAGTAATACATGGCACAGTATACTCCACATTATTATAAGAAACGTCCAAATCTACGATCGGTGGTGCTTCATGACAGGCTGTTATACTGTTTTCTTCGTAATACATGTCCTCATAATCGAACTTTAACTTAATTATTTCGCTTTTAGAGGTTAATGTTATAAGTAGTTTATACCTGTATGGAACTACTGCTATATCGTATTCCTCGGATTTACCTTTAAACTGATACTCACCACTTAGGTCCGATGTAATCTCACCGGTAAACACTGAATTGTCAGTACTAACGAGAGTTATGCTAAGTGTGCCGTCAATAAAACTCGTTTTCATTTCGGCTATTTCACCATAATACTCTTCTTCTTCGCCAGAAGCTAAATCCTCTATTTCAGCCTCGTCGGATAACCAAAACATAGGGGTATCAGATGTTAAAGAGACATAAATATCTCTCAAATCTCTTGAGAAATCTCTGTCATAAGAAATGCCATTTACTGCTGGGTTTTCCTCTGTTTCCGATATCACGATGTAATCATACCCATAATAAACATATACCTCTTTGCTATTGTCTTTTTCAAAAAATTCGGCTGTCCCACTTATTGAATTTGTGTCTGGAATAAAAGCATAACCTGCACCAAATTCATTACTACCACTAAAATCAATACGCACACCATTATCAACATAAGTGATTGCGATAGTATCCGCTTCATTTTCTGTAGACATAGCAATTAATGGGTAATAGTCGATTTCATTGTCGGATTTTTCATCGTCGGATTTTTCATCGTCGGATTTTTCATCACCAAAACCTAAAAAGTCTGTACTTTCGTCTGAGGTATTTGGTTTTTCTGAATCTTCACCAGACGTTGTGCAAGCCGCCAACATTAATATCATGATTAGAAAAAGAATGCCAATTAAACCTTTTTTCATAAGTTTTCCTCCTCATGGTTATATAAATTTGACTGCATAGCAGTCGTTTTTCATCATTTCAAGATTACCGAGATAATCTCTGTGCAGATAATTATATCATTTTCCACCTATTGTCATAGTGATATTATTCAAAATACTCATTTGAGTCAGTTGGCGCTTGTACTCTATCTTTATCAGTATATTCCCTTACAACCTTTGTCACTGAAATTTTATAGCTTTCAAATAGTTTAGTTTTGCCCTCAAGCTGGCTCATTCTATGTTCTGTCAAGATTCTCCATTTTGTCATTGCGTCTTCACTTTCCCATACATTCATAGATAAAATTTTACGTTCATCTACAAGACTTTGAAATCTTTCAGCCGAAATAAAACCATCAAAGCCACTTAGCATTGGCTTTAACATTGAAGCAAGTTCTAAATATCTTGCTTTGCCTTCATCTGTTGGTGTTACTTCAAAAAGTACAATAAATTTGCTCATTTGTTTTCTTCCTCCATATTAAGTAAAAATTCTTTATACGCTCTATCTGTAGCTCGGTTTTTGTAGCAAAATCAGTTACAACTTCATCAAAAATTTTCTTAAAAAAAGTGATATTATTATTGGTATATCCCATTTTGAAATATCCAAATTTCGTTTCGTAAATTGCAAAGTTTTTCATTATCTTTTACCTTTCCTACAAGCTGCTGTAGTGTGAAACTCTATGTTTTCTGATTTCGGTGGTGGTAATCAGTTTTCCGCTTGGAATTTTTTTCATAATCTCGTCATAAAACAGAGGTGGAGCAATAAGCATTTTGTCTCCGCCGTATCTCTTGATCGGCTCAGCTTCGGTCAAAACGATTATTTTAGGCATATCCTTATTGTCACACAGTTGTTTGTTAAAATCTTTTGTAACTTTTTTTGATATTTTCACATCTCCTTTTATCAGATATTGTATGTTTATTCCATATCTACTTCGACATAAACACTGTCACCTATTTGCTTTTTCAGCTTACCACGTATTTCTTTAAGCACTCCCAAAATGTAACAGATTGAACCGTCAGAGTTTTTTACACCCATGTTCACAACACTTCCGTTATAAGGTATGCCATCAAAGGTGGCATTTACTTTAAGGCGACCTTTCCCAAACTCCTTTTTAATATCGAGTGGAAATGCGACATAAGCACCTCCGCCGCTTCCTGCTTGTATTACAGCGTTAAACTTAATCTTTTCGCTATTGCCGAACGAATCATCAACGCATTTAAGATAGTTTTCTATTTGCATTTAAACCTCCATAATTTCACAGTCAAAATAGTTGGTGCATTTTCCTGTATTTTTTCTTGTAAATTCATCCAAACATTCCTTCTCTTGTGTTTTATTTCGATCGCTGAAGCTCCTATCTGCCACGAGATAAGTTTAATTAGCTTATCGAAAAGGGTAGGCGATCCTTTATATCGTCAACTATTCATTTTACTCCAAGTTATCATATTTTAAAATTACTTCATCGAATCCCTTATCTATATCTTCTTCAGTTATTACTGACAAATTGGTAACGGAGTAATATAGTCTATTTCGATGCTCATAAGTTAATAAATTGCTAAATTCTCTTTTTGTAGTTCCAGCACTTGAATATCTATCATAACTATTATCTTGGACAACAATAAACGTACTTCCGTTGTAATTAAAATCTGTAATTATTGGGTCTCCCTCTACTGTATATACCACAGTTCTAATTTCATCTTGCTCTTTGTTTTGCACATTTTCAATAAAATCAGTCATCTCTTGTTCATTATAAATGTCACCATGAATATTAACATAATCTCCATTTTCAATAGCTATAGAAGATGGATATTCTTTATTTATATTATTATAAATAAGCACCCCAACAGCAACTATTATGGAAATAAATATAATAACAATCCATTTTTTATTCATTGCCATTCCTCCTATTATATAAATACCCTCTCGGTTATCCACAACTGAAACAGGTCGCAGAATAACTAAACTTTTCTCTATCGCTCTATATCCTCGCCACTGTATGCGACATCCTCCGCTATATCTGCCGAAATATCGTCTGCCCGTGTGTGGGATAAAATTAAGTCGGTAAGGCTTTCTATCCTACCCATAATGCCTTTACAAATCATATTTACACGGCTTTCTTCCATAAATAAAGAGCCTTTTGTAATCTCGCTTATATTAACTTAACGATAAGCTCATATATCGCATAATCATCGCAGATAACTCTGCTCTTGTCGCTAAGCCTTGCGGGTTTAGCGTGTTATCCTCATAACCTTGCAAGATGCCGTTTTCTGTTGCCCATAACATTGCAACCGCGGCGTAGTCGCTGACATCCTCGCTGTCAGTGAAGCTTAATTCGCCTGTAACTATAGGTTCTTCTGCTAAACGATATAACATAGTTGCAAACTGCTCACGACTTATGAAACCCTCTGGGTTAGTGCCGTCACTTATGCCTTGGGTTATTACCCACTGCATGGCATTAAAGTACCAAGTGTTAGAGTCTGATGCTATGTCATGCCCATCTATCCTAGACATTACCGTCCACAACATGGCGCGATTTGCGCTGTCGTTCGGTGCGAAATGCTCGTCAGATATGCCTTGCATTATGCCGTTGTCGTAGACAAAATCAGTATATTGTGTGTACCACTTGCCTGCTTCTAAGTCTATGAAACGCTCTGTAGGGCTATGATCCTCCCACTTTATAACATACTCCGAAAAATGTGTTGTAGTAAAAGTTATCATTTGAGTCTCGTGGTCATATGTAGCATTAACACGATAGAGATTTCCTTTGCTGTCAACATAAAACACAGCGACTTTATTGCCTACTTCATCACCTGTGAGGGTGTATGGCAGAGTGATTGTGACTTCGCCGTCGCCGAAATTTTTTACTTCTTCAGCGTCTCTGTTGACGAAAAACGTGAAAACATGGCTATCACCTATGCTCTCTTGCTGTTCGGGGGTGAGATCTCTTACATCCGCTTTCTGCATGCCTATCGTAATATTGTAAGCCTTCACGCTACCGCTACTTGTTCTCTCTCCTAAAATTGCATTAATGGCAGCCTTGTCGAAGCTCATGCTACCAAGGGGTGAACTTACTGTGAGGCTCGCACCGTCGGTTTCGGAAAATTTTTCCAAGGCTTTGGCAGAGAGGGTTAAATCTAATGCTGTTGTACGGTCTTCGAGATCAACGTTTATGTTGAGTATTGGATCGACAGCCTCTTTTGTCGCATCAAGCAATAGGTCATCTACAATATCTTCAAGATCCCATTTCAAAAGGCGGGCATTAATGCTTTTTCCCTGCACTTTGGGTGTGATATGTACATTAATAGTGGCTGTAGAGCTAAGTTGGTCTATTGCAATATCAGAGACGGTAAAAGGCGTGGAAGTAGGTCTTGGTGGAGATTCTATTGTGAAATCTATAATTTTGACACCTATGTGTGTATCTGTAAACACTTTCAATAGCACGTCATTGTATGTGCCTGCCGGAGAGTATTCATTAAGCTGGACCTCATTGTGGACTATAACTGTCGCGTATATAGTGCCGTATCCACTGTCAGTTAACTTTGCAAGGGGTATAGATTCGCCTTTTTCTATACTTTTATCATAAACGATAGCAGCTGAAGGTATTGCAAAAGTATCATTGCGAAATAGTGGAGTTGTGCCTGCCATGCTATCAGGGGTGTACCAGACTCTTAGTTGCGAAGGAGTTGTGGCGGTTTCATAGCTACCGTAGGTAAGAACATCCGTTAACTGATTAGCTATGATGCCCCCCACAGTAGTGCTTTCTGTAAGTATGGGACCTGTGGATTCAGTGGCGGTAAAGGAGAGAATATTAGTACCAGAGCCCGAGCCCAAAGCTGGAAGATCTGGATTTTCTGGGAGAATCAACCAATAGCAATTTGTGACAGTGCCATCGTTTTGACCTACTAAGCCACCTACATTGCTCGAACCTTTGACAATAGAGGCACTGTAACAATTTATGACAGTACCATTATTTTGACCTACTAAGCCACCTACATTGCTCGAACCTTCGACGCTTGAGTTTTCTGGCAATTCTGTTAAACCGTCGGTATCTGTAGTTGCTGAGTTATAGCAATTTAGGATCTTGCCGTAGTTTAGCCCCGCCAAAGAGCCGACATTGTTAGTAGCATTGATCTTGCAATTGATGCCGAGGTTGACAATGGTGCCGCTATCTGCGACTACGCCGAATAGTCCTGCGTTTTCTACTGAGTTTTCTACTGAGCTTTTGATCTCCAAACCACTTATTTCGTATCCATCACCATCAAAATAACCGGCGAAGGGATTGGTACCTGTACCTATGGGTGTCCAACTTTTGTTTTGAGCACGTACAAATTCAATTGTATTTGTCAGTTTTAAGGTTTTGCCTAAAAAGCTATCAACTCCTGTATTTACCTGTTCTGCTACCCAGTTAAGATCCTCTTCTGTAGAAATTAGATATACGCCATCGCTTTCTATAGGCGCATGGGAATCGGCCTTGACCTCCATTGATGGTAAGAGTGCAAAGCTCAAAAATAGCAGTAGCCCAACTGTAAATATGCGCGTTATTATGTTTTTTTTCATATCTTCCTCCGTTTTTTTTATTAGTATATTCTTAGTATACTCATTGTAGCGGAAAATATGTGAATAGTCAATACAATGCATATGAAACTAAGTAATACATAATTAATCATCAAAAATCTACTATTAAAACATCAAATTTGATTTGAACTAAAAATATCAACAATTAACCTTGTCAAAAGAGGAGTACACGAAAAAAAACCTACAAACAATATTTTCTTTCAACTTTCTTTCATTTTTTTTAAAGGAAACTTTTAATTTATATGATAAAATTGTATAATATAGGTATAGCGCTTTAGGAGGTAGTTATGAAAATTTTAATTGTTGACGATGAAAAAGACATAAGAGGACTTATTAAACTCTACTTAGCGAATGAAAACTTTGAACTTGTTGAAGCTGAAAACGGCATAGATGCCCTTAATAAAATCGACGATACATTTGATCTTATCTTGCTTGATGTGATGATGCCAAAAATGAACGGAATAGATACTTGCGTAGAAATTAGAAAGAAATATAATATTCCTATTATCTTTTTAACTGCAAAAGGCGAAGATATGGACAAATATACTGGGTTCACTGCGGGTGCTGATGATTATATCACAAAACCTTTTAACCCACTTGACCTTACTTCACGTGTAAAAGCACATATACGAAGATATCGTACATATAATGGAATTAACCATACTGATGATGAGATTATTATTGGCAATCTAACTGTAAATATTGTCGGAAAAACTGTTATGAAAAATGATGAACTTCTTAAACTTACAAAACTTGAATTTGCAATCTTAGAGCTGTTTTTAAATAATAGAAAAAGAGTTTTTAGTTTAGAGCAAATTTATACTAAGGTTTGGGGGGAAGAGAGTGTGTTGAATGCTGAAAGCACTGTTTCAGTTCATATCAGAAATCTAAGAAATAAAATTGAGGATGATATAACCAACCCTCAATATATAAAAACTGTTTGGGGGAGTGG
>CAYJLG010000058.1:0-10845 GCA_964371035.1 uncultured Clostridia bacterium | reverse complement strand
CCATTTTTAATTTATTTCTATATAGATATTAACTTAGAATAATTTTTTTTATTGAAATATGCAATGTCTACTTTGCAGTATTTATCAGTATTTTGCAAAGTCAAAATTGCATTTTTTATTATTTATATCTATTATAAATAAAGTTTTTATATTTTTCATTCCACTCTATTAATTACATTTGCTCTGGAAATAGCATATATTACATGACAAAAGTCAGATTTATAGAACACGAAGGACATATTGAAGAAGTAAACGCCGACAATGTGAAGGTTAAAATCTTAAGCGAATCGGCTTGCGCATCGTGCCATGCAAAAGGAGCGTGTACAGCTTCCGATAGCAAGGAAAAAAGCATTGATGTTTATCATTTGGGTTTTACAAATCTTAAAATAGGACAAAAAGTAATAATTCAAGGACAGAAATCTTTAGGCTTAAAAGCCGCATTGTTAGCATATATTGTACCTTTAGTGTTGGTAGTTACAACACTATTTACAACCATTGCAATAACAAACAACGAAGCTCTGGCAGGAATATTAGCTATAGTAGTTTTGGTGCCTTATTATTTTATATTAAAAAAAATTACACCGAAATTAAAAAACACATTTGTATTTACATTAAAGAAAATAATAGATTAAAAACACAAAATGAATGTAGTAGTAATAACAATTTTAATACTTGGAATACTTGGTGCAGTAGCAGCTATAATCCTATATTTTGTAGCACAAAAATTTAAAGTATTTGAAGACCCTCGAATAGACAAAGTTGAAGAGGTGTTGCCAGCTGCAAATTGCGGTGGTTGCGGATTTCCAGGATGTAGAGCCTTTGCCGAGGCAATGGTTAAAACAGATGATTTATCTACACTAAACTGCCCCGTAGGTGGTGCCGACACAATGAAAGCAGCAGCTACAATTTTAGGCAGAGAAGTAAGCGCTGCCGATCCATTGATTGCAGTATTGCGTTGTAATGGCACATGCGCTAATCGCCCTAAAACAAACCAATACGACGGTGCTGTATCGTGTGCAATTGCCGCTTCGCTATATAGCGGCGAAACTGCTTGTAGCTATGGTTGCTTAGGCTGTGGCGACTGCGTAGAGGCTTGTGGTTTCGATGCAATACACATGAATGCCGAAACTGGTTTACCAGAAGTTAACGACAAGTGCGTGGCTTGTAATGCTTGTGTGGTTGCTTGTCCTAAAAACATATTAGAACTAAGAAAACGTGGCCCGAAAGAGCGTCGTATTTTTGTTTCGTGTGTTAATAAAGACAAAGGAGGCGCTGCACGCAAAGCTTGTTCTGCCGCATGTATTGGCTGCAAAAAGTGCGAAAAAGAATGCCCGTTCGATGCCATAGTAGTAGAAAACAACTTGGCTTATATCGACTACAAAAAATGTAAACTCTGCCGCAAATGTGTTGGCGTATGTCCTACAAAAGCTATTCATGAGCTCAACTTCCCTGCGCGAAAAGTAGAAACAGCTCCTAAAGCACCAGTGGAAAAACCAGTTGCAAAAAAGACTGAAGCCAACGAAGCTGAAACTAAAGTTGAAGCCACCAAAACAGAGGCAAAACCAGAAAGCGCAAAGCCAACAATTGAAAATAACGTATCTTCGGATAATAAAAATAATAAGGAGGAATAAACGTGTTAAAAACTTTTTCTCTCGGAGGTATTCATCCTCCCGAAAACAAATTTTCGGCTGACAAAAAAACAGAAATATTACCCATTCCTACTCAGGTAACAATTCCTATAGCTCAACACATAGGAGCACCTGCAACGCCCGTAGTTAAAAAAGGCGATACAGTAAAAGTTGGAACTTTGATAGCTACAGCTTCTGGGTTTGTGTCGGCTAATATTCACTCATCGGTTTCGGGAACTGTTCTTAAAATTGATGATATAATTGACGCAAGCGGATACAATAAGCCAGCAATTTTTATTAACGTAGAAGGCGACGAATGGGAAGAAAGCATAGATAGAAGCGCCGAACTTAAGAAAGAAATAACCGCTTCGGCAGAAGAAATAGTAAAGATAGTAGCACAGGCTGGAATAGTTGGTTTGGGTGGAGCTACTTTTCCTACTCAAGTTAAACTTTCGGTTCCTCAAGGAAAAAAGTGCGACGTACTAATAATTAACGCCGTAGAGTGCGAACCATATCTTACTGCCGACCACAGAGTAATGTTGGAACGTGGCGAAGAAATAATGGTAGGAACGCAAATACTTATGAAAGCTTTAAATGTGAACAAAGCTATAATAGGTATTGAGAACAACAAACCCGACGCTATAAAACATCTGCAAACATTAGCTGCATCGTACTCGGGCATAAGCATAGAACCGCTTAAAGTTCAGTATCCACAAGGTGGCGAGAAACAGCTAATAGACGCTTGTATTAAACGCCAAATTCCGTCGGGTAAGTTACCTATCGAAGTTGGAGCTGTGGTGCAAAACGTAGGTTCGGTATTGGCTGTGTACGAAGCTGTGCAAAAAAACAAACCTCTGTTTGAACGCGTAGTTACAGTAACAGGAAAATCGCTTGCAAATCCTTCTAATTTTTTAACTCGCATAGGAACTCCGCTCTCTAACTTGATAGAAGCAGCTGGCGGATTACCCGAAGATACAAGCAAAATAGTAGGCGGCGGTCCTATGATGGGAAAAGCGCTTACTAACACCAATATTCCTATTACCAAAGGAAGTTCGGGGGTGCTTATTATTAAAGACGAAGAAGCCAAACGTGCACCAATGCAAAACTGTATTAAATGTGCAAAATGTGTTGATGTTTGCCCTATGGGACTTGAGCCTTATTTGCTAATGGTAACAAGCAGCAAAAGTCTTTGGGATATGACCGAAGAAAACGATGTGATGGATTGCATAGAGTGCGGCTCGTGCAGCTACACATGTCCTTCGTCGCGACCTCTGTTAGACTACATCCGCTTAGGAAAAGGAAAAGTAGGACAAATAATGCGTAGTCGTACTACTCAGCAATAGCATTAAAGTTTAATTAAAATAAAACATAGATATAATGAATACATTAACCATTTCACCTTCACCGCACGTTCATAGTGGCGACAGCGTGAAAAAAAATATGTACGGAGTAATAATAGCACTTGTGCCTGCTATGCTTGTTTCTATCTACAACTTCGGATTAGGAGCTTTGGTAGTAACAGCAACCTCTATGGCAGCATGCGTATTATTCGAGTATTTAATACAAAAATATATAATAAAAGGCGAAACAACCATTTGCGATGGTTCTGCTATGATTACAGGAATATTATTAGCTTTTAATATTCCAAGTAATTTACCTATTCATTTAATTGTAATAGGAGCTTTAGTTTCTATAGGTATTGGTAAAATGTCGTTTGGTGGATTAGGAAACAATCCTTTTAACCCAGCGCTAATTGGTAGGGTTTTCCTTCTGATTTCGTTTCCTGTGCAAATGACCACATGGCCAAAGCCTGCCGTAGTACCATTTTCGTACACCGATGTTGATTCGGGAGCAACTCCCCTTTCGGTAATGAAAGAGGCTATTGCAGGCGGAGAGCTGCCAAGCAAAATACTAAACGAAATACCAAGCTATCGCGATATGTTTTTAGGACTTCAAGGTGGTAGCGCAGGCGAAATGGCTGGTGCTGCTATTCTGATAGGCTTAATATTTATGATTTGGCGAAAAATAATTACTTGGCACATTCCATTTGCTATTATAGCCACAACATTTGTATTTACTGGAATATTACATTGGGTAAGCCCTACAACGTATGCACCACCAATGTTCCACTTATTATCGGGAGGATTATTCTTAGGTGCAGTATTTATGGCTACTGATTATTCAAGTTCGCCAATGAGCAAAAAAGGAGGAATAATATTCGGAATAGGAATAGGTGTAATAACCGTTGTGATAAGAGTATTTGGTTCTTATCCAGAAGGAATTTCATTTGCAATTCTTATTATGAATGCCTTTGTTCCATTAATTGATAAATATATTAAACCCAAACGATTTGGCGAAAAACCAAATGTTGCAAAATAATATATCATGGCAAAAAAAGAATCTACATTAATAAACATGGTGCTTACCTTGCTAATTATTACTCTTGTAGCTGGAGCGTCGCTCGGAATGGTTTACAAAGTAACAGAAGCACCAATTGCGGCAGCTAAGTTAGCTAAGCAGCAAGATGCTATAAAACAAGTTGTGCCAGGTTTCGACAACGACCCCACAAGCGAAATGTACGAAATTACATCTAAAGAAGGCTATGTGCTAGAAGTATTTCCTTGCAAAAAAGCCGACGAACTATTAGGCGTTGCTATTTCTACCAAAACCGACAAAGGATTTAGTGGCGAGATAAAAGTTATGGTTGGATTAAAACCCGATGGAACTGTTATAAACTATTCGGTTTTGGCACATAAAGAAACACCTGGATTAGGTACAAAAATGGACTTTTGGTTCAATGACGAAGCTTTTCCTACTCGTTGTATTTTGAACAAAAACCCTGAGCAAGTAAAATTTGCAGTAACCAAAGATGGCGGCGATATTGATGCAATTACAGCTGCTACAATTAGCTCAAGAGCATTTTTAGAGGCTATTACAATAGCTCACGAAACATATAAAAAAGAAGGAGGTACAAAATGACCAACTTACAAAACTTTACAAAAGGATTTTTTAAAGAAAACGCCGTTTTCACATTGCTTCTTGGAATGTGTCCAACGCTTGGTGTTACCTCGTCGGCAATAAACGGTTTAGGAATGGGATTAGCAACCACATTTGTGCTAATAATGAGTAATATTGTGGTGTCGTTGGTTAAAGATTTTATTCCCGACAAAGTACGCATACCTTCATTTATTGTAATTATTGCATCGTTTGTAACGGTAGTAGAGCTATTAATGCAAGCATATATGCCTGCTCTTTTCGAATCGTTAGGATTATTTATCCCCCTTATTGTTGTAAACTGTGTGGTATTAGGACGAGCCGAAGCTTTTGCATCTAAAAACAGCTTTATGCCTTCATTGATTGACGGTGCTGGAATGGGATTAGGTTTTGCAATGGCGCTAACACTGTTAGGTGCTGTACGCGAATTCTTAGGAAGTGGCAAAATATTCGACCTAAAGGTATTCCCCGAAGAATACGGAATGCTAATATTTGTATTGGCACCAGGTGCATTTATTGCTCTTGGATATTTAATTGCAATTATAGACAAACTAAAAAAAGCCTAAACAATGGAATACGTATTAATATTTATATCAGCCATATTTGTTAACAATGTAGTATTGGCGCAGTTTTTAGGAATATGCCCATTCTTGGGTGTATCAAAAAAGATTTCTACGGGTATAGGAATGACAGGTGCAGTTACATTTGTAATGGTAATAGCTACCATAGTAACGTATCTACTTCAAAAATATGTACTCGATGCGTTCAATGTAGGATATCTTCAAACTATATCGTTTATTTTGGTTATTGCATCGCTGGTGCAATTAGTAGAAATAATACTTAAAAAAGTAAGTCCCCCACTCTATCAGGCTTTGGGTGTTTTCTTACCGCTAATAACAACCAACTGTGCAATACTTGGTGTGGCAATTATAGCTGCTCAAAAAGACGGTTTCACCTTGCTACACGCCGTGGCTTATTCTATAGCTACTGCCATTGGTTTTGGTTTAGCACTAATTATTTTTGCTGGAATAAGAGAGCAACTAGAACTTATAGAACTACCAAAAGGAATGAAAGGAACTCCTATAGCACTTGTAATAGCTGGTATCCTTGCAATGGCATTTATGGGATTTGCAGGATTGGTGTAAGAAACTCATAACAACACACTTTGAGCCCAATAGGTAATATACTTATTGGGCTTTTTGTTGTAAAAGGTTAAAAATATAAGTTCATCACATAAATTCTGCTTTTCGTCAATATTTTCACATTTAATGTTTATTATTATAGCATTAATGATTAATATTGCAAAACAAACTATACCAATACCCTTATTTATGTATAACTTACAAACTACATACAACTGCCTCACAGCTAAGCCATGCAGCTTTGTATCAGCACACAAAATCCTTTCACTAACATATGTTAATGATTTGAATTTTGTTTTATTCTTTTCCAGTGCAAAAAAAATAAAGCAACACGCTTTTTTTGCATTTAGACCCCTTTATCACTGTCAGCAACTATTATCAATACCATATAGAGCTCTATATTGCTATACAAAAAATATTTGGCAACAATATAGAGCTCTATATTGCTATTCAAGTGTTTTTTCACAGCCTAAATCTACTCTTCAAAGCTACTCCCAACATTTTGAGAAGCAATACGGAGGTACAAAAGCCTATTCCAAAGTTCTGGAGGTGCCTTATAGAGGTACAAAAACTTACTCCAAAGATTTGGCGAAGCAATATAGAGGTACAAAAACCTCTTCAAAAAGTTCTGAACACACTTATGGACATCAATATACCTATTCCAAAACTATTTTACCCCTTCAAAGAGGTCTTTATGGGGGTTCAAAATATATTTTGCAGGAAACATTGATAAAAGATAAATGATGAGAGATAAAAGATGAATTAATGTGTTGCCCGTAGCTTCGATGCACGCATCGAAGAAAAAGCACGCATCAAAGAAAAGCAAATGTAGATGATGATTTGCATTTTATTTATCATTCATCTTTTATCTTTCATCATTAATATTAATATTTTTAAAACAACTACAATATGATTAAAAGAGTAAAACCAATTGGATTTCAAAAGTTAGTAAATGCCGTGCATTTGAACTTTCACAACGAAGCCTACAATTTTATGTTGGCTTGCGGTGCCGACAACATTAGCTGTCAGAACGAACTGCCACTATACAAAATTGCAATTGAAGCTGAAACAGAAATGCTAAAGCTTCAACAAGCAAGTGCCATTACACCCGAGCTTGATATATTAGACGACGAACGCGACCTATTAATACGGCACTTATTTTCGCTACTCGATGTGGGTAAATACAGCCCTATTGCAAAAGTACATGAGGCATATAACAACCTGCTGCCTGTAATGAAAAACTATCGTGGCATAGAATCGCACTCCCTAAGTAAAGAAACTGCCGAAATAGATACTATGCTTAATGAAATGCGTGCTTCTAAATTAAGCGCCTACATAGCCACTATGGCTATGGAAGATGTAATGCTACAACTGGAAGAAAAAAATAAACAATATGTAGCACTCGACATGCAACGCATAAACGATAAGCCCGCAAGAAAAGACACCATAGCAGCACGCAAAAATTGCGACGATGCTTATAATTATATAGTATTTAAATTAGACGGTACTATTGCCATAAACAAAAACGACCATGCCGACAAGCTATCCGACAACCTTACAAACTTGGTAAATCAAACAAACCATATTTATAAGCTACACGTTGCGCAAACAGGCAAAAAAAACAATACCGAAGAAACTAATGAGGAGTGATGAATGATAAATGATGAGAGATGAGAGATGAATTAACGCATTGCTCTTCGTGCATGTACCGCAGCTTCGATGTGTGCATCGAAGAAAAGCAAATGTTGACGATGATTTGCATTTTATTTATCATTCATCTCTCATTATTAATAAGAATCTACAGAGCAACGCAAGAATAAATTAAAAAAACGTGATGTGCTAACTGCTAATCGCTAATTATTAACAAATAAATATCTATACAAATGAAAAAAATTTACTTAATCTTTACTGCCCTTTTCCTTAGTGTGAACGTATGGGCTAACACATTTGAGGTAAATGGCATTTATTATTACATTATAGATAATACCAATAATGTACAAGTAAGTTATTCAAATAATGACCCATATGAGGGTGAGATTATTATTCCAGGAAGTGTAATATACGATGGTAAAACATATACTGTAACAAGTGTAGCCCAAGCTTTTCGAGCAAAAAGCGGTATTACTCATGTTACTATTCCTAGTACAGTAACAGTAATAGGGAGTTACGCATTTTCAGAATGCTCAGATCTAGAGTCAGTAACAATACCAGCCTCTGTAACTACTATAGGACAACACGCTTTTAGCTATTGTAATAGTTTAAAATCTGTCCATATACCAAGTGCTTCTATTGAAGCTTCGGCATTTGAATCATGCGAGAATTTAACATCTGTAACTTTTGCTAATACTGTTACAAATATTAGCAGTGGAGCTTTTATTGGTTGCACAAGATTATCATCAATAACAATTCCAAATTCTGTTATCGAAATGGGAACTAGTGTTTTTCAAGGATGCACAGGTTTAACCTCTGCTGTAATAGCCTGCCAAAAGGTTGGAAGTAGAGCTTTTATGCAATGCTCAAATTTAAAAACTATCGAATTTAAAAATAAGAACACAATTTTTGACGAATACGCCTTTGGATACTGCACAAGTTTAACTACTCTTTCAATTCCTTGCGAAACCATTGGCAATGGTGCTTTTACTGGATGTAGTGGTTTAACTTCTGTAAATATCGAAAACACTGTTATTAACATTAGCGGTTTAGCATTTAATAATTGTTCAAACTTAGAATCTATTACCATAGGGAACTCTGTTAAAAATATAGGAGGTTCGGCATTTGCAGGATGCGGGAAGCTAAAACACGTAACATGCTTAGCTACAACGCCTCCAACAAAGGAAGGCAGTGTATTTTCGCAAGAAACTTTAAACACTGCTGTTTTAAGAGTTCCTGAAGATAATGTTGACGATTACAATAATACAGATTTGTGGAAAAACTTTGGTACAATAGTAGGGCTTAATTCTATTATAAGCGGAGAGGTATTTTCCGACAATAATAATATTGGTTATAGAGTTACTGATGCCGAATCCTACTATGTGGAAGTAATTGGCAATACAACGAAGAACACATCATCTGCTTACACTGGTATTGTAAATATACCAAGCACTGTAGAGTATCAAGAAACAGAGTTTACAGTTACTGGCATAGCTGCAAATGCATTTAGCAATAGTACAATAACAGAAGTAACAATACCAAACACAGTTACAAACATTGGCGATGGTGCGTTTAGTAATTGCTCGGAGCTTACTAAAATAACAATTGCAGCAAGCACATTGCCAACAATGGGCGCAGATGTGTTTAGTGGTGTAACGGCAAACAATGTAGAGTTAGTTGTACCAAGCGGCTTAAAAGGCGATTATAAAATTGCCGCCCAATGGAATATATTTGCATTGAATACTACTGAAGACCCTGCTTTGAGCATAGCAGAGCCACAAGCCGCGCAACCTTTCACACAACAAGGTAGTAGCTTAATATTCGACAACGAAGAAAACATAGCAGTGTATAACATGTCGGGGCTGTGTGTTTACAAAGGCATTACGCAAAACTATAGCCTACCCGAAAGTGGTATTTACATAGTAGTAACAAAATCGGGAAAATATAAAGTAGCAAATTAATTAACTATTAAATAATAGCAGGTTGCATATAGTGCAACCTGCACATTACAAACTTAAAACCATACATTATGATTTTTTTTATTATTATTTATGTAGCCCTACCCATAATTACATTATGGCTAATATTTGAAAAAGCAGGGCAACACGGGTGGTCGGCATTAGTGCCAGTACACAATGGCGTAAAGCTATTAGAAGCAACAGGAAAACCCGGATGGTGGATATTTTTATATTCGGTGCCAATACTAAACATTATTATTCACATAAAAATGTTGAACGGACTCAGTAAAAGCTTTGGGCATGGAGTAGGCTTTACTTTAGGGCTTATTTTCTTTCCTTTTATCTTTTTCCCTATTATAGCTTTTAGTGGCAATCAGTATCAAAAACCTATTACAGACCCCAATTCGTCGGATTTTTAAATAATTACAAACAATAAAAAATAATACTCTAACATTTTAATTATTTCAAATATGATTTTTTTATTCCCTTTTATACCTTTATATGTTATTCTTCCCTTGATAGGGTTTTGGATAATATTTGAAAAAGCGAAAAGAAAAGGCTGGGAAGCTATCGTTCCTTTTCACAACACCGTTACATTGCTTGAAATAGCAGGTAAACCAGGATGGTGGTTTTTCCTTTTTGCCGTACCTATTCTTAATATTGTATTATACATTATGATGCTTAATGGAATAAGCAAAAAATTCGGACACGGAGTAGGCTTTACACTTGGCTTGTTATTTTTCCCATTTATATTTTACCTAATATTAGCATTCGGAAGTTCAAAATATAATAGCATTCCAAACACAAATGTAAATACAGACGACAACGAGGCTGATAAGGATGAAACAGAAACACCAATCAAAACCACAAATTCAGAGATGGCTTCATCAGCTAATAATTTTTCGGCAACCAAATACGAAGAAGAAAAGGAAACAACACTTCAACCCGAAAAAGATATTGTTGTAGAAACAGATAATGCTACAAAGCCAATAGTAGAGAAGGTTGAAAGTAATCCACAAACACCTACAAGCGCTGTAAACACAAAGCAAAATGTAACTCAAAATAAGGCTAAAGGTTCTGTGCAACCCAACAAAAACTTATTGATAATAATTGTAGCAGCAGTTTTAATACTTGGCGGTGGAATAGGTGCATATTTTTATTTTGGTAATAGCAGTGAAAAGTCAGAAGCTGAAAAAATAAACCTTACAGAAGATAACCAAACCGAAAACACCGAAACAGAGCCTATAGAACAAACTATAGAAGAGGAAAGTGTAAAATCTGAACCTGCTAATGAAGTTACAGAACCAACAAACACACTAAGCTTTAACTATGGGAATTATGTTGGCGACATAAAAAATGGCAAAGCCGATGGACAAGGTAAAATGGTTTATACAAAACGTACTCTTATTTCGGAATTCGATAGTAAAAAACGCTATGCCGAAAAAGGACAGAACGAAATGGCTAATTGGTATA
>CAYJLG010000057.1:0-10936 GCA_964371035.1 uncultured Clostridia bacterium | reverse complement strand
GTTTGTTCAGGCTGTCGAAAAAGTTCGACAGCTCCGAGAGGGGATGCATCCCCTCTCGGTACCCTCCCCCACAAATGGCTTTGCGAAGCCATTTGTCGAAGGTCAAATTCGCCGCGCATGTCACCGAATTTGACATTTTAAGGGATTTACAAGTTTTTTTAACATTCTGCACAAACGCTACGCGTTTGTTGTAAAACTGGCAAAACGTGCCAATTTTACGGCTTTAATTGATGCTATCTGCTGAATTTTCGCTTTAGGCGAAAATCAAAGTGCAAGGCTTTTGTCTGAATATCGGGAAAACCCTTGCACTTTGACAACTTAAAAATAGCTTTTAGTAGCTTGGGAAAGCTATTTTTAAGTTGTTCAGCAGGCATTAAATACGGTCAATTATTTTTAAACTATGAATTTTGTTCCTTTTCGGCACAGGAGGTTGAAAAGGAATAAAATTCAACAAAAACACCGAAGAAGGAATGGTCCATATATGAGAAAAATTTCAAAAAACCTTGTCGGCAATGTACAGGCACCAACAAATGCCTGTCAAAAAAACCGTTTTGCACATCTTGCTAAATATAAAATGTTATATTTGATGTTGTTGCCCGGTATCGTATATTTTATAATCTTTCGTTATCTCCCGATGTTTGGGTTGGTAATCGCTTTTAAAGACTATGACATTTTTGCAGGTATTTGGGACAGCGAATGGGTTGGTTTTGAGAATTTTTCCGAGGTGTTCTCTTCGCCGGACTTTTCACGCATATTTCTTAACACTCTTAGCATCAGTTTTGGAAAGATTATTTTTGGATTTCCGATACCTATCATACTGGCAATTATGTTGAATGAAATTCGTTGCACTGCTTTTAAAAGGTTGTCACAGTCACTGTTGTACCTGCCACACTTTCTATCATGGGTGGTTATATCGGGAATTATGCTCAACTTTTTTTCACCGGTAAGTGGCGCTATCGGAGACTTGTTCCGTCTTTTTGATATAGAGGCGTTTAATATCATGGCAGACAAAGATTCCATCTATTCCGTCATCATTCTTTCTGACATTTGGAAAGAGTCCGGTTGGAGCACCATAATATATATGGCGGCGTTGACCCAGATTGACCCTGCGTTATATGAAGCCGCCGAGATAGAGGGTGCCAACAAATTTAAACAGATTATCAATATTACGATCCCAACCATATCCAACATAATCATCCTCATGTTGATATTAAAGGTCGGCAGAATTATGAATGCCGGTTTTGAACAGATATTGGTATTACAAAACCCGGTCACTACCGAAACGATTGATATATTTGATACCTTTGTATACCGTGAGGGTCTGACACAGGGCAGATATAGTTTTGCGGCAACGATCGATATGTTTAAATCCATTATCGCTTTATCACTTGTAATGATAACAAATAAGATTAGTCGCATTTGGGGCGGGGAGGGAATCGCATGAGAAAGAGCAAAATTTCAATTTACACCGTACTAAACTATCTGTTTTTTGTAATAGTAACACTTATCATGCTATATCCGTTTTGGTATGTGGTCATGTATTCGTTTTCCGACCCCGGCAGTTCATCTATCGGTGGGTTGTATTTAATCCCCGATGGCTTTTCCCTACAGGCGTATGAGTACGCTTTAAGTCAAGAAACTCTCTATCAAGGTTTTTTTAACTCCGTCTTTTTGGCGGTGATAGGCACCGGAATAAATATGCTCTTAACCATTTTAATGGCATATCCGCTGTCGAGAGAAAATCTACCGTTTCGAAGATTGTTGACCGTCTTTGTGGTGTTTCCCATGCTTTTTTCCGCCGGAATGATTCCTACCTATTTGGTTATCAAAGATTTGGGTTTATTAGACACCCTTTGGGCGCTTATCCTCCACGTGGGTGTTAACGTATACAATCTTCTTATACTTAACAAATTTTTTAAGAATATTCCGGAAAGCATTATAGAGGCGGCAGAAATTGACGGCTGTAGCCACCCGAAACTGCTAACCTCTATAGTGCTCCCCATGTCCAAGGCATCCCTTGCCACGGTATCGCTGTTTTATGCTGTCTATCACTGGAACGAGTTTTTTTATGCCGGTATATACATAAATACTCCGTCCGTTCTGCCGTTGCAGGTGGTGTTGCGCAACATTATTGAGCTGGTCTCGGACGATCTGAATGGTGGCGGAGAATTCGCACTTAATCCCGAGGGATTTAAGATGGCGACAATAGTGATTGCGGTAATACCGATTTTATGCGTCTACCCGTTCCTGCAAAAATATTTCACCAAGGGAGTGACGATGGGCGCCGTCAAAGGCTAAATTTGAAAGGAAGAAGATGATAACACTCAAACAATACAAAAAGGAAATTTTTATCAACGTGGATTTTCCACATGGGGTAGATACTCTAATACTTAAAATTAAGAGCGACAGAAATAAAAATATCGTAAACTTGAGTCAAAGATCGGACAATACGCCGGCAAACTGGATCTCGAATTTACCGAGAAAAGACAGGGAGTTGTGGCTTCCCACGGTGGATGTGAAGATAACACCTGCGATGTGGGGACGCATAAATTTTTCCTCCACCGAACCGGTTTCATTTCACCTAAACGGTTACTACAATAAAAAATCCCACACCGCTGATAATGGCACTGCCATCGTAGATGCCGATGAAATTACCCCGTGGGAAAACGGTCTTTATGTGTTGAGTAAAGACATAGTGCCCACCGAATTTTTTGTGGAACTTCCGGTTAACAGGATACCTACCATCAACACCACGGTGGAAACATCTATAGAACTATTGACACAGGATTTTTCCGGCACCGTTACTTCTTATTACGAAGAAAGCGGTCAGGAGGTCGTTGTCGACACAGCGGAAATTAAATGTCATCCTCATAAATTTAACGTTTGCAGTTTCCCTCAGGACAAGGTCAAGGCGGCACTGGAGAGCACCCTGCATTTTGTCATGTCGTCAGTAATAAAAAACTCCACCGCTCCTCAAAACAAAGGGTTTTATCTCTTTTATGATCTGGATAGCAAGAGCTATATTCAACCCACCTGGGCTTGGGGTTGGGGACCGTCCATTAAATTATTGATGGACGCGGCAAGTAGCAACATCGCCTTCCCCGAGTTTACTAAAGAGCTACTTTGCGACACCGCCTACAGAGCGGGTCTGACTACGCTTCGCCTACAGGTGCACAACAAAGAGCACGTTATGGACGGTGCCGGCACGACAAGATGGTCGATATGTAACCACTGGGACAAGGAATATACCGAACTGCAAAACGGATACGGCGAGCTGGTGAACGGTGCGTCCGATTCCGGCTTTTTGGCGGGATGGGGATGGATTCCTATCTACAATTACACAAATGACCATGCCTTTATCGTCGCGAATGAAAAACTTGCAAAAAACATCGAACAGCAGTTAAATGACTATATTGTTCCGCCACAGGAATATATGCCGGAGGGGGAATATTTCACCGCCACGACCATAGATGAGTCGGGTTTTGGGGCGATTGGGCTGAGCGAACTTTATTTAGCCACCGGCGATAAAAAATATGCCGAGCTTTGCAAACTGTATATGGACAGGCATTTAGAGGTGTTCGACACACCAAATGGATTTTGGGAAAGAAAATACAATCTTGAAACAAAAGAGATCATCATAAAATGGGACGACATGCTCGTGTCTCGCGGACAGGGCTGGGCGCTCATTGGGCTACTTGCCGCCGCAAAATGTTGCGATCCGGAAAACAAATATATAGAAAGAGCCATCGCCTTGTCCGACAATATGGTTAAATATCAAAACGACGACGGTTCATTTAATTTTCGGCTTGATGAGCATTACTCCTACACCGGAATAGGGGAAAAAGCTGTTGCACTTTGGAGTCTTTTGTTCTATCAAATATATCAAGAAACAAAATACACAAGGTATCTTGCCGCTGCACGAAAGGCTTTAAATTGGTGTATCAATAATCAATATTTAGGCTCCGATCTTGAAGCATACGGTTGCATCCCGGGGAACTCCGAAGTTGGCGCTGTCGGGTACAGACAATTCTTCAATGTAGCATGTCAATACACCTCGGGATTTTTCGGCCTTGCATTGTTGGAAGAGTTGAAGTTGAGATAGTGGGTGAGGGCTGTTGAAAAATAAAAATATTAACCTGGTTATAATCATGGCAGACCAGTTTCGGAGCTAAAAAATGAAAATATCTATGATGACACCATGATCGTTTTCACCTCCGACCACGGTGAGATACTCGTCTCGCATGGACTATGGCAAAAAATGTGTTCATATGAAGAATCGATAAAGTCTCCTTTATATATAAAATTTCCGAAAAAAGATCAAATTATTACGAGTGAGCATACCGAATGTGTAAGTATAATCGATGTCATGCCCACAATTTGTGATTATTTTGATATACAGCCAAAGCACAAGATGGACGGCGTCTCACTGTTGAGCGACATAGTGAATAATCGTAAAATTGACAGAGCGGTCTATAGCCAGTACGACGGAAATGCCGCCATTTCAAATCCGTCAAGGGCGATCCTTGACGAGGGGTATAAGTTAATGATTACCCTTTTTAAGGATGAAGGTTTTGCTGAGATATATAACCTCTCGGATGATCCGTATGAAAAAACAAATCTTATAAACGATAAAGCGTCGCGACAAATCATTTTAGACCTTTATAATAAATTAAGATTACATATGGGCAACACACATGATATTTGCACACTGCCAAAAAACATATCAAAAATCGGGAACGTAAATTAATTTTAGCACAGCCTTTATTTGCTACTTTATTGTTATTTGTGTTATAATATAATACTCGGCAAGAATTGGAAAGGGTAATAAAATTGAACACATTTTTTTATCATAATAAGCTGTATCGCAAATATGTTTTAGGGCTAATAATATCTATAATTGTCAGTATCTCGACACTAACCTTTTTTTCAACTGCGTACTACACTCAAATAACCATGTCTAATCTAACAAATACAAACCGTCTGCTCTATGATGAAAAGAAAAATATATTTGAAGATAGACTGGAGGCTTTAGACGCCACCATCTACTCTTTAATCGGCAATAAGGAAATACGGGATTTATTGTTGCTCAGCGGCGATGAAGATTTATCATCAATCGAATATCTATCTATAATCCAGCTGTTCCGATCTATCGTGGACGGAACAAATGTGATTGACGGCATAGTTTTATACGACCATGAAAACGAAGTGATCGTGAGTGATATCACAAAATACGAAGCTCCGAATCCAGATCATTTTTTGGGGTCAGATGACAACTCACTGCAATTGACAAAAGATCAAAAAGATGGAAACTATATTTTATCACGCACTTTCAAAGCAATTAATACCGACAAAAATTTTACACTCGCGCTTTTTCTCAACCCGGGGGAATTTGAAAAAAACATAACTTTTTCAACGTCGGACAATTATGTAGTGATTAAAAACAACCATGACACGATATATTCAAATTCGCAATTTCTCGATTTATACGGTAATTTTTCTTCTATATATAATGACGATGAACTGCATTATGAGACAGAGAGTTCACAAAGATTAATGATTTTTGATGAGCCAACCATCTTTACTAATATATCCTATATCATGGTTAGTGACTACACTTCAGTATATGCTCTATCAAACAGGGTGAGCTATTTAATCGTCGTTGTCGGAATAGGTTTTTTAATTCTCACAAGTCTCACGCTGATATCAATTAATTCCTATTATCGCAATCCTCTTAAAAAGCTCAGAAACAGCATTTCAAAAGATGGTACTGTGAACCACGCCCAAAACACCCAAGACGATTACAAGGTTATCGAAGATGCGTTTGAAAAACTACAGGACAAGCAGAACACAACCGATGCAAACTATAAAAAGGCGATACCTATAGTTATAGGAAGAACTTTATTGCAACTGATCAACGAGCCTTTCGAGCAGAAAAAATACAATTATCTCCTCGAACTATCGGGGAATTCCATGGAACACAAGCTGTTTTATTTAATCTTGATCAGAGGGTTTTCCAAACAAAAAATATCTGAACTGGCTTTAGATATAAACACCTTTATAACCGAAAATATAGAATGTGAAACCATTCTTACCATGGACACGGGGAAAAATTGCAACTATATTATTTTAGCAAATACGAATTTAAAGCTCGACGCTTTTGAAGAGATGTTACGACATGAACAAACGCATATATCAAGTGACTTTTCGCGTTCAATCTGGTGTTTGAGCAACGAATTTGATGATATATCTGTTATAAGCACCATATATTACGGTGCTGTGCAACTTCTACAGCACGCAACATTTGAGGGCAATCGATCCTTTGTTTCCCCTAAAACAGATTTTATGCGTTTTCACCAAAGCGGCACATATTGCCACGACGGTATACATGTCGCCCAACTTCTTCTTAATCACAAAAAAGAAGAAGCGATGGAAAGTATAACAAAAACTGTGAATTATACTTTAAAATCCAGCAATGACACATTATGGATAAAGCAACAAATTTATATTATTGTTATTCAACTGTTAAGCACCCTCTCGGATAACGGTCACCTAATTTTAAGTGAATACAGCAAAGAAGATATTTTCAGGAGTTTTTCAAACGCCTCAAATGTTTCACAGATAAGAGAGCTTGTAGAAGAGATTATGTCCGAGAGTATATACGCACTTGAAAACAACAAAACCAACGTATACTCCGTTAGCATATACGGAGCTATCGTGTTTATTGAAAACAACTATCCAAACAATATTTCTTTGGACGATGTGGCAAACAGCGTTTTCTTATCTTCGGGTTATCTCAGCTCACTGTTTAAAAACGAAACGGGGTTTACGGTCTATGAGTATATTACCAACACAAGGATGGCGGAAGCAAAAAAACTATTAAAAACTTCAGACAATAAAATTGCTGAAATTTCAGAAAAGGTGGGCTATAACAACGTCCAAAGTTTCATTCGATTCTTTAAAAAATATTATGCTATTACTCCGGCGGAATATCGCAATCGTTACAACAATCCTCCCGGCAAAAACAAATAATATAAACCGCATATAGTCAGAAAGGGTGTTTGATGAAAAAAACTTTAGATAACTATCAAGAAATAACAACCATGCAGGCAAACTTAGCACTAGAGAATGCCGTATCTCAGGTGAAAAAAAATCTGCCTCATTTTACTGACAATTTTCAGATTAACGTATCACAGGATGGTTTTTATCCAAAGAGTGAAAATGTCAGCTGGACTTCCGGCTTTTGGACGGGGCAGATATGGCTCAGCTATGAACACACAAAAGACGAGGTTTTTAAAAATTCTGCATTAAAGCAGGTGGACAGCTTTAAAAATCGCATAGATGAGATGATTGATATCAACAATCATGACATGGGCTTTCTTTTTTCCCTTTCCTGTGTAAGTGCCTACAAGCTGGTCGGGAGCGAGACGGGAAAAGCCGCCGCGCTGTCCGCCGCTAATTATCTTATATCCCGATATCGATCAAAGGGCAAATTTATCCAGGCGTGGGGGCCTATAGGCGATGCGGATTGCCAACGACTTATCATAGATTGCCTGCTCAACATGCCACTTTTATACTGGGCGAGTGCTGAGACTAAGGACTTAAAATATGCCAATATCGCTACCGAACACATTAAAACCACCATGAAACACATAGTGCGTGAGGACAACAGCACCTACCATACATTTTTCTTCGACCACGAGAGCGGAGCGCCGAAAAACGGTGTCACACATCAAGGATATAAAAACGACTCCGCATGGGCAAGAGGTCAGGCGTGGGGGGTCTACGGCATGGCGCTCGCCTATAAATACATCAAAAACCCGGAGTACATCGATCTGTTCGAGAGGGTGACGCAGTTCTTTATCGACCATCTCCCGAGCGACCTTGTGCCGTACTGGGATTTCACCTTTAGCGACGGTTCCGACGAACCGCTCGATTCTTCGGCGGCGGTTATCGCGGTGTGCGGTATGTTGGAGATGAGCAAATACCTGAACAAAGAAAAGGCAAAATATTATACTTCATGCGCAAAAAAAATCCTGCTTGCCGTAGCGGAAAAATGTGCTATCACCGATTACAACAAATCAAACGGTGTCATAAAATACGGCACCTACGGTCGCTCCACCGAGTTCAACTCCTGTAAAGACATCGGGCTGAATGAGTGCAACACATGGGGAGACTATTTCTATATGGAGGCGTTGACGCGTCTTGTTCGGGACTGGGAACTTTATTGGTAAACTAGATATTAAGGAGACAAAATGGATATTCGTTATTCAGCAAATCAAAAAGACTTTAAACGCTATACCACCGACGAGACAAGGGCGGAATTTCTGATAGAAAATCTCTATGTCGCAAACACTGTTGTTGGTGTCTATTCCCATGTCGATCGCATGGTGACGCTCGGCTGTATGCCGACCGACAAAGCGGTCAACATCGAGCAGGGCATGGACTGCCGTGCAAACTTCGGCACCGACTTCTTTTTAGAGCGTCGTGAGATCGGGGTGTTTAATATCGGCGGTGCCGGCACAATCACGGTCGATGGGACAAGGCACGACCTCGGTTTTAAAGACTGCCTTTATGTCACCAAGGGCGCAAAGGAGATTGTTTTTGGGAGCAATGACAAAAACTCTCCCGCAAAATTCTACATAGTGTCCGCCCCTGCCCACATGAGCTACGAGACAAAACTGCTCACAAAAGCTGATGCGGCGAAAAAACCGCTCGGCGATAACTCCACCGCAAATAAGCGTGTCATCAACCAATTTATCCACCCCGACGTCCTCCCCACCTGTCAGCTCACGATGGGTTTGACCGAACTCGACGAGGGCAACGTCTGGAACACCATGCCGTCACATACCCATGAGCGCAGAATGGAAATTTATACCTACTTTGATTTCCCAAGCGAGCATGTGGTATTTCACCTGATGGGTGAGAGGGACGAGACACGCCACATCGTCATGAAATCCGAAATGGCGGTCATCAGCCCGTCTTGGAGTATCCACAGCGGTTGCGGCACGACGAGCTACAGCTTTATCTGGGCGATGGGCGGCGAAAACCAAACCTTTGATGACATGGACGCAATACCGATGAACAAGATGAAATAGGAGAACAGTATGGAAAATTTTAGTTTAAAAGGAAAGGTCGCTCTTGTAACCGGTGCAAGCTACGGCATAGGATTTGCGATAGCCTCGGCTTTTGCAAAGGCGGGTGCAACAATCTGTTTTAACGACCTATCGCAAGAAAATGTCGACAAAGGTCTCGCCTCTTATGAAGAAATCGGCGTCAAAGCACATGGCTATGTCTGCAATGTCTGTGATGATGAGGGGGTCAACAACCTCGTCGCTACCATTGAAAAGGAGGTAGGTGTCATTGACATTCTGGTCAACAATGCCGGCATAATAAAGCGTGTGCCGATGACCGAGATGTCCGCCGCCGATTTCCGTCAGGTGGTCGATGTTGACCTCAACGCACCCTTTATCGTCTCCAAGGCGGTTATCCCGTCAATGATCAAAAAGGGTCACGGCAAGATTATTAATATCTGCTCCATGATGTCGGAGCTGGGACGTGAGACTGTCTCGGCATATGCGGCGGCAAAGGGCGGTTTAAAGATGCTCACCCGCAACATCTGTTCCGAATACGGCAGATTCAACATCCAGTGCAACGGTTTGGGGCCCGGCTATATCGCCACACCGCAGACAGCACCGCTTCGTGAGACCCAAGCGGACGGCTCAAAACATCCGTTCGACCAATTTATCATCGCTAAAACACCGGCAGAGCGCTGGGGTGCCGCCGAAGACCTTGCCGGCCCTGCTGTTTTCCTTGCAAGTGATGCCTCCAACTTTGTCAACGGACATGTACTGTATGTAGACGGCGGTATCCTCGCATACATTGGAAAACAACCGTAAAAAAAGGAGAATTATGAACTCTTTAGAGCTGATGATAAAAAATTCCGGCGGCGATGTATTGTCAAGGTCGGAAGAAGATACCGATTGCACCCTTTTGCACATAAAGGAATATCAGCACGGCGATGCGGTGGTGCTGAAAATACAAACTATACCCTGCTATCTTGTGGTGCAGTTTGAGGACAGCCTTGCACCACAGCTGATCTATGCCACTCAAAATGAAATATCTTACACCATTCCTTTTGACAGCGACAGGATAGTATTCTCACCCAAATGCTTTGTCGGTGAGCGTCATGTAATTCGTGCAAGGCTCGCCACCGAGAAGGAGATATCGGCACGGCAAAACCTCGCGCTCAATGTTTACGACCGACATGGGGAAATCGGCTACTACCCCCACTCCTCCGCCAATGTTGAGACGAGAGGAGAGGCGGTGTTCGCCTCGTATAACGCCATTGACGGCGTGTTTGAAAATGAAAATCACGGCAGATGGCCGTATCAAAGTTGGGGCATCAATCAAGATCCAAACGCTGCCATCAAGATAGACTTCGGTCGAACTGTCACCATCGACGAAGTAAAAATCACACTGCGTGCCGACTTCCCCCACGACAGCTACTGGACGAGCGGTACGGTGAGCTTTTCCGACGGCAGTGAGGAGGTGTTGAACTTTATCAAAACAAAAAGACCGCAACAATTCGACATATCTCCCCGCACCATAACATGGGTCAAGTTCGACCGGCTTCTAAAAGCTGACGACGAGAGCCCATTCCCGGCACTGACCCAGATAGAGATAATAGGTAGAAACAAATGATTCTTTATGTGAATATATCTTTGTTAAAATTTACCACTCAAATCCGCACTTTCGAATGACGGTTGTTTTAGTAAGCTATGTATAAAAGATTCATATTCCCGTCTGATTTTGATAATAGATTTTTAAATTGTAAAGTTCCAAAAACATTTAACACAAAAATATAGCAATTTTCATCAAAACGTTGTATAATAAAACTACAAAGCGAAAGCTTTGAATAACAAAGCCAATGGGGTTA
>CAYJLG010000056.1:0-11262 GCA_964371035.1 uncultured Clostridia bacterium | reverse complement strand
CACAGTTTGGTTCTGATTTAGATAAAGAGACTAAAGATGCTCTTGATCATGGACAAAAACTTATGCAAATATTGAAGCAGCCACAGTATAAGCCTGTTGCCGTTGAAAATCAAATAATGATTATATATGTTGCCAATAAAAGATATTTATCTGATATAGATGTAGATAGAGTGACTGATTTTGAAGCTGAATTCTACAAGTTTATGGATATTGAATATCCGGAAGTTGGCCTGACTATCAAACAAAGCGGACAAATGTCGGAAGAAACAGAACAAAAATTAAATGAAGCCATAGTTGCATTTAAAAAGAGCTTCAAGTAAGGAGGTACAAAATTGCCTCAAGGATTAAATGATATTAAGAGACGTATAAAAAGTGTTAACAGTACGATGCAAATCACTAAGGCGATGGAATTAGTAGCAACTTCAAAGCTTAAAAGAGCTAGAACAAGACTTGACAAATCAAAGTCGTATTTTGACAGTGTTCTTGAAAGCATAAGAGATGTACTTGAAAATTCGGGCAGTATGAGACATCCTTTTATTACTAAAAGAGAAGTCAAAAAAACTCTCTATATACTTATAACATCTGACAAAGGACTTGCGGGCGGATACAATTCAAACGCATGCAAAATGTTACAATCAGAAATCAAAGACAAGAGTAAAGCATGTATCATTGCCATAGGCTCAAAAGGTCGTGACTATTTTAACAGAAGAGGTTATGAGGTTATAGACAGCTATACAGGTATATCTGAAAACCCTGATTCAGCAAGTGCTAAAAAAATTGGTCAAATGGCTGTTAAACTTTATGTCGAAAAAGAAGTTGATGAAATAAAGATTGTATACACGCAGTTTAAAAGCACTATTTCTTATGAACCTATTGCACTGTCATTGTTACCTGCTAAGTTTGAAAAAAGAGAAGCATCACAGAATAAGGCAAGAAACTTAGCACTTATAAGATTTGAACCTTCACCTGAGGATGTTTTGGAATATTTAATTCCAAAATATATAATAAGCACGGTTTATGGAGCTATGATAGAGTCATCGGCGAGTGAAAATGGATCAAGAAGACTTGCGATGGAGAGTGCTACAGACAACGCGGAAGAAATGATTAAATCTCTTGATTTAATCAAAAATGGAGCACGTCAAGCTGCTATCACACAGGAAATATCGGAAATAGTAAGTGGTGCGGATGCACTTTCATAAAACAGAAGTAATATGTATCAACAGGCAATAAAAGTGAAAGCTATTACATATCTGATAGTTTTTATTGCTAAAAATCAGATTTACAAAGAAGAAAGGATGTGAATATTCTTGTCAGAAAAGAACATAGGCAAAGTAAAGCAGGTCATAGGACCGGTTGTCGACGTTGAATTTAACGAAGGACATCTTCCAAATCTTTACAATGCCATAGAAATAAAACTAAATGACAAGGTTATTATTGCTGAAGTTGCTCAGCATATAGGTGATGACCTTGTAAGATGTATTTCCATGGACTCTACAGATGGATTTGTTAGAGGCATGGCGGCAGTAGATACTGGTTCACCGATATCTGTTCCTGTCGGTAGAGAAACTCTTGGTAGAATTTTCAACGTTACTGGAGATGTTATAGATGGAAAAGAATCTTTAGACCATATTCAAAAATCATCTATTCATAGACAGGCACCTTCGTTTGATGAACAACAAACTACTACAGAAATTTTTGAGACTGGAATAAAAGTAGTTGACCTTATGTGTCCATACTCAAAAGGTGGTAAGATAGGGCTGTTTGGTGGTGCAGGAGTTGGTAAAACTGTTCTTATACAAGAACTTATCAACAATATAGCTACTGAACACGGTGGATTATCAGTTTTTGCTGGCGTTGGTGAAAGAACTAGAGAAGGTAATGACCTTTATCATGAAATGATTGAATCAGGAGTTATCAATAAAACTACGATGGTTTTCGGACAGATGAATGAGCCACCTGGAGCAAGAATGAGAGTTGCTCTTACGGGTCTTACAATGGCTGAACATTTTAGAGATTCAGAGGGTCAAGACGTACTATTGTTTATAGACAATATATTTAGATTTACTCAAGCTGGTTCTGAGGTTTCAGCGTTACTTGGTCGTATGCCTAGTGCCGTTGGATATCAGCCTACGCTTGCTACAGAAATGGGACAATTACAAGAAAGAATCACTTCTACTAAGAAAGGTTCGATCACTTCGGTTCAGGCTGTATACGTTCCTGCCGATGACTTAACTGACCCTGCTCCAGCGACTACATTTGCTCACCTTGATGCACAGACTGTACTATCAAGAAAAATTTCAGAAATGGGTATCTATCCAGCAGTTGATCCACTAGATTCAACTTCTAGAATCCTAGATCCTCAAATCGTTGGAGATGAGCATTATGCAGTAACTAGGGGTGTACAGGAAGTTTTACAAAGATATAACGAACTTCTTGATATTATCGCTATTTTAGGTATGGATGAATTGTCTGACGAAGATAAAATCACTGTTGCAAGAGCTAGAAGAATGCAGAGATTCTTATCTCAACCATTTACAGTTGCTGAGCAGTTTACAGGTATGCAAGGACAATATGTTCCTTTGAAAGAAACTATCAGAGGATTTAAAGAGATATTAGAAGGTAAGCATGATAGTTTACCAGAACAAGCTTTTATGTTTGCAGGAACAATAGACGAAGTTTTGCAAAAAGCTGAAAAAATGAAAGAAAGAAACTAGAAAAGGGGTGTCATTATGGCAGAAAAAGAATTTTTGCTAGAAATAGTTACACCTGAAAATGTTGTTTATTCAGGAAATGCAAACAGAGTAGTTGCAAGAACTGTAGTTGGTGATATCTGTATACTTGCTAACCACGAACCATATGTTGCACCACTAGGCATAGGCAAGATGAATGTAATTCATAATGGTGAGCATAGACACGCTGTGTTATCAGGAGGATTTATAGAAGTTACAAAAGAAAAAGTTGTAATTTTAGCTGATACTGCAGAATGGGCAGAAGATATCGACGTAAAAAGAGCTGAAGCTTCGAGAGACAGAGCTAAACAACGACTTGAATCTAAACAAAGCGATACAGACTTTGATAGAGCTGAATTAGCTCTAAAAAAAGCTACAAAACGTATCGATATAGCAAAACTTAAAAAATAATAATGTTATATTTAAAATGGCTACGGTGAACTGAAAATCACCGTAGCCGTTTGTATTTTATCTGTTTTCGAAATTCTGGTATTAATCGTTTTGTCTTTTTTTGAATATGTCTTGAGCCTTCTGAAAACCTATCAAGCCAACAAGTATTACGACTATAGAAATGAAATGCAACATGCTAAATGGCTCGTCTAAAAATACTACTCCAACAGCAGTCGAAACTACTGGTACTATATTTGCAAAAATAGCAACCTTAGATACAGGTGCGTTGCTATATGCGTAGTTCATGCCATAAAATGCCACTACTGAACTTAATACACCTAAGAAGAGAATACATACAACAAAGGAACTGCTACTCCAAGGAGCTATAAATGCTTGGTATGTGTTTTCACCGTTTTCAAATATTGCTAAGATAGAGTAAAAAGTAGCGCCTAACATAAACATGAAGTAAGTTCTTTCAAATGCAGAAAAATCAGAGCTAGTGATCCTTGAAGTAAAAGAATATCCAACAGCAGTAAGTACTGCTCCTATCAATAATATTACTCCACCTACAGTGATAATGCCATCGCTCGCGTTTAACATAGTCATCATGATAACTCCAGAGATGGACAAGATAGCACAAAACACTTGAAATAAATTAGTTTTAAATTTAAAGAAAATAGCCTCTAAAAATAGTGAAACAATCGGAATGAGCGCTATCATAACCGAAGAAAATGTGACTGTAGTAAATTGTATTCCAAACATTTCACATAAGAAATAGAGTATAGGTTGGAATATACCCATTAAAAGGAGACCTTTGAGATTTTTTCCTTTATAATTTAATTTAGCTTTACCTGAAAATAAAATTAGGTTTAAAACTACGAACGCTAATAAAAATCTAAGAGCTAATAGAGTTATTGGGCTACTATATTCCAATGCGATTTTGGAAAAAGGAAAACTTAGTCCAAAAATTATATGCGTTATTAGTGAAAAAATTATAGCCAAGTTTTCTTTTTTCATTAAATGTCCTCCAAATTAGATGTTAAAGTGTTTCAAACACTGATTTTATTCTATTTAAGCCTTCTACAAGCAACTGATGTTGGATAGCTATATTTAATCTTACATATCCATCTGCTTCACCATTAGGACCATAATCAGGACCACTATTTAGATGAACTAGTGATTCTTTTAATAGTTTATCCATAATTACTTCTTGAGATAATCCATAAGCAGAAAAATCCAACCACATCAGATATGTTCCATCAGGAATGTAAGTCTTTACTTTTGGTAAATTATTTTCAAAGAAAGAAACAACTTCTTTTGCATTGTTATATAAATATGCTTGTAGTTCATCTACCCACTGAGCACCATGTTGATAAGCTACTTCTGTAGCTTTAAAAGCAAACAAACTTGGAGAAATGTGGAAACTAGAGACAGCATTTTTGATTTTTTCGTGTATTTCTTCGTTTCTTATGATTATCATAGATGATTTTAGCCCAGCTATGTTGAAAGTTTTACTTGGAGCAACTGACATTATAGTAAGTTCTTCTGAACCTTTAATGTTAAGCATAGGAATATGTTTAACATCAGGTTTTATTGCTAAATCCCAATGGATTTCATCTGAAAAGATATAAACATTGTATTTTTTGCAAAGTGCTAGTATATCTTCTAATTCTGATTTTTCCCATATTCTACCTGTAGGATTGTGAGGACTACAAAGTATAAATAATTTAACGCCATCTTTAAATTTTTGTTCCATGTCTTCAAAATCATACTTATAAACACCATCAACTATTTTGAGTTCTGAGTTAACCATTACTCGCTCATGTTCTTTAATAACACTGAAAAACGGGTTGTAAACAGGAGTGTTTACCATTACTTTATCGCCTTTTTCTGTTAAAGCATGAATAATAAAAGCTGTCGCACATACTATCCCTGGAACAGGTATGATTTCTTCTTTTTTCACTTCAAAATCATGTCTTGTCTTAGCCCAATTTTTAAAAGTTTCGAAGTAATTTTCTGAAGGGAAAGTGTATCCATAAGTCGGATGTTCAGCACGCTTTATAATTGCTTGTGTCAACTCTGGCAACACCTCAAAATCCATGTCTGCAATCCAAAAAGGCAACACTTCATTTTTACCTAGTCCAGCGTCTACCATGTCCCATTTGACGCAATCTGTGTTTTTTCTGTCTAAAATTTTGTTGAAATTATACATTTGAATCCTCCTAATAAATTATTATGAGAGACGCCCTTGACGCTCTAAAATTGTAGGGAACGGTCTTGACTGTTCCGAAACAATGTAATTATAATTTTATAAATCTAATTCAGTCTCTCCATCGCCTTGAGTTATGTGCCATTTTTCATGGCCTGTAAGCTCATCATCTGATGTCTTGTCTGTTAAAGTTTTTGCAATCATCATGTTGTTAAGTAGTGGTTTTTTGTTTTTAATAAACCCATAGTCTAAAAACACTTCTTTATATTTTCCGTGCAGTCCTGTCCCTACTACTGCGTATGCAGCATTGATTTTGCGTGAAAAACTCACTACTGCTTCAGCTAGTGTAGATATATATCGCTCGTTATTAGGCGAAGTGAAATTTTCTGCAACAGAAACAATCGTAGACTGTCCGACTGTAGTAACCCTTAAGATGACAAAACCGATTTTTTCATTGTCTGAATCTATCAACAGAGTTTTATATTTTACATCTGGTCGTTTATTGTATCTATAGTTTAAATATTTGTAATCTCTTACTATTGCAACATTATATTCATCCTTATATTTTTCCCAATATTCATTTATCGATTCGGGTACAAAATCAAACTCTTTGACAGTGGCATTTAATTTTGAACTTTCATTTTTGAATGACATGCGCGTACCATCATAAAGTTTATACATAGTGTTTCCAAGAGAAGCTAGAAATCCGATTTTTACTCTAGGCAACAAGTTTTTCTTTATGTTAATAGGTCGTATATATACTTCTTTTTCAAAAAGGGTAGGCCAACCAAATTTTTCATAAGCCGGGTATGAGTTCACATTTGCAAGTCCAATGATGACGTCTACACCACCTTGTCTTCCTGATTCTACTGAATTATCAGTCATAGTTCTGAAAATTCCTTGCCTTTTAAATTCAGGATGCGTCATAGATTTGACGGAATGAGCCGCAAGCAAAACTTTACCGCGTACGTATAGTTCAAAAGGTATTAATCCATCGGCACCAATGATTTTATCGCCGTCTTTTAAGACATACATCATGTTTTCGCCATTAGGATTATATGGATTTTCATCAAACATCCACTTATGCATCTCAAAATCTTGGTTTGTCCTTTCTCCAAAAGATAAAAGACAAAGTTCTTCAAAATTGTGAAAATCTTTTTCTAAATTTAAATTTGTAATAATTCTTTCGCTCATATCTTGTTTTAGTTACGCACATACTAATTAGTGGCGCGTTCTCCTTTGCACTAAAAATTTGTAATGAATAAAAATTATTTTAAATCATGTTTTTAAATTCATCTTCGTTAAGCACTGTAATACCTAATTCTTGTGCTTTAGTAAGTTTACTTCCCGCTTCTTCGCCAGCTATGACAAAGTCAGTTTTTTTACTGACACTTCCAGAAATTTTTCCACCTAATTTTTCAATTATTTCCTTAGCTTCATTTCTACCTATAGAAAGAGTACCTGTCAATACTACTGTTTTACCTGAAAACGGACTTTCTGTAGAAACTTCTATCTCTTCAAAAGTCGGAGTTACGCCTGAATTTAAGAGTTTATCTATTGTAACTAGCACTTTTGGATTGGTGAAAAAGGCTATAATTTCATTTGCAACTACGTCTCCAACATCGTTAATTGCAATAAGTTCATCAAATTGTGCAGCTTTGATGCCATCCAAGCTTTTGAACGTTTTAACTAAATCTTTTGCAGTTTTTTCTCCTACGTTAGGAATTCCAAGTGCATATATAAAATTATGCAGCTCACAGTTTTTAGATGCTTCAATGGCATCAATCATATTTTGAGCTTTTTTTGCAGCAAATCTCTCTAAGTTTGATAAATCTTCAACTGTTAACTTGTATAAATCAGAGATATCTTTTAGCTCGAGTTCATCAAATAACTGATATGCAGTTTTTTCACTAAAACCTTCTATATTCATTGCATTCCTGCTCGCAAAATGCACGACTTTAGAAACTAATTGTGGCCTGCATGACATAGAGTTAAGACAAAAGTAATGTACGCCATTTTGTGTCAATTCAGAACCACACGCAGGGCAATTTGAAAGCATTTTAATTTCTTTTTCATCACTATTAGTATCGTCTTCAACAGCACCCATTATCTCAGGGATTACATCGTTTGAGCGTCTTAGCCAAACTATGGAGTTTAGCTTTACATTTTTTCTTTGTATATCATCATAATTATTTAGTGTTGCACGTTTTACAGTTACTCCGCCAATATCGATAGGATCTAAGATGGCTGTAGGCGTAATTTTACCAGTCCTACCTACATTCCATTCTATGTCTAAGAGTTTGGTTGTAACTTCTTCTGCTTCAAACTTGTATGCTACTGCCCAGCGTGGAAATTTTTGAGTAAATCCTAATACTTCTCTAGTTTTCATATCGTTTATCTTGATTACTAATCCATCTGTAAGCACGTCAAGATTATGCCTCGTGTGAGTCAAAACTTCAATTTCTTTTTCAATATCTTCAATCGATGAGAATTTTTTTATATAATTGAAGACAGGCATTTTGTTTTCTCTTAGAAAAGCGATCATTTCTTCATGTGTAGAAAAAACTCTACCTTCGACGTATCCGACATTATAAATGCAAGCTGACAACATTCTTTTTTCTGTAATCTTAGGATCTAGATTTCTTAATGCGCCAGCAACACCGTTTCGTGCATTTTTAAGAGGTTCTTCTGCAGTTTTGTTATATTTTTCAAAAGATGATAGAGGCATTACACCTTCACCTTGTATTTCAATTTTTTCTTTGAAATCAATAGCTAATGGTATTGACTTAATAGCTTTTACTTGTGGCAAAATAGCTTCACCTATTTCACCGTTTCCTCGTGTGGCAGCTTGTACAAGCAAGCCATTTTCATAAGTAAGATTTATTGTTAATCCGTCAAATTTAAGTTCTAAGATATATTCGATAGGTGGCAATTTTTCTTCATTTGAAGAATTATATTCATTTATCAATTTTTGAGCTCTATCATTCCACGACCTTAATTCGGTAAAATTTTGAGCTTTATCTAAACTTTGAAGTCTACTTAAATGTTTATGTTTTTCAAATTTATCAAGTATTTCGCCACCTATTCGCTGTGTTGGTGAGTCTGGCTCAAAATGACTTTCTTTATTTTCTAACTCCTTAAGTTCATCATACAAGGCATCATACTCTTTATCTGTCACGGTAGGATTATCAAGAGTATAGTATTCATAATTAAGCTTGTTAATTATCCTAGTAAGTTCTTTGATTCTTTTGATTTTATCCATGTTTAGTTGTTGCTCCTTTGTAGCTTTTCTTTATTAAATTTTTTCAATTGGCGCTAGTGCAAGCATAACTGTTTTTACACCTTTTTCATCAAAAGCTATAGTAATTTTTTGTTTTTCACCTTCACCGCTAAAACTAATTACTGTGCCTATACCCCACGCCTTATGCATTATTTTGTCACCTATTTCAACTTTCTGGGATTTAAGTCCTGTAAAGCGAGGTTGGTTATTTTGAACTGAATTGTTATTGTCGCGAAAACTATTTACGTTGTCAACATTTACTACTTCTATGTCGTCATAAACATCTTTAATTTTCATACCGAAATCATCAAAACTATTTGGTGATGCAAAGCTGTTGCCTTTAAATGTTTTTTTGTCTTTTGTACGTTTAAATGAAGAATTGCTATAAAAATTATCATCGCCAAAAAAATCATCAAATTCGCCTGTTTTCTTGCTTGTAGCTTCAGGTTGTTTGCTAAACCTTGAATTTTCGCTTCTTAGTGGCTTATCAAAGTAGTTTGATGGGATTTCAGAAATAAATCTCGAAGGAGATCTCATTTCATGGTGTCCAAAAACTAATCTGTCGTTAGCATAAGACATATAGAGCCTAGATTTTGCTCTTGTCACTGCAACATAAAACAATCTTCTTTCTTCTTCAAGTGCGTCTTCCTCACTATCTTCTCTTATTATTGGAAAGGTTCGTTCTTCTAATCCTGCCATAAATACTGAATTAAATTCCAAGCCTTTTGCACTGTGAACTGTTAATAGTGTAACTCTTTCATCATCTGTCTCTTCTGTTTTATCTACGTCTGATAATAGTGCTACGTGATCTAAAAAGTCTTCTAGAGTATTGTTTTCGAAACGTTCTTCAAAATCTTTAGTAGCAGATAAAAATTCCATCATGTTTTCAATTCTACTCATACCTTCGATACTCTTGTCTTCTTCTAGCATCTTTTGATAGCCAGTATCTTCATAAACGGCTTGCATAAATTCAGACAACGGCAATACATCTTTTTTAATCATAAGCATTTCTATCATTCCGACAAAACTTTCTATATTTGTAGTTCCTGCAGGAGTAATGCCGAGTTCTTTAGAATCGTAACATGCCTCAAACATAGATATTTCTGTGTTGATAGCATGTGTATATAATGCTCCTATAGCTTTTGGGCCGATCTTTCTTCTTGGTACATTTATTATTCTATTAAAGCTTATGTCGTCTTTAGCATTTTTTATCAACATTAGATATGCTACGATGTCTTTGATTTCTTTTCTGCCATAAAATTTCAAACCGCCAACTATTTTGTAAGGTATGCCTAATGCCATTAGACCTTCTTCAAGTGTTCTAGATTGAGCATTTGTACGGTACAATATCGCCATATCTGAATAATTAATATTATTTTTGCTATTTTCTTTTTTTATGTTTGAGGCAATGATGAAGGCTTCTTCTTTTTCATTATCTGTTTCTAGAACAAATATAGGATCACCACCAGAAAAATCAGTGTATAAATCTTTGCCTTTTCTGTTGGAATTGTTTTTGATTACGCTATTTGCTGCGTTTAATATGATGTCGGTAGAGCGATAATTTTTTTCAAGTTTGACTACTTTTGCATTGTCAAAATCTTTTTCGAAATCTAGTATATTAGAAATATCTGCTCCTCTCCAACCATATATAGATTGGTCGTCATCGCCTACGACAAAAACGTTGTTATCACCGTCTTTTTTGTGTCCGAGAAGCTTCACTAAATTGTATTGAACATTATTAGTATCTTGATATTCATCTACCAATATATATTTAAATCTATCTTGATAATATTCTAAAACATCAGAATTTAATTGTAGTAATTTTAAGGCTTTTAGTATTAAATCATCAAAATCAAGTGCATTACAAATCTTCAATTTTTTTTCATAAAGCTCGTAAATCTCACCGATTTTTCGCATGCTAAAATTAGCAAAGTTGTTTTTTATGAAATTATCAGCACTTACCTGATTATTTTTTTCGTTACTTATGATACTTTTTATAGTGTTAACATTGTATTTTTTGCTGTCTAAGTTCATTTCTTTGATACACGTTTTAATTAAGTTCTTTTGATCGTCTGTATCATAAATTACATAGTTTCTATCATAACCTAATCTATCTATATCTCTTCTTAAAATTCTAACGCAAATAGAGTGAAAAGTGCCAATCCACATTCTTTCCACGTCATTATCTATCAAATCTGCAATACGTTCTTTCATTTCTTTTGCAGCTTTATTTGTAAATGTTATAGCTAAGATTTCACCTGATCTTGCTTTTCCAGAATTAAGCAAGTGCGCAATTCTGTGAGTTAAGACTCTTGTTTTTCCTGTGCCTGCACCTGCTATTACTAATATTGGTCCTGTATCATGTGCAGCTGCTTCATATTGCTTTTCGTTTAAACTGTTTAATAAACTCATATCGTTCCCCTTGTTTTTCATTTCACTAGGTATTATATAATAATTTAAAAATAAAAGAAACTGTTTTAGCACTATTTGTTCAAAAATAATTTTAATATTTAGTTACTATTCACAGTTAACATATGTACCCTAAAGGAAAAAATAATAAAATCTGTCGCTGATACTCCAATTGGGAAGTTGTCTGGCACAGAAGAGAACATCAAATCTTTTTGCTCGTTAAACTCACAAAGATTTGGTTCTCC
>CAYJLG010000055.1:0-11635 GCA_964371035.1 uncultured Clostridia bacterium | reverse complement strand
CATTTTAGTTCTTCCTATTTTCGGTGTTGCCCTGTATATGTTGCTTGGTGAGCCTATACTGGATGAAAAATACAAAAACAAACTAAAAATTGCACAGGAAAATACACAAAAATATTTAAAACAAGACGAAACCACCTCTTTTTTGTTAAAAGAAACTGATCACCTAATTGCCACTCAATCAAGATATATCCACAACGTTAGCGGTTACCCTGTACACCAAAACACAACTACCAAACATTTAGAGCTGGGTGAGGTAAAATTTGAATGTCTGAAAGAGGAGCTAAGGAAAGCAAAGCGTTACATATTTTTGCAGTATTTTATTATAGGTGAAGGAAAAATGTGGGGCGAAATACTGGAAATCCTCACGAAAAAGGCAAGCGAAGGTATAGACGTCAGAGTGATGTATGACGATGCAGGTTGTGTAGGAGTATTACCCAACGGGTACCATATAACACTTAGAAAACTTGGCATAAAATGCGAGGTGATAAACCCGCTTAGAGCAAGGCTAAATATCGTGCTTCAAAATCGTGACCACTGTAAAATCGTTGTAATAGATGGTGAGGTAGGATTTACAGGTGGCATTAACATATCGGATGAGTACATCAATGTGTACCCCAAGCATGGTCATTGGAAGGACAGTGCCATAATGTTAAAAGGGGATGCTGTTTTTTCCCTTGTGGTTATGTTTATGCAAACTTGGTGTTTTTTCAGCGATAAAGACGAAGATTTTAATCAATTCAAACCGCAAAAACCTTTCATACCATGCAATGACGAAAAAGGATTTGTTCAACCGTATTCCGATAACCCACTTGACAAAGAATATGTGGCGCAGAGGATTTACCAAAACATACTCAATCAAGCAAGCGACTATGTTTATATTACCTCACCATACTTCGTTGTAGATGATGAGGTGCTAAATACTTTTTTAGGTACAGCAAAGCGTGGAATTGACATAAGGGTTATAACACCTCATGTCGGCGACAAATGGTATGTCCACTGGGTGACACGCTCATTCTATAAACCTCTTATTGAAGCAGGTGTAAAGGTTTACGAATATACTCCGGGTTTCATTCATTCCAAAACATTTGTGAGCGATGATACAATAGCCACCATGGGAACGGTAAATCTTGATTACAGGAGTCTGTATCACCACTTTGAATGTGGAGTGTGGCTTTACAAGGCAAATGCAGTATTAGAGCAAAAAAAAGATTTTCTTAACACGTTGGAGCTCTGTAAGAAGATGAGTATAGAAGATTGTGACAACGAAAAGTGGTATAAAAAGGTCTATGTATCACTTGTCAAAATTGTTACACCATTATTTTAATTGCAGCTTGCTTTTGAAAACTTTAAGGAGGAAACATATATGAATACCATTATTACAATCAAAAGCAGTTTTGGCAGTGGAGGAAGAGGGGTTAGGCATATTCGATGTTGACTATGGATAAATAAATGGTTAAAGACACCAATACAGAGTGTGTTGGACAGGTGATGTTATGCTAAGTTAAACTCGAATTCTATAAAAACAGTTGCGTAAAACAAGGATTAGTTTGAGGTATTAGTCCTTGTTTTTAGCTCCTATGCTTAAATAGTAAAATGTATTAAAAATGTGATTACAATCATTATGCTATGAATATTCGGTCTATTCTTATTTTTTCCTGCAGCTAAAGATGCAGGAGAGTTTGTTTTTGGAGTGGTAGGCTAAGGTTGTTGACCTAATAATGTGTCTAACAGGTTTATTATCTCGTTATCAGGCGCTGTTTGGGTTAAAAGATGATGATGACCGTGTTTTTCCTCTTTCATAGTTGTCACGCCATCGGAAGACACCGAGACTTTACCATGTTTCGATGGTGTCCATAGGCCTTGGTCTGATCTTATTGCGTAAAGAACGGCGATAAGATCCCAACTTTCCCTTGCTTCGTTGCAGAAAATTTGATAGGCGCGCCGGACAGGGTTTTGAAGAGCCCCTTTAACTAGTAGGTCGCCTCCGGTTTTTATGTGAAAACCCAGCTCGTAACTCACGAAATACAGTTCACCGCACCAGTTGTTGCAAACATCAATTGCTGCGGATATATTCGCTCTTATGTTAAACTCGCTCTCCACCAGATAACCATCGTTCAACCGATAGGGTTGTGGCCAATACTGCTTGAAACGACCGCCCATAACAACCGTCTTGGCAATTTTGCTGCCAACAAGGCTTTTGCCTTCTAAGGGGCAGATGTTGTCGGGTTTGCTGTTTTGTAGCAAATGCATCGTGTAAAGCGAACCTATGACCACAAGGGTAACCGAGTTATCGGGTTGTTCCCACAGCGTTTTTCGCAATAGCGCTACACCATTTTGAGGTCGAATGTCGGAATGAAACTCTTCGGCAAGCTGGCAGGTGTATCCCCGTTTATAGCCTTCGTAGACTCCCGTTTTATCAAAAAAACCACCAACAGGTACTACGTTGTTGTAGTATCTGTTGATAGCATCTATCGCTTGGCAGGGGATAAGCCCGTCACAACAGTGAGTGACGGCCAGCAAATTTGCTTCTTCCAGCTTGCAAAGTGTATGAGCTATTGCTAGCGCACCAGCATCATCACAGTCACACCCCATATCAGTGTCGATAATCAACCTTGTCATGTTAACAATGGCCCTTTCACGGTGTTTGAAACTATCCCTTTACAGCACCTGCTGTGAGGCCCTTTATGATATATTTTTGCATAAAGCAATAGAAAATAAATATTGGAAATATGGTTATTACCGAGGCTGTCATAAACACCGGCCAGTTGGTGGAAAATTGTCCCTTAGCTCTAAAAATTTCTAGAACCAGAGTTCCATTTTTACGAGAGTTTAAAAAGATGTTTGGCGCGATAAAGTCGTTCCATATCCACATTGTGTTAAAGATAATGGATGTAATAGTAATCGGTTTTACAAGCGGGAAGATAATTTTAAAAAAGATCGTTGCAACGCCGGCACCGTCGACGATAGCTGCCTGTTGCAGTTCTTTTGGAATGGTGCGCATATACCCTACTGCTAAAAAAACCGTTAAGGCGCAACCGTTACTATAAAATATAATTATTCCCCAAATACTATCGATTAAATTCAGCGTCTGCATAACCTCGAAAAGTGATAGCAGGATAGCCTGAAAAGGCACTAAAAAACCGATCATTAGATAGGAAAGCAATGCATTGTTAAGTTTGTTAGGGTTGAATACCACGGGATACGCCGCCATCACACCGATAACAACGATTAACAGAACCGAGCATACAGTGATCGTTAGGGTGTTAAAGAAGGCTTGCATTACCGGAGTTTTTTCAAAAACCTCGATGTAGTTATCAAGATATAATTGCTCGGGAAAGGCTGTGGGATCTTTTGAAACCTCGCCTAATGTCTTAAATGTGCTGATAATCAGAAAGTAAAACGGATAAAGAAAAAGGGCTGCAATTGGAATCAAAAACAGATCGGAAAGAGTGAAAGGATTTTTTATTTTCATTATACGATATTCTCCTCTCGTTTTCTCATAGCGGTAAACTGCAAAACTGCAATAATCATAACCATAATGATAAAGATTGCAGACATTGCCGTTGAAACGCCGTACTGTTTTTCCGAGATGCCACGCTGTATAATAATCTGGGTAACGGTATAGTTAGAAAAACCGGGGCCACCCTTTGTTAGAGCGTATGGTAGATCGTAAACCTTTAGCCCGTTAGTGAGTAGCAGTAATGTGTTTATTGTTAAGGCGGGCGCTAATAACGGAAAGGTTATGTTTTTAAACTGTTGGATTTTGCTTGCACCATCAATACTGGCCGCCTCGTAGTATTCATTTGAGATCGATTGCAGGTATGCGATGTTTATAACGGTGTACCATCCGGTGTGCATCCATACAGCAACACCGATGATGCTAATTTTGGAGAGAACCGGGTCGGCCGTGAATCCGAATGGTCCCAGTCCAAACACACCAAACAACGAGTTGAGCGCACCGGAATCAAGTGGGGATAGAATATACCCCCAGATGTATCCGATAAGCAATCCACTAACAATGGAGGGGAAGAAGAACACCGCTCTTTGTGCTGTTTTAATGCGCGTTTGTCGATCTAAAAACACCGCAAGCGGTAACGACAATGCATTAATTATTACTACGGTGCAAACTGTGTAAAGCAGGGTGTTGAATAAGGCTTGAAGCATAACCTCGTCTTGAAATACGCTAATAAAGTTTTTAAGTCCAACGAAGTTCATTTCCTTGCTCACACCGTCAAAATCGGTGAAACTATACATTAGGGTTCGGATGAGTGGTATTATGGTAAAGGTTGTGAAGGCAACCAAGGCCGGCAAGAAGAACAGTTCATACTGTATATGTTTTAAAATATGTCTTTTTTTCACCCTCTCATCCACCCTTTCTGTTCATTGTGAAACTTAAATTATTGTCGTTGAATTAAATATTTTTATTGTGAAACTTCGGCTAGTTTTTCGTCTAGCTTTACACCTACCTCTTCGGGGGCAATTTTGCCAACCTGAGCATCCTGCAGTGCTGCTAAGAAGGTGAGTCTCAGTGACTCGGTATGTTGTCTCCAGTCACTTAGCGGAATGCGGAAACGACCTTCTTCTGCGGCTTTAGCGGCATCGGCAACCACTGGTGATAACTCCGGTGTGAAGCCTGTTGTTAGCAAGAATCCGCCGTAATCGTTGTAGTAGGCTTCCTGGCCTTCAGGGGAGGCGATAAAGGATACGAATGCTTTTGCAGCGTCCATATTTGTTGCATTTTTGTTGATGCATACACCTACATCAAGTGCGCCTGCATACCAAGAGTTACCCGGTTCTGACCCGGGAACGCCCATGAACTCATAGTTTAGCTCGGGGTTAATCTCGTTAATAGTGTTGATGTTCCAAGAACCGCTAAAAATCATAGCAACCTGTTCGGTTGCGAACTGAGCAACAACGTCATCACTGGTGATACCAACCATGTTGGCGTCGATATAACCGTTTTCGATCAGCTGTCCCCACATCTTAGCAGGAGCTTCCCAACTCTCGGCAAAGGTGGTCTCGCCATCGTAAACCTGTTGTGCGTTGTCAGGGTTTACCGAGAAAACCTCCGCGTTATATAGCGCTACCGGGAAGTTGGCGGCGGCATCTTGGCAATTGTCGAGCATTGGAGTTATGCCTGCATCCATCAAGGTCTGGTTAACCTCTAAAAATTCATCCCATGTCTCGGGTAGAGTTTCAATACCTGCCTCAGCAAATATGTCTTTATTGTATAGTATTCCGCCCATCCAGCCGGCTATTGAAAGAGCATAAACCGAGTCTCCGTCATTGTAAACACCTTTTGCGGCTTCCGGAATAGTTCCATCGGTCATATAGCTTTCTTGTGAAAGGTCGAGAACATAGTCTCCTTTTATCAGATCTTCACGGTTTTCTAATGCCATATAGAAAAGGTCGGGGGCTGCATCAGAGTAAAGAAGTGTGGATAACTTTTCTACATAGTCGGCAACAGGGGGCGAGTATTGATAGTCAATCTCGACATCGGGATACATCTCTTGAAAAGTGGTCATCATGTTTTCACTTCTGGATTCATCATACCACGAAAGAATACTTAAAGTTCCGCTTACACTAGCTTCTTCTGTTGGAGCATCACTCTCTGGTGGGGATTGCGTGGATGTGTCCGGTTCTGCTGGTGTTTCCTCCACTGGGGCGGAACAGCTACCGAACACCGAAAAAATCATCGTTGCAAATAAAAACAATGCTAAAACTTTTTTCATGTTTACCTCCTAGTTATTTATCGTACTCTTAGCATAACACACATAAAAATTAAATATCAATATGTTTTTTTGCCTAAAACTTATATTATCTTGCAATCTGTTGTTTTAGACGACCTTGATATTGTATAATCAAACTTGTAATAAAAACTTAAGAGGGTGAGATGATATTTAACAAAAAGAGGAAGCCACGTCAGCGGAAAATAGCCTCCTCGATGATCTCGTTTTATATTGTTGTTAACAGCGTTTTATTAATGCTGTTCGGCGTTTTTTCGGTATATAGTTCGGTAAACTCGTTAGAAAAAGAAGTGACCGACTATACTAAAAAGACACTTGAACAGGCTACGATCATTCTAGATCAAAACCTTACCGACATACAATCGAAGATGATCTTGTTGACCTCTTACAAATCGGTGTTAGACTGCCTAACCCCGCCGATACACGATTATACTCAAATATTGGAAGCAGAGCGTAACACCGCCGCCATCCTAAGGAATATAGACCTTTTTAAGCCGGTTATCAATGATGTTTTTATTATTGGAAATAACGGTTATGTTAACACTCTCTACCTACGTGACAACCTTGTGTCGGGATATGACTACCAGGCACAGTGGTGGTATCAAGAGGCGGTTAACATCGATAGTAATGCCAATATCAAGATACTGGGTCTGCATATTCAGGATTATTACAAAGCTGAAAAAAAACCGAACGACTTTGACCAGTATACAATATCAGTTTCAATGGCAGTTAAAAATCCTAACAACAATTCCACCGTCGGCGCAATTATCTCCACTCTCGATTTGGAACAGCTCGGCATCCAGCTTATGTCTAGCAATTATGAGCAGAGCGGAAAAATTGCTTTACTGGATGAAAACAACACCATCGTCGGTCAGAACGATAACACAAGGATTGGGGAAACATTTACACTCTCGGAAGATAATCAACAAAATCTCACCAACAACAAAGAAGGTGTGTTTCATGAGATTATCGATGGTGAAAAGTTTTTACTCTGCTTTAACACCTCAGAAGTTTGCGACTGGAAACTGGTTTCCTATATTCCAATGCGTGAAATACAGCGACATTCCGACCCAATACAGTTCAACATAATTCTTTTTCTTGCTGTCTGTTTAGTTTGTAATGCTGCTATAGCCTACCTGTTCTCACGTTCGATAAAAAAGCCGATGGCAGTTTTGATACAAAACATCGAAAAGGTTGATGAAAATAATCTATCGATGTTGTCGGAAAACTATTCATTTGTTGAGCTGTCAACAATTGTGAAACATTTTAATGAGCTGTTGTTACGATTAGATGTGCTGATTAAACAGGATTACATCTCACATATTGAGCTGAACAGATTTCAACTCTGGGCATTACAATCCCAGATAAACCCACATTTTCTGTTTAACACATTACAGCTGTTGCAAACCGAAATTATATGCAACAACCCCCAGAGCTCCAACGAGATTGTGGTGTCTCTCAGTAGGCTGTTGCGCTACACTATGCACAACAGCACCTCTGAAGTTTCGCTTAAGGAGGAGATGGAATACATTCAAGATTATCTGCTGCTTTTTATTAAAAAATACGATGGTGAACTTTCGGTAGAATATGCTCTAGACGAAGAGGCTCAGGAATGCTTAGTGCCTAAGATAATATTGCAGCCATTTGTTGAAAATTGTTTAAAGCACGCATTTTCCGACGATCCACACGATGCAGTAATCTGCATAACTACCCAAATTAAAGGCGACCTTTTGGTGATCAAAATTCGAGATAACGGCAAAGGAATTTCTCAAAAATCGCTGAATGAGATAACACAATCGCTTTCAAAGAACAACGACGACAAAAACGGTATCGGACTTAGCAATGTTCAAAAGAGAATTCAGATGATTTTTGGTAAACAATATGGGATAAAGCTTTCCAGCGGCAACGGCGTTACCGAGATTTCGATTGAGATACCCCGAAAGTTTGATCGGTAACAGGCATCATCACAATTATTGCATGGCTTTGGCTATGCCGAAAGAAGGCTATATAAATTTGAGAAAGGGATATTTACGACGATGAAATTACTAGTGGTGGATGATCAACAATCGGTACATCTGTTTGTGGAAAAGGTGCTGGACTTAACAGCGCTGAATATTTCAGCACTATTGCACGCACAAAACGGTGCTGAGGCGTTGGATATAATAAAAACCCAACAACCGGAATTGATGCTTTTAGACATACAGATGCCGATTTTAAGCGGTGTCGAACTGCTTCGAAATTGCAACAACCAAGGAGTGACCCTGCCATACACCATCATTTTGAGCGCCTACAGCGAATTTGAGTATGCACAACAAAGCATCCGTTTAGGTGTCGCTAGCTATATACTAAAGCCCATCGACATAGCCGAGCTAAACAGCGAAGTGGAACGAGGCATTTCGAACCTACTACAACAGCAGGCAACAGCGGCGAGTAAACTGCTGCAACAAACACTGTTATATCGACATGGTTTAACAAAGGAGTCGATTGAGTTTTCGATGTTGGGCAACGCCGGATTTTATTGTGCCGCTATAAAAGTTGATGAAAAATCACCAACGTCGGTATCAACACTTTTAAGCAAGGCTTTTGCCAGTTATAGCGATAGCATACTTGGCTACCACCTGCTTTTTTGCAGGTCGTGTGATGATTATGAAAAGCAGGTCGAGCTACTGCTATCAAGCGCTGAGTGTTTGGTTGGGGTTAGTCACTTCAAAGAAGAACCAAAACAGCTCTCTGTAGCTGTGTGGGAGGCGCAAACAGCTGTTCAACAAAGCTTTTACGACACAAAGCCGCATCGCTACAATCCAAAGGACATATTTAACGAAGGTCCGATTTCGGTTAGCGAAATCACCGCCATCCAACATCGGTTGTCAACCGGGGAGGTGGAAAAGCTCAGGCTTACCACCGAACAATTATTTGAGCGTTTTGAGCAACTTCACCTATCGCCGGATTATGTAAAAAAACTGTGCTATGCACTGCTACTCTATCTCGGAGAAGATTTTGCCGTGTTACTTGAGAGGGTAGACACCGACAGCTTTGGAGACAGTGCCATCTTTTACAGCTGCGAGGTGATAAAGGAGTTGTTTTTGCAGTCGTTGCTTGGAATTGTTAATGAGATGTCGACAAACCAGCCAAGCGCCGATCTCGATATAATACAAAAGGTACGACTTTATATCGATAGGAACTTGAAAGAAGATCTATCGTTAGAAACTGTGTCGAATAAGTTTTTTATCAGCAAGTTCCAGCTTAGCCGAAACTTTAAAAAGGTTTTCTCTATAAACTATCAAGAGTATATCATTAACACAAAGATGGAAAAAGCAGCCCAGCTGTTACTAACCAGCGAGATGAGGCTGTATGAAATATGTGATCAGGTTGGGTTCGACGAACCAAGCTACTTTAGCAACGTGTTTAAAAAACATTTCGGGTGCAGTCCACGGCGATTTCGCCTCAATAATCAGGGGACACCCATTGATTAAATGCAACAAGTTATTGTTTTTTTGCAAAGTATTATATTTTAATGCAATGCGATTTATGCTAACATGAAAGCAGATAACTTATGCAAGGCGAAGATTAGAAATGTGTATTTCATTCTTCCTCAACAAAGCATGTTGAGGTTTTGCCACACAGGTGAGTGGATAAAAACACCAAGAAAGGAATAATCGTTTTATGAATAAAAACCCCATTTTAAAAGGCTTTTGGGCAGACCCCTACATTTTTTTTGATTCTAAAACCGCCACCTATTACCTTTACCCCACTCAGGATAGTCCCAACTGGATGAGCGAGAATTTTTATGTCTTCACCTCAAAAGATTTAATAAACTGGTCGGAGAAGCAGCTTCTCCTGTCGTTGACCGACATCACATGGGCAAGCACCAAAGCGTGGGCGCCCTGCATGGCAAGGTATAACGGGCGATACTACTTCAGCTTCACCGCCGAGCAGTCTATCGGTATCGCTGTATCAGATAGTCCCCTTGGGCCGTTTACCGACATGCTGAACCAGCCACTCATAGCTGCATGGAGTTACGATTGTCAGGTTATCGATCCGGACATATTTATCGACGACGATGGTCAGCCGTATATAGTGTTTGGACAGGGGAAAGGGTATATTGTTAAGATATCCCTTGGTTTGGATGAATGCCACCTTCTCGGTGAACCAATCTGTTTTACAAACAACCTTTATCGAGAAAAAAACCTTGATCCTGATGTTTTTGAACAAGGAATTTATTGTGAGGGAGCGCATCTTCAAAAGATTAATGGTAGATATTTTATGAGCTATTCTTGTTATGATACCCGAGATCCAAGATACTGCGTAAAGTATGCGTGGAGCGACAATGTTACCGGGCCATACCATGCAAGCAATGATAATATACTTATTACCGCCACCGACGACGTTTGTGGAACGGGGCATTCCAGCATAATAAAAAAGGATGAGAAGTATTATTTGTTTTACCATCGTATGTCGCAGAGCAGAAGTGGATATGAGCGAGAAACCTGTTTCGACGAGATTAATTTTGATGATGCAGATCACCCCTTCGTAATCCCAACACGTTAAGGTTAGGTTTAGGTGGCAGAAAGGATCGAAAATGCAGCTTATTATTTATAGTAACGAATCCAAGCGAGAACGCAGTCCGATGATTTATGGCCATTTCATCGAACATTTTCATCGACAAATTTATGGTGGAGTGTTCGATCCGGGAAATCCTCTAAGCGACGAGGATGGCCTGCGCACCGACGTTTTAGATGCAATGAAAAGGATTAAGGTTCCGATTCTTCGTTGGCCGGGAGGCTGTTTTGTCTCTTCCTATCACTGGAAAGATGCGGTGGGAAAACAGCGTGTACCCATGTTTGACAAATCATGGAGGGTGGAGGATCCCAACACCTTTGGAACCGATGAATATGTTAAAATGTGTCAGAAAATAGGCTGTGAACCATATATTTGCACCAACGCCGGCACCGGCACAGCGGAGGAGATGAGTGACTGGGTAGAGTATTGCAATCTGGAAAACGAGGGGCAGTATGCTAGAGCGAGGATAGAAAACGGACACAAACAACCACACAACGTTAAATACTGGAGCATCGGCAACGAAAACTACGGGGCGTGGGAGCTCGGTGCGAAAAGCTCAGAGGAGTGGGGACGGCTTGTTTTAGAGTCGGCAAAGATGATAAAGCGTGTCGACCCAACCACAGAGCTTTCCGCTGCTGCACTGGTCGACGTCGATTGGAATATTAGCCTTTTGAGACAGGCAGCACCCCACCTTGACTGGATATCAATTCATCAATACTGGGATGAAATTTATCACACAAACGATTATGCAAACTATGATGAGGTGATGGCATACACCAACCATTTGGAGGACAGGATACAGAAAATCCGAAGTTTGTTGGTGGCTCTCGACCTAGAAAACAAAATAAAGATAGCGTTCGATGAATGGAATCTGCGTGGTTGGTATCATCCGAATACCCACACGCTGTTGCAGGGTGTGACAAAAGAGGAGTACCTTTACCCCCGTGACCTAAATGATGTAAACTCTGCCTACACCATGGCGGACGCCATATTTACCGCCTGCTTTTTAAACACCTGCAACAGAAACTGTGACATTGTTGGAATGGCGAACTTTGCACCGATAGTAAATACCCGAGGATGCATCTTCACTCATCAAGATGGCATAGTTTTGCGAAGTACATACTACGTTTTTGATATGTTCGTCAACCTAATGGGTGAGATAATTCTAGATTCCAAAAACCTCGATAACCCACAAAAAAAGGTGGTGAATAAAGACGGTGGTACAGTAGCAGTCGATATGCTCGACACACTAACAACCATTCGCAAGAAAGACGATAATCTGGTTGTCTCGGCTATCAACAAAGATGCCAATAAGCCACACGACATCA
>CAYJLG010000054.1:3229-12024 GCA_964371035.1 uncultured Clostridia bacterium | reverse complement strand
AATGAATTTTAATAAAATTCTAATTAATACAAAACAGATAACCATTACCGAAATTTTATATAATCTAAACGATTTTGAAACTACTTTAATTAAATCCGATAAAAAGATCTGTTTTGACGATGACGACGATGAATATTTATTAACCCCGTTTTATGTTAAAAACAATAGAAGACTTGAACTATATAACCATGAATTAAATATAAAATCTAATAGTAATCTGAGTTGTGTTGAAACAAATAAAGAATATCATATAGATAAGAATATAATATTAAACTTTATTGAGTTGTTAAAAAGTTCAACCGAAATTCAAGCTGATATTACAAAAGCTTTCGGTGATTTTAATAGTGAAAATTTATATTTCGCTGTTTATTAAGAGGTTTATTACTAATGTCGGAGGGAAAAGATGTTGAAGATAAAAAAGCTTATAAATATGAATTGTCCTATTTGCGGAAAAGAACTCGGAATTATTGAAACTGTAGTTTTGGGGTATGCCGAGCGACAACTCAGAAAATTACATAATGAGAAAAATTTATGTCTAGCAAAAACATTATAGCCGAACTAAATTAACTAAACTACAAGCTATACTTTGCCCTGCTCCTCATGGGCTTTTTTCCCATGCTGTACACCACGGTTAGAATGTTTCTTCTCTCGGGACTGCCGTCCGACTATGGATTTAACATCGCAAGCCAGTTTGTTTGATTAAACATAATATATGAAGTTTTAGCGGAAGCGATTATACTTCCGCTTTTCTTTTTTACGGGAGCAGTTGTAAACAACAAAAATGAATTGCCGAACCGAACTAAAATAGCTCTTTTTATAGCGTTAGTAATAAATGGAATTCTATTAAGCATCAGTTATAAATCTGACCAAATTCACCACAACTATACTTTTTCGACAAAATATTGCAAAAAACATTGGAATTTTTGCCGATTGAATAAAAAGTTTTTTATGGCTATAATAGTTGCATACAGAATTGTATACAATACATCCTATGATTTACCAATCGTATTATAGTTGACCGCTATTTGATTAATATGATATTTTTATTATATTAATGAAAAGTGGGGAGAGCAAAGAAAAAATGCAGAATTTATCCAATTCAGAAAAAGCATATCAAACTATTAAGCATATGATTGCAGAACGCGAACTTCTTCCAAGGCAACAGTTGGTTGAAACCGCCCTTGCCGAACGTTGTGGCGTGAGTCGAACCCCAATCAGGGAAGCGATACGTCGTTTGGAAAGAGATGGGTTGGTAGATTTTGTGCACAATCGTGGGGCTTTCGTTCAAGCAATTTCACGTGAAGAGGTCATAATGTGCTATGAAGAAGCCGCAGCTCTTGAAAGTATGGCGATGTACATATGTGTAGAAAAGATGTTGCTTGGAAAAATAACATTAAATGACATTGAACATCTTGAAGATACTGTTGAAAAGATGGAGAATTTAATGTCAAGTTCGCAAGCAAGAGAGTGGCTTGATGCCGATGAACAATATCATAGTGGAATCGTTGTTCTTTCAGGAAATTCTTTTATAAATAAACACCGCAACCAACTCGTGGCGAATCTAGGTCTTGCGAGTTGGTATCGAGCCGAAAGCAACAAAGGATTTCGAGAAGTATCAAACCTGCATCATCGCAAACAACTTGATGCCTTGATAAGAAAAGATAAACAAACAGCTTCCGAGCTTGCGAGGGAGCACCGTATAAACACAAGGAATGCTTTATATTCTGATATTTCAATTAATTAACAGACAAGTGTAAAACGCACTTTTTCACTCCATGTGTTTTGCATGTGACTAAATTTAACTATATGGGGGATTTTTGATGACAGAAACTATATTGACACCACAGCAAGAGATTTCAAATGTGCTAAAACGTGCTCGAAATGCCCAGAAAATAGCCGAAAGCTTTTCACAACGTAAAGTAGATGAACTTGCCGCTGCGATTGTATATACTCTTTCTCGCCCGGAAACGGCACGAGTTATCGCCGAAATGGCACTCAAAGAATCCAACATGGGTCGTGTGGACAGCAAGATGAGCAAGCTAACCGCAAAGATGCCCGCTATTTTATACGAAGCATTGCAGCAAAAAACCGTTGGTGTCATCGAGAAGCTGCCCGAAAAAGGAATTGTGCGAATTGCAAAGCCAATAGGTGTAATTGCCGCATTAATTCCAAGCACCAACCCCGAGGGAACGCCGGTTTTTAAAGGAGTTTTGGGATTGCGTGCTAGAAATGCTGTGGTTTTCAGCCCACACCCAGCGACGATAAAAACCACAAGCTACGTTGTAGAAATCATGAGAAACGTTCTTGAAAAAAATGGAGCCCCGGCAGACCTTTTTATCTGTCTTGAACGTGCGAACATACCTCTTGCAAACGAACTGATGAAGCAGAGCGATTTGACAATGGCAACAGGCAGTGGAGACATGGTGCGTTCTGCATACAGTTCAGGTAAACCGTCATATGGTGTCGGTGCGGGAAACGCAGTTATTGTTGTTGACGAAACTGCAAATTTGCAAGATGTTGCCGAAAAAATAGCTATAAGCAAAACAAACGACTGGGCTTCGGGATGTTCTGCCGAAAATTCTCTAGTCATAAAAGGTAGGATGTATGACGAATTGTTGTCTCTATTAAAACAATACGGCGGTTATCTTGTAGACCAAGACCAAAAAAAAGCACTTGAAAAAGCGATGTGGCCGGACGGAAAACATATCTCTCGTGAGATAGTGGCAAAACCTGCCCAACATATTGCACAACTTGCTGGTTTTCAAATTGGCGAAAATGATAGATTTATAATGGTTGAACAAACCGAATATGGCGAACAACATAACTTTTCAAGGGAAAAAATCTCGGTGGTTTTGGCCGTCTATCGCTATGATGAGTTCAGCGAAGCTATTGAACTTGTCAACGGAATACAACGAGGTTCGGGGCTTGGGCACTCCTGTGGAATACACAGCACTAATGAAGAGCATATAATGCAACTTGCGCTTAATACATACACAACAAAAGTTATGGTGCGCCAACCACACAGCATGTCTAACTCGGGCGCATGGCACAACGGCCTTGCGAACACGTTTTCGCTCGGTTGTGGAACATGGGGCGGAAACATTGTTTCGGAAAACATTTGTCAAAAACACTATTTCAATAACACATGGTTGTCGTACCCAATCAACCGAAAGCCGGCACCAGATTCCGAGATATACCAAGACCTGCTAGACAATGTGGTGCTGTAGTGATGGTGAAAAAACAAGTTCAGATCTTTGAAGTGGGTCCTCGAGATGGTTTTCAAAATGTATCGAAGTTTATCCCCACTGATACAAAGCTTACGATAATTGACGGATTAATCTCTTCGGGCATAAAAAACATTCAATGCAGTTCTTTCATGAACCCAAAAGCTGTTCCCCAACTTTCCGATGCAAAACAGGTGGTGACGACATGTGTCAAAAAATATAAAGACACCGATGTTTTGATATATGCTTTGGCAGCCAATCGAAAAGGGGTTGAAATCGGTGCGGAATGTGGGATTAAACATCTTTCTTTTGTAACTTCGGCAAGCGAAAGCCACAACATGTCAAACGTTAAGAAAACTGTGGACAGTTCTGTTGCTGAACTAAAGGATATCATAAAAAATTATCCAGACATATCTTTCACGTGGGATGTTGCAATGGCGTTTGGTTGTGCTTTTGAAGGACCTCTTTCAAACGACCATATTTTAAAACATATCGACAAAGGAATTGAAATAGGTTTAAAAAGTTTTAACCTTTGCGACAGCAACGGAATTGCAACCCCCGATTTAATAGAAAATCGTTTGCGGTTGATTTTGGATAGATTTCAAGATGCAGATTTTCGGGTGCACATCCACGACACGAGAAACATGGGAATGCTAAACTCACTCACAGCTTTAAACTGCGGCATCGAAAAGGTTGAAGTTTCTGTTTGTGGTCTTGGAGGTTGTCCGTTTTTCCCAGGTGCTTCGGGCAACACATCTACCGAAGATTTTGTCTATATGCTTAATGGCATGGGTTACAAAACCGGAATAGATTTTGAAAAACTTTTAGAAATTGCGAAGTTTTCCGCAAAAAAAATTGACGGAAACTTTAGCGGTCATCACATAAGAATAACTGGCGACCGCTGCTATCAATGAGTTTAAACGGAAAATTCCGTTTGGCTATATAAACAATCATAAGGAGAAAGATTATGAAAAAATTTCTGGCTTTAGCTCTAACATTTGCAATGCTTTGTACAATTCTTGTAGGTTGTGCTGCACCTGCAACAACCGAACCTTCTGACGAGGGAACAGATGCTTCCGAAACCCCGACAGCAGAACCTGTGGAACTTATCTACAGCTCACCCCTTGCACCGACCGACCCGTTTGCTCTCGGAGAAGCTTTGTTCTGCGAATTGGTTGGCGAAATCTCGGGCGGACAATTGACAGTTTCCTATTTCGGAAATAGCTCGCTTTACAACCAATCTGAAAACACTGCGGCTTTCCTTAACGGAAGCGTTGACTTTATTCCCGGAACACTTGAAGATTTTGACGATGCACCCGAATATTCGATGTTCAGAGCGGCATATATCTTCGACGATATCGAACATGGTGAAGCGGTCTATGAAAGCGAACTTGGCGCACAAATTTTCGATGACGTTGCTGAAAAAGTGGGAATGAGAATGTTGGGTTCAGCTTTCTATCAAACTCGCCAAGTTAACCTCACCGACAAAGTTGATGCTTCTACAATTAACGGACCGGAAGACATGAACGATGTTCTTCTTCGCATGCCCTCGGGTGCTGCTTGGACAGCTCTTGGAGAAGCTATCGGAGCAACACCGACACCGGTTAACCTCAGCGAAACATACATGGCTCTTCAAACAGGAATGGTTGACGGACAAGATAACGGTCTTGCAACAACAAAAGCCAACAGCTTTGACGAACTCACCGCAACAACAATCATGACCGACCACTTTGTTTATTTCATGCACATCGCTATCAACGAAGACCGTTGGCAATCGCTCACGGAAGAACAACAAGGTTGGCTTCAACAAGCTGCCGATGAAGCACACGCATACATCACAGAAACAGCTATCCAAGCTGAGCAAGATTTGGTAGCCGATTTTGAAGCTCAAGGCATCGAAATCATCTATCCCGAAAAACAACCGTGGATAGACTACGCCGCAGCATACTATCAATCGGACAAAGCAGCTGAGTTGACTTCTACATGGGATTGGGATCTTTATGAAGAGCTCCGTTCTTACACATAAACTATAGAAGTTAAAAAAAATCCCCTCTCTTACAATTCAAGGGAGGGGAAACATTAAAAGAACACAACATCTCTGGCAAAAAATCGAACTGCCACAGCTGCATTCAAAGGAGATTATTAATGAAAACAATTAAAAAAGTTTTTGGTGTTTTAGAAGCGGCAGAACGAATTCTTGCCGTTATCTTCTTCATTATAATGTTTTTGTTGTTTGTATACCAAGTTGTAATGCGTTATTTTTTCAGCCCAATCACCTGGATACAAGAAGCAATTTTGGCGGCGTTCTTGTGGATATTGATCTTTGCGACATGTTTTGCCGAACAAACGGAAGAAAACATCAGATTCACTTCGTTCTATGATGGACGAGGAGAAAAAGGGAAAGTTATCTGTGACATTTTGTCATCTTCTTTGGTCGTCGTAACCCTATCCATAATGTTCCCAGCCACGGTAGATTATATTATCTATTCTTTAGGGGTTCAAGCACCGACACTTAAGATGTCGGTTGGTGTGATTTTCATGCCGTTTCTTTATCTTATGCTTTCTTTTTGGATTAAGCATTTCAAAAAAATAGTGCTTAATGTTCACAAAGCAAAAACTATCTTCAGAAAGGATGGAGCCGTAAAATCAATATCCCTTTAATGGTGTTTTTTGCTGTTTTTATAATCGGTTTTATCATCAAGATGCCGATAGGTTTTAGCATGATGGCCGCATCCACATTCTACTTCATGCTTAACACCGACCGTGCAGCTACGATAGATGTCATAGCCGCACAGTTTAACTCGCAGATATTTGCAAGTTATGTTATGATTGCAATTCCTATGTTTGTCTTTGCGGCAAATATTATGAATAAATGCCAGGTGACCGACCGTATTTTTAAATGGTGTGGTTCTGTTGTCGGCTGGTCCAAAGGTGGCCTTGCACATGTTAACATCTTTGCTTCATTGATTTTCTCGGGAATGACAGGAGCCGCAACCGCAGATGCCGCAGGTCTTGGTAAGATGGAGATAGAAGCTATGCGCCGTCGTGGGTATGACGACGGGTTCTCGTGTGCAATAACTGCTGCTTCGTCTACGATTGGTCCTATCTTACCTCCGTCTATTCCGATGGTGCTATATGACACATGTTCCGTTGCAAGTGTTGGGGCTTTGTTCCTTGGGGGAATGATTCCCGGAATTCTTCTTGCGCTGTTCCTCATGGTTTATGTCGTGTATATTTCGCACAAAAGGGGTTATCCTTCAGAAAAACTAAGCATTACTATTCTTGAATGGATTAAACTTACCATTGCGTGTATTCCTGCACTTTTGACCCCGGCTATCATCTTGGTGAGCATTTACACAGGAATAGTCAGCCCCACCGAAGCGGGAGCGCTTGCTTGCGTTTGGGCAATTATCATCGGTGTTTTTGTATATCGCACTCTTTCGTGGAAACAACTGTTGGAAGTCATTGTTGAAAGCACACGCACCACAGGAATTATTGCGCTGACCCTCGGAGCGGCATATTCCTTCTCGTTTATCATTGCATATGAAAAAATACCGGCTCTTTTAAGCGACATGCTTATGGGATTCACGACAAATGCCGCACTTCTGTTACTTATCATTAACTTGATGTTTTTGGTTCTTGGAATGTTCTGTGACACTATTGTTATCATGGTTGTTTTTGTTCCGATAGTCGTGCCTTTGGTTAATGCACTTGGGGTGGATCTTGTCCATTTCGGTGTTGTTATCGTTTTGAACATGATGATCGGTATGTCAACACCTCCTTTCGGAAGCCTTCTCTTTATAACTTCGGGGATTTCGGGGACGTCGATAGGGGCAATTATAAAAGAAATTTGGCCCATGATTATAGTTATGATAGCGGTTTTGTTCCTCATAACCTATATTCCAGGCATCGTTACATTTATTCCGAACCTCGTGACCTGACGATTTAAAACACTTTGAAAAAAGACACAAATTATAAATTTTACAAAAAAACAGATAAGGATGGTTCAAGATGAAATTAAAACTTCATGAAGTAACCGAAATAGCTTTTGATGCACCATCTTCCGCAAAAGACTATTATTCGAACTTTTACGGTGTTTTTACCTGCAAACAAAAAACGCTTAATATTCCTGCATACTGCAAAGGTGATGGGAAATGGGCTGTTCACTTCTCTCCGAATTATGTGGGTGAGTGGACATATACAATTGTTGACCAAAACAACGGCGGGGCGATAGTTTCCGGAAAAATCGAGGCTGTTGATGCGCAAAGCGGTGCACTTGTTCCCTTAACAGTGGTGCCAGCCGAAACCCGTCCGATGTTCTATCATGACAACAAGCCGTATTTTGTTAATGCCTACGAATGCAACTGGTTGTTTGCTATCTGGATGAAAGATAAAGAGGGTGCAAAACGCCTTATCGAAAACATCTGCACAAATAAATTTAACGGTGTTGTTATCAACGTTTACGCACACAGTTGTGAATGGACAAAGCCCGACACGGCAGGTCGCCTTGTGCCACCACCCGTGTATTGTTGGGGTGGAAGCAACGAACAGCCAAACTTCGATGTACTTAACGAAGATTTCTATTCGCAGTTTGATGAGATGTTCGCTTATCTTCAAGAGAAAAAGCTCTTTGTGTATCTATACTATTTTGTATACAACAAAGCCGTTGCATACCCCGAAAGAAACAGCGAACAGGAAAAGATGTATATAAAACAGATCTGTGCTCGCTATCAAGCGTATCCCAACACAATTTGGATCTATGCAAAAGAGTTGTATTTTAATTCTGACAAAGAAAACATAATTGATGGTTTGCAGCTTATCAGAGACAACGATGCCTATCGTCGTTTGTCTACATTCCACGATGACCGAAACTTGATGTATAATCCTCGTGCTCGTGCTCTCACCGATTTCCACACAATTCAACAACACGCCGGGTTCTTTGAATACACCAGCAACTTGGTTTGGAACGATAATCGCCCTGTATTTAACGCAGAGTTTGGGTATGAACCGGGGGATTCTCTCGAAGACAAAACCTACACAGAAGTTCAGAACATACGCGAATTTATCATGAGGGCTTGGCATGTGGCTTTTGCCGGTGCCGGAATTTGCTACTACTACACCTTCACAGGTTGGGACGTCATTCGCCCCGACGATGTGCCTCCCGGATATGCCATGTTTAAAGCGCTGTACGAATATTTTGAAACTATAGATTGGTGGAATTTTATTCCGTTTGTTGAGTTCCCTATGTGGTCTCCCACCTGTTGTATTAAACATAAAGACAGCGAAAAATATCTGTTTATTACTACACACCATGGAAATATTCAAATCGACCGCCCGATTAATGCACATACCTACAAAGGCAGTTGGTTAAATCCTTTCACCGGTGAGAAAGCCGAACTTTTGCCGGAACATATCGACACAGTTTGTTTCAACAAAGATGCAACAGTGTTCACAAGTCCTTTCAAAAGCGGCCTTGCCGATGACCATTTCATTCTTCAACTAGAGATTATCTAATTTTTTCATTTTTTTAATCCCCCACAAACTTTTTTGTTTGTGGGGGATTAAAATTAC
>CAYJLG010000054.1:0-3129 GCA_964371035.1 uncultured Clostridia bacterium | reverse complement strand
AGCATTCCTATTAAAGAACACAAAAACACCGGACACTCTTTTGCAGCAAGCGTGAACAATATGTATGGTATGCCGAGTTGAAAAACACCTAGAAAAGCAACACTCATTATTGTTGTAGATGAAACATCAGCTATGGGATATGCAATTATAAACGGCAAACCAACAACAGCTGTGATAACGTTTCCGATTAAAAGCAACGATATCCTTTCGTGCGGAGTTATAGCTCCAACCGTCAAAAAAAGAAGTGCCAACGCTATGCCTGAAACAATTGCAATGACGTTGCCAAGCAGACTGCCCTCGGAAAGCTCTCCGAAAAAGAAAAGAATAATCCCCAAAAACGTAAAAACCACCGCCAAGATATCATGGCGGTGAAATTTTTGCCCGAGAAACAAAGCTGAAAACACCACTAAAAACATCGGGTCGGTGTTTTGCAATGCTATTGCGTTTGCGGCCAGTGTCAGTTTATTCGCCCAAACAAACAAGAAAAAAACAAACGGCATCATTAAGCCACCAAAAACTGTTTTTCTGTTAACTATCGGTTTGATTTTTGCCACAACCATAAAAACAACCGTTGTTATCAATGCAATTGAACTGCGAAGTCCTGCAATAACAAATGGGTTCATGTTGATTTGTTTAATAAAAACTCCCGAAAGCGACCACCCAACTGCTGCAAGCACCATCAAAACAACACCTTTTTTCAAGTTAGCCTTATCTTTTGTCATTTTTCCTCCAATTAGTTTTAAAAAAATATCAGACAACAATTTTTAAGAAAATTTTTCTTTAAACACTGAAAGTGCATTTGTATATTTTAAAATCTTTATATATTATTATCACTTTGTTTCACATGCTTGCTGTGAATTTGAAGAAAATTTTTTATTAATCATGGACTTCCTTATTTGAAAGCAGTTGACAATTTGTGGTTGCCGACTGTACAAAAATTCAGTACAGGTTTTTTATTATGGTTAGAAAACAAAAGAAAGATAGACCTTATTATTACAAAAAAATAAGTCGCAAACTAAGCGTAGTTTGCGACGAGTGGTGGAGATGATCGGGATCGAACCGACTACCTCTTGAATGCCATTCAAGCGCTCTCCCAGATGAGCTACACCCCCATAATGTAAAGCATCAAAAAGATATAATTTTCAATGCAAAGTTATTTTATCAAACAAGTGGCGCTTTGTCAAGGTTTAAACATCAATTTATTATAAATATACAAATTGATTACGTAACGAGTTAAAGCTTAAACAAATGGAATAAGCGATATCGGTGATATGATATATGGTGTTTGTGGAAACGGAACAATCTTTTGTGAATATTCCGTTAAAATTAATACGGCCTTAGAAGCTCGCCTTCGGTGAACTTTCCGCCCGATTTTTTGTTGATTACCTTTGCGAACGTCTTGTGGTCGGCGTTTAAGATTAATTCTTTCGGATATTTAAGCTGTTTTAAAACTGCAAGCGACCATTCAAAATTGCCTATGTTTGCCGCAAAATGGCTGTCGCTTGAAACGACAACCGGCACATTATAATGTTTGCAAAGCTTGATTATCTTGATGCATTGCTCAGAAGAACCGGGGCGAGAGACAGGGGAACTGTTGTTAACTTCGACTATCTTTTTGTTTTTAGCAAACGCTTTAATAGCTCTTTCGTGGTCAAAATCAAAACGAATATCTCCGCAATGTCCGATGACATCCACATCTTTATTTTCGGCAATCGCAATCCAGCCGTCGGTGTGCTCGGCTTTGGTGGTGGGTTCGATGCATGGGTTGTGATACGATGCAATGACCCAGTCGAGCTTAGCAAGTAGCTGCTCCGGAACGTCCAAGCCGCCTTTATAATCTATTATATTGGCTTCGACACCATTAATTATAAAGACACCGTCGTGCTTTTTGGGCAAAGACTTTCCGCTTTCGATGTTCCAAATATGCGGAGCGTCGGGAAGCGCGGGGCCGTGTTCGGTGCGACAAAGAAATTTAATCTTCTTTTGTTTTGCAACCGCAAGGTTTTCCATTAACGTACTGTATGCATGTGCACACGCTATCGTGTGTGTATGTGTGTCAGCAATTATATTCAAAATTCAATCCATCCTTTTTGGTGTTGTTGTGATTTGTGATTTGCGTTGGCCGATAAATTATCTTTATGCTTATAATATCATTTAAAAATCCGATATTCAATGGTTATTGATTTTTATAACATAAATTTAACATTATATGATTTTATTTGTTCTTGCTTTTATTTATCTGAACAATTATTCCTATAATTAAACCAATAGTTAAAATAACAATATTGAGAAATGCGCCCGACATATTGGGTTTATCGGCATTTATAAAATGAATTATATATTCTGCAATTAAACCTAGTTCTGCTGATACAAGAAAAATATGTCCGATGTGGTGTTTTTTAAAAATAATAAGTAGGGCTGAAACTATAAATATTGGCAAGTATATCGTAATTACTACGGACAAATCAATATAATTTACTGCACACAGAATTGTTAGTAAAGTGATAAAAACAATGGCATCTATTGCAATATATTTTATGTTTTTTTTCATTTTACACCTCATAGCTAAAAGTTATAATAATACAACAACCGAGCCGTTTAAAGCTCGGTTTTACACTGTTTTTAAGTTGTCGGTGCGGGGGTGGCGTTTGGGTCGGCTGTTGGTGCCGGGGTAGGTTCAGGGGTCGGTTCGACGGTGGGAACAGGTTCAGGCACCGTCTCGACGGGAATTTCCTCTGTAGGAGGAGTAAGATTAGATGAAAGTACAAGCTTTCCATCGGGTCCGATTGAAAATGGGCTGTCGCCTTGGATTGTATGGCTTAACAGGAAGTTGTGCCACATCATGTATGCTTCTTGTGTGAAATGTATTCCGTCAAAAGCCGCTATGCTTTCGGGCAAAAATCCCGTAGAATCACGGAATATGCTGTTGGTGTCAAGAAAATAACAACCTGACTCGAGGGCGAGTTCTTTAATTAAAAGGTTGTATCTATCAAGGTTTTCAAGCGAATAGTATGTGGGATTTGAAAGAGACGTTTCAAGCGTTACAGGCGGGAGCGATTGCAGAATTATATGCATATCGGGCGCGTTTGCTTTTAGCGAATAAACAAATGTGCTGTATCCTTGTATAAG
>CAYJLG010000053.1:0-12144 GCA_964371035.1 uncultured Clostridia bacterium | reverse complement strand
CATATTTTATTATTTTTTCCTTATTAACACCATAATTCGACTGTGAGTAGTAACTTTTTCCTTGAAACGTGTTAATTATTGCTTTATAATTAGACTAATCTATATCCAAATTACTTATACCGAGGAAAATAAAATGAAGATATTAGGAATTATAGCAGAATACAATCCATTTCACAAAGGACATAAATATCAATTAAACAAAGCAAAAATTGCTTCTGAATGTGATGCAGTAGTTGTTGTAATGAGTGGAAATTATGTTCAACGCGGTGAACCAGCCATTATAGAAAAATATTCTCGTGCTCAAATAGCTATAAAAAACGGAGCCGACCTAGTTATTGAACTACCCTTTCCTTTTGCATGTCAAAATGCAGAATTATTCGCATTATCTGCAGTCGCTGAATTAAAAAAAATCGGTGTAACAACAATTAGTTTTGGATGCGAAAATCCTAATATAGAAATTTTAGAAAAGGTAGCTGAACTTCAACTAAACAATTTGCATTCAGTATTATTTAAAAAATTTATGTCTGAAGGTTTCTCATATCCACAAGCAATTAATAATACAGTTAAGGAATTGTTATCAAACACTTCTGACGATACTGATTATTCTGAGTTTGAACTACTTCCTAACAATACATTAGCATTAGAATATATTAAAGCAGCAAAAAAATTGGAATATAATGTAGAATTTTTACCAATAAAAAGACATGGCGCGCAGCATAATGATAAAGAAGCTTCAGGGAGATATGCATCTGCAAGTTTAATCAGAAAAGAATTACTAAAACATAAATTTTCTAAGATAAAGAAGTACGTACCTTTATCTACATACTCTACCATGAAAGATTTTTATAAAAAATATGGAAAATTTAATTCATTAGATAATTATTTTGAACTAATAAACTTTAAAATTCTAAGTGGCGGAAAAAAATTTATAAAATCAATATATGACGTTAGCGAAGGACTAGAAAATAAAATCTTTGTCAATGTTTATAAGCATAATAGTATAAATGAATATATACTTGCAGTCAAATCAAAAAGATATACTTATGCCCGAATTCAACGCATTTTTTTAAATATATTACTAGATATAAAAAAAGAAGATCTATCAATAATAAGTTCCATAGAAAAATCTTATATAAAAGTATTAGCAAGCAATAAAATTGGAAATAATGTGCTTAAAAATTTAAAAAACAGTGATTTTGTACCTATCACAAAATTTTCAGATTTTAAACGCGCAAAAATAAATATAGAAGATGATCCTTTATTTAGTCATACTGTTAAATCTAGTGACATCTACTATATTCCATTAAAAAATGCATCAGAAAACTTACATTCAGAATACATTAAAAACATTAGAAGCGATAAGAGTTGACATAATTTCAAATATGTCAACTCTTATCTATTTAACTAATCTGTCATATAAAAAAGCACTCACCAAAATAAATTAATAAGTGCTAAGTAACCTAAATATAAAACAATATTATTTTAAATTATTTAATTCTTTTTTATTTTCTTCTAAAACGCCATGTACATTTACAATCTTTTCTTGAAGTGAAGCTAATAGATTATCACAATATTTCAAGGAACCCATTTTTAATTCATTTGCTTTTTCTTCAGCCGTTTTTAAAATTTGTTCTGCACGTTCATGAGCTAATTTAACTACTTCAGTGTCATTAACTAGATTTTCCTGATGTTTAACAGCTTTTTCGCGTATTTGATTAGCTTCTTCTTGAGATTCTGTTAAAATTCTTTGTCTTTCTTTATTAAGCCAATTTGCTCTTTTTAACTCCTCAGGGAACTTGAGCCTAATATCACTGATTACTTCTAAGATTTCCTCTTTATCAAGCATAATCTTACTAGTTAACGGAACCTTCCCCGCGTCTTCAATGATATCTTCTATTTTATCAAACAATTCTAAAATATCTATTTTGAATCCCTCCTTAATTTATCTTTTATTGCATTAATTACATTTTCTGGAACTAAATCTGATATATCTCCATTATATTTAACTACTTCTTTAACAATACTTGAACTGATAAATGAATAATTTGGAGACGACATCATAAATAATGTTTCTAATTTTGGATATAAATGCCTGTTAATAGCTGCTATCTTAAGCTCATACTCATAATCTGAAACAGCCCTTAATCCTCTAATGATAATGTCAATATTATTATCTCTAGCATAGTTTACCACCATATCACATGTAATGTCAACCTTAACATTGCTAAAACGGCTTACAGCTTGTGAAACTAGATCAAACCTTTCTTCAACTGTAAAAAAGTGTTTTTTATCACTATTATTAAAAACAGTTACAACAACTTCATCAAACTTTTCAGAACATCGTTTAATAATATCCAGATGTCCCTCTGTAATAGGATCAAAACTACCTGTATATAATACTTTCATATTACATATTACTCCTCTAAAAATCTAAAAAAACCTATTTTTGTGCTACCATAAATTTTCTCTTTATATTTTACCATACTTTGAGATAATTTTTCAAACATTTTTTCAGATTTTTCACATTCAATTATTATGACACCTGTTTTTTTCAAAATTTTATTCTCGCAAATTAGCTCAACTACTCTATTTGCACAATTCAATGCATAAGGTGCATCTGCAAATATATAGTCAAATTCTTTGCCCAAACTACCAAAATACTTTATCGCTTTTTCATAATCATTCAAAATAACTTCTGATTTATCTTCCAAATTACACAGCGAAATATTTTTTTTCACAAAGTTCAAACTTTTGCTTGATACATCTATGAAATAGCATTTTTCTGCGCCTCTACACAAAAATTCTAGTCCTACATTTCCTGTTCCTGCAAATAAATCCAAAATCACATCGTCTTCATAAATTGGACCTATAATGTTAAAAATAGATTCTTTTATCTTATCAGAAGTAGGTCTGACAGACATATCTTTAGGTGCAAACAATTTTTTTCCTTTATTATTTCCTGAAATAATTCTCACAATTTCACTTCCTATTCAACATCAACTTTGTTAGTTAAACACAATGTTTTCATTTTTAAATAAATACATGATTTTCATTTTCAATAAACTGTATTCTTCGCCTTCTAAGCGAGGATTTTCATCTAAAATTATTTTTACAGTTTCTTGTACCATTTTTACCTGTTCTAAGTCGCTAATCAATTTATCTAGATTATATGACTCCACTCCATGTTGCCTCATACCAAAAAAATCTCCAGGACCTCTAATTTTTAGATCTTCCTCAGCGATTAAAAAACCATTATTAGTTTCTGCCAAAATTTGCATTCTACTTCTAGAATTTTCAGATTTACTTTCATTTACTAGCATACAGTAAGATTGATTTTTACCTCTTCCTACCCTACCACGAAGCTGATGAAGCTGTGCAAGCCCAAATCTTTCAGCATTAAGAATCATCATAACAGTTGCATTCGGAACATTTACACCCACTTCAATCACTGTAGTTGAAACTAATATTTGTATATCAGCACAATAAAATTTTTTCATAATATCATCTTTTTCACTATTAGCCATTTTTCCATGTAAAAGCCCAATAGAAAAATCTTTAAAATGTTTATCTTTGAGTTCATTAAAAATTTTCGTAGCAGAATCTAATTCTAATTTTTCAGATTCTTCTACCAAAGGAGCAACAATATAAGCTTGCCTACCCTTAATTATTTCCTCTTTGATGAAATCAAACGCTTGGTCTTTTTTGCCTTTTGATAAAACATTAGTAATTATAATTTGTCGATTTGGTGGCATTTCATCGATTAAAGATATATCCAAATCTCCGTAGATCATAAGTGCTAGAGTTCTTGGAATTGGTGTGGCAGTCATAACCAAAATATCAGGATTTTTACCCTTATTAGATAATAATGCTCTTTGCCTTACTCCAAACCTATGTTGTTCATCAGTTATAGCTAAGCCAATATTATTAAATTCTACATTTTTTTCAATAAGAGCATGTGTTCCAATTAAAATTTGTGTCTCACCACTTTTAACTCTTTTTAAGATTTCAGCTTTATTTTTTTTAGTTGTAGATCCTGCTAAAAATTCAACTTTAACATTTATTTTGCAAGTTTCTAAATACTCAGTAATAGTTTGATAATGCTGGTGTGCTAAAATTTCTGTAGGAGCCATCATTGAAGTCTGATATCCTGATTCTACAGCTACTAGCATTGCTGCTATTGCCACAATTGTTTTGCCTGAACCTACATCCCCTTGTACGAGCCTATTCATAGGTTTACTGCTTGCCATATCATATTCGATTTCTTTTAGTACTCTTTTTTGAGCATTGGTTAATTCATAAGGCAAACTTTCAACTAGTTTATTTTTATCTGATGTTTTTTGAAATGAAATTCCTTCTGATTTGATGTCTAGTCTATTCTTAATACTTAACAATCCAATCTGCAATATCATTAATTTTTCAAAGGCAATAGTTTTTTTTGCTAAAGCATAAGTTGCACCATCTTTGGGAAAATGCAAATATCTAACTGCATCTTTTTTATTGTATAAATTAAAACTTTCCTTGATAGATGTAGGAATTACATCTTCGATTTTTTCAAAGTAATTATCAATAACAAACGATATTATTTTAATCAATTGATTATTAGAAAGTTCTTTTGTCAGACCATATATTGGACTGATTTTACCAGTTTTATTGATCTCTTTTTCATGCTCCATGTCAGGATTAGTAATTTCAAGTGATCCTTGGTTTTTGCATCTTCCATATGCGTAGTATATATCACCTTTTGAAAGTTTTTTATAGAAGTATTCTTGATTAAAAAAAATCAAATCGACAAATCCTGTACTATCTAACGCTCTAATTTTAAAAATAGATTTTTGTCTATTAACTTTTCTAATTGGAGTAATATCAACAATTCTAATTTTTATTAAAACTTTTTCTTCATGTGTACAATCTGCTATTTTATTTAATTTTCTTCTGTCATCGTACTTTGTTGGAAAATAATTAATCAAATCATCAATAGTATATATCCCCAAAACATTCAATTTTGCCACTGTTTTAGGGCCTACGCCTTTAATTTCACTTACACATAAATCAATCATAGCTACCTCGAAATAATTAACTGCTAGTAAAGCATTCTATAAAAAATTATCAAATAAAAAGTGAAAAATGAAAGTGAAAATTTAGAAATCAAAATATTGATCTTCTTAAACAAATGTTTGCATTTATTCGTTTTCACTCTTAATTTTTCACTCTTACTGATTCTTAACCTTTATACTATAAATAGCACAAATTACTCTACTGATATTATATAATAATATAGTGGTTGACCACCAAATACAACTTCCACATCACAATTTTCTACTATCTTTTCAAGTTTTGCCTTTAAAGCCATAGCAGTATTTTCTTGAATTTTTTCACCATAAAAAATAGTTACTATGAAATTGTCTTCAGTCACCATTTTTTCTACTAATTCAATAGTTTGGCTCTCAATATATGACCCATGATTTACAATTTCACCATCAAGTAAAGCAATGATATCATCTTTTTTTATGTCCAGGTTATTCATTGATGTATCTCTAACAGCATACGTAATTTGTCCAGTTTTTACTACGCCAATAGCTTCAAGCATGTTTTTTTCATTATCTTCTGCATTGTTTTCATCATTAAATGCTATCATAGCAGATATACCTTGAGGAATTGTTTTAGTTGGAATTACTATCAAGTTTTTGTCTGATAATTCTTTTGCTTGTTGCGCAGCTAAGATAATGTTACTATTATTAGGTAAAACAAATATGTTTCTAGCATTAATTTTATTTACAGCTTCCAAAATATCTTCTGTACTAGGATTCATTGTTTGGCCGCCTGCAATAAAGTGATCAACGTTTAAATCATAAAATACATTTTGAATCCCTTTACCAAAACCAATAGCTACAGCTCCAAACTCTTTTTCCTTTTCATTTGCAACGTTATTCCTATTTGTTTCTGAATTGATATTTCGAAACTGTTCTTTCATGTTATCAATTTTCACATTAATTAATTCTCCAAAAGTCACAGCCTTGCTCAATATTTTTCCAGGGTCATTAGTATGAATATGAACCTTAATAATATCATCTGCACCAACACAAACTATAGAATCTCCTCTGTTTACAATAAACGGCAAGAATTGTTCATAGTTTTTTGTAGATCCTTTTATCATGAATTCTGTACAATACGCGAATTCTATTTCATCTTCACTTCCAAACATAGAAACTTCAGCTAAAGTTTCTTTTATATCATCAGAAGTATTTTCTTTTACAATTTCTATTCCTTTTAAAACAGCATATGCGCCTTCTAATAAACAAAGTAAGCCTTTACCTCCAGCATCAACAACGTCAGCTTGTTTTAATACAGGTAGCAAATTTGGAGTATTGTCAAGAGAAATCTTAGCTTCTTTAATTACTTCTTCAAAAAATAATTCTAAATCTTCAATATCATGACAAATTTCCATTGCTTTATGTGCTGATTCTCTAGAAACAGTTAAGATAGTACCTTCTACAGGTTTCATAACAGCTTTATATGCTGTATCAGAAGCTGACTTAAAAGCTTCTGCTAAAATTACAGAATCAATTTGAACAGTTCCTTCCAGTTTTTTTGCAAATCCTCTGAAAAGCTGAGATAAGATAACACCTGAATTACCTCTTGCACCCATCAAAGAACCTTTAGCTGCAGCATTTGCAATTTTTTCAATATCAAACTCTTTCACTTCACTAATTTCTTTAACTGCAGATTGCACAGTCAAATTCATGTTAGTCCCTGTATCACCATCAGGAACAGGGAAGACGTTTAATGCGTCAACCATCGCCTTATTGTTTTCTAAGTTCGTTGCAGCACCAATAAGCATATTTTTAAACATGGAACTGTCTATATATTTAACCATTATTATTAAACCCTCCTACACTATTTTTGTACTCTAACACCTTGTACAAAAATATTTACTTTACTAACTTCTAATCCTGTCAAAGATTCAACAGTATACTTTACTTTCGAGATTACATTTTCTGCAACAGCAGAAATTTTCACACCAAATTGTAATACAATATATAAGTCGATAATAAGTTCTTCATTTTCAGTGTTTACTTTAATTCCTTTTGATAACTGATCTTTTTTTAATAATTCAAAAAATCCTTCAGTAGCATTTTTGGAAGCCATTCCGACTATACCATAACACTCTGTAGCAGCTAATCCAGCTACACTTGCAATTAAATGATCGTCTATAATTATACTACCCAACTCATTAGTTATTTGAACTGACATCCTTACCTCCTATAATTCGCTAGATTTTATCTATTCTTTATTATTTTAACACATACAATGCTTTTTTACAAACACCAAATAAAAAAAACATAAAAATATTATACAAATAAAAATTAATTATTGCAATATTTTTATTTTAGTGTTACAATAAAAAAGCTTGATTTTTGTATCACTAATTTTAACACATTATTCACATAATGTCATCAACAAATTTTTATTGATTTTTTGAGAAGATTAGTGTATCATATTTGAAAATATATAATTTAGGTTTATAGGAGGTGTGAGAATATGGCAAAATTTTGCGAAGTTTGCGGAAAAGGTAGAATGTCAGGTCATTCTGTAACTCACTCAGACAAGAAAATAAACAGAACTTGGAAACCAAATGTTAGAAAAATATCTGTTCTTGAAAATGGAGTTTCTAGGAAAAAGTTCGTTTGTACAAGATGCATGAGATCAGGCAATGTAACTCGTGCAATATAATTCTTGAGCTAAAAAATGACACACAAATGATTCAGATTAAAATTTTTATTTTATCTGTGTAATCTGTGTGTCATTTTTATTTCAAAAAAAAGCTGCAACACATGTTTTATCATATGTAACAGCTTAAAATCATCTTTTCATTTCATCACATTCGTACAATACAACAGATGAAGCAACTATTCCTGCAGTTTCAGTTCTAAGTATTCTTTTGCCTAAAGAAACTGTAACACCACCTGATTCTATAAGTTTTTCTATTTCTTTTTCTGAAAAACCGCCTTCAGGACCTATAACAATATAGTATCTATCATGTTTTTCTTTAAGTGCTTCTTTAATATTTTTTGTATCTTCAAGTTCGTATGGAATTATAAATTTCGCATCTTCAGACTTTACTCTTTCGGCTAGTTCTTCAATAGTCATAATATCTTCAACAGTAGGAACTATATTTCTTTTACTTTGTTTAGAAGATTCATGAGCTATCTTTCTCCATCTTTCAAGTTTTTTTATTTCTTTCGATTTATCATTTAGCTTAACAATCGTTCGATCTGTAATTAATGGAATAAAACTCTTTACACCTACTTCAACATTTTGTTGAATTATATCTTCCATTTTAGTCTGCTTTGGAATACCTTGACAAAGAGTTATGTGAATCTGCGTTTCATTATTAATATCAGTAACATAAAAAATTTCACATAAAACAAAATCCATTTCTAGCGATATAATTTTTGCTATATACTCATTATCACTTGTAACAATTGCAACTTCGTCACCGATTTGAGCTCTGAGTGTATTTTTCAAATGTTTGACATCCGATCCAACTATTTTAACTTTTTTTTCAAATATTTGTTTTTCATCAGTAAAATACCTAAACATGCTTTAAACTCCTTGTATTAAAAAATATTATTTTAGTACCGCTGTAATAGAATACCAATCTTCTTTGTTAATAGTCTCCTTAAGCTCAAACCCCAAATCCAACAATCTCTTTTCTACCTGCGTTACATATTTTTCAATAATCCCAGAAGTCACCAAAACGCCACCTTTTTTCAAGAACAGCGGGAAACATTCGCTCATTTCCAATATTACATCAGCAATAATATTTACAGCTATCATATCATATTTATTTCGTCCAATTTTTCCTTGCAAGTTTTCGTCAGAAATTACATTTCCACAATAAGTTATAAATTTGTCACTATTAATATTATTAACTCTTGCATTTTCAACTGCAATATTTGTAGCATTTTCATCTATATCTACGCCTACCACATGTTTAGCTCCAAGTAAAATTGCGGCTATCGACAAGATTCCACTTCCGCAACCCATGTCTAGCACTTCTATATCACTTGTCAAATATTTTTCTATTTGCTCGATGCATAATTGTGTGGTGAAGTGCTGCCCAGTACCAAAGCTAGAGCCGGGATCAATCTCTAATATTATTTTATCTTCAGGATTATCAACATTTTCCCAAGTAGGTTTTACAATAAGTTTTTCGCCTACTTCAAAAGGTTTGAAAAATTCTTTCCAATTATTAGCCCAATCCTCATCGTCAACTATATTTATACTCATTTCAAAACTGCCTAAATCAACATCCAAATTTTGCGCTTTTAACAATTCTAACTCCGCTTTCAAAGCTTGAAGCTGTTCTTCACCTTGAGTGTTTTCACCAAGATATACTTTCATTCTAGTAGGGCAATCTTTCATATCATCCAAATCTTCATCATAATAATCCCAATTCATAGTTTCGCTATTCAAAAAATCATCAAATACGCTTGCATCCTCCACTATAGATTCTGCAATATCAAGTTTTAATAATACGCCGTTCAAATATTCTATTCCGACAGTTGTTGTATCAATAATTATCTCTTTAAATTTCATAAAATCTCCTAAAATAACTAATTTTTTATAACATGGTATATAAAATCAACACTATTGCTATAGCCAATCTGGACTATCCTTTTTAGGACGCACTCCATATTGGTTAGAAAATTCTTCAAGCACTTGTTTTCTAATATCCTCAGAATCTTTCATCTGATTTATAACATCTTTATCAATATTGTATGAAAAAGGACAGTTAGCGATGCAAATACCACAATCTGTGCCTATACTTCTCCATCTTCTATAACATTCTTCCGCTTTAATTTTCCATCTTCTAATCCCTTGGTCATCACCTATTTCATCAGCTGATATGCATCTGCCTGGACATGTCTTAGAACATCGATTACAATCATTACAAAATTCTTCCAAACCAAACTTTTCAGGCTTATCAGTTACTAGCGGGATATCTGTAGTAACTACTCCTAAGCGAATTCTCGCTCCATACTCTTTAGTAATTAAAAGTCCGTTACGACCAAATTCTCCTAACCCAGCATCATGCGCTACCAATGGAGCAACCAATAAATAGTTCCCATCCATGTGATTTCTAGCATCAAATCCTAACTCTCTTAAATAATATGATAATACCATACCTACATTTGCTGCTTCCAAATATCCTTTAACTACTGTCACAAGCTCAGGGTTTTTAGGTGCTGTCATCATCATTTCCTTATCCATTTCTACTGTGAAAACTATTCCGAACTTATGTGGATAACCTACTTCTTCACCATAATTTTCAGGATGTCTTCCTCTATGTGAATAATAATGATAATCTTTCATCTCACATATACCCACTGATTTAGCACCAAAATATTTTGCTAGTTCTTTTAATCTATGTGTCATTTCATTTGGATCTACATATTTTTTCTCACTAGCTACCTCACCTTCAGCAAATTTTTTAATATCAGCTAAATAGTTAAAAACTGCATCACCAATAGGCGAAACTATAGGATTATACATTACAGTTCCTTCTTGAGCAATATTCGGATAAGTCCTAATATCATCATCTGTTTCTTTTAAATGTGGATTCTTTTTATAATAATCTTCATAATTGCATGAATCTTTTTTGTAACTCATTCTAGCAAACATAGTATCACGTTCATCGTATTTATTCATACTTCACCTCGGATTAAATTATATATCTTATTATAAGTTTATATCAATAAAAAATGACCTTAAACAATATAACGCATCATGAAAAAGGTCAAATCTATCAAATTAAAATATTTGTCTAAAATGTCACATCAAGATTTCTACCAATTTCACCTGAAACTACTGGTGTTTTTGGCAACATTTTATTCAATAAGTTTACTGCACTAGCTTCAGTCGAATCCATAGTTTTTTTCATTAAACTTATATTTACTTGCTGTTGAACTTTTGATGTAGACATGCTAATACTTGCTGCAGCAATATCCATATATATTACCTCCTAACTCATCTTGCTATCATAATAACATATTTTAAAATCTATTTCAATATAAATATTAATTACCTATCCCCCTGATATTTTCTATTCTCAATCTATATCTTATACTAAACATAAAATAGAGTTTATCGTTTTTACATAAATTAACAACAATTAATCAATCCCACCAAAATGCCCAAACAGTAGAGTCTTTTAGCTGTGTGGCTAAGTTTTTGATACTGCCTAAACCTTGGTCTACTATATCGGCACAGAATAGATACTGCTCATAGGCAAGCCTTGCACTATCTTCAAAGCTGTCTTGCTTTGACGCTAAAATTTCAAGTGTATCACTGCCAATTACAGCAGGCACAGCATCATAGCTCTCAAACCAATATTTTGCCACAGTCATCATATCCACAGCATTTGGGCAGGAGTTCCACCCACCGAAAGGAATATATGCAAACACTTGCCACGCATACTCAAACTTTATCTTTACGATAATTACTTCTTTTGTACATTCGTTATCAAAATCCCAAAAACTCTGCATATTAATCTGTGGACTTAAGTCAACTTCATCGCACTCAGCGTCAAAAGCCAAAACCTCTGGTTCATATTCGTCTTGCCACTGTTTAAATAAATCTATAATATCTACCTGCTTTGTATTTAGTGTTTTTTTGATGTTTTTATCTATACGCTTTCTGTCGATTTCTTCTTCACCATCATTTAAGTTATCATTAAGGCTGTCATACAGTGCATTACTTGGCAGAATGATGATAGGCACTTTGTCGCTCTCGCCATTTTGCACTGCTCGAATACCTTTAAAGTATTCATCAAAAATAGTTCTGTATTCTTGTCCCGCTCTGAAAATTTCGCCCTCTAACCCTAAGAGTTCAAGGGTTTCTGTGGCAATATCTCTTGTATCTTCTGTATCAAGTCCTGTTACATTTACACCTGCGAGCTGTAATAAATTTTTAATCTCATCATAGTTTGGGCATAGTCCAGAAAACTCGATTTCTTTTAGATTTTCAAACTGACACACTTCATCATGGCTTAGTTCTTCTATATCGAAAAACTCATCTTCACCACTCCACAGATTTATAATTTGATGATAGATTTCATTGCCACCATCTATGTATAGATTT
>CAYJLG010000052.1:0-12206 GCA_964371035.1 uncultured Clostridia bacterium | reverse complement strand
CACAACTTAATCCAATCTCCATAAGGCTTCCATATTTTATTATTTTTTCCTTATTAACACCATAATTAACTATGAATAGTAACGAAAAATAAAAAATCCCACATCGAATAAACGATATGGGACGAAAATATCCGCGGTACCACCCAAATTAGGCTTTTGCCTCACTTAATATAATAACGGTTATAACCGGCTAAAACTTCTAGCAACTCCACGAACGAGTTCAATTATTTAGCTTGTTATCTTACACCAACCGACAACTCTCTTAAAAGCCTTCTAACCTACTACTTTCGCATCCATGTCTTTAATTATTAATCACCTTAACATTATACTTAAGTTTTTGCCAATTTGCAAGAAAAATTTCAGGGCAAACGCATCAATTCATAGACTATCATTACTATTCACAGTTAACAGATGTATTTTAATGGAAAAAATAATAAAATTTGTCGCTGGTATTCCAATTGGGAAATTGTAGGGCGCAGAAGAGAACATCAAATCTTTTTGCTCGTTAAACTCACAAAGATTTGGTTCTCCATGCATGTGACCTACCGACATTTTCATTTAGAAAATGGGGTTAGGGCATGATCAGTTTTATTCGCAAAGTCATAACGCTGTGTATTTGGGGGGCTAAGCCAAAGATGACTATAACGCCCACAAAACTTCACACAACTTGTTCCAATCTCCATAAGGCTTCCATATTTTATTGTTTTTTCCTTTTAACGTCAGAAATCGGATGTGAATAGTAATCAATTAGAATATTCATAACTACTAGTTCTAATTACTACGGGCTCTACGATAAAATCTAACGTAAATTTTGCTTTTCCTGCATTTATCTTTACAATAACATTTGCATTTCCAATAGTTTTCACATAATCTAGTTCATCGTCCTCGTGCAAAAATGGATATACAAAATCAAATTCCTCTGATGGGCTTCTAATTCCATTGATATAGACATTACACCTTAAATCATCATCATAAAAATACGCCTTGTAGCTTATAGCATCAGTCCAATAACTTTCGTTCGTAGGCATTAAGTTTTCATCTAACTTTAACCAACTTTTAATTACATGCTCGATTGCTTTTATTCCATCATCTTCTAAAAAAACAGTTTTTCCATTGCTCTTTTCGACCTGATTATAATATAGTGATGCAGAATATGCAGCCTCGTCCGAACAATTTTTCAATTTTTTTGTATTTAAGCGATATTCATAGTTATCAGTTTGAAACGAAAAAACTATTATAAAAACAATGACTAGCGCACTTCCCGTTATTAAAGGTTTCATATTGCCTCCAAATTTATAACTACTGATGCTATACTACTGTTTTGATAGTTTTTCTGAGGTTGTTGTCGTTTCTACAGTATAATACCTTCCACCATCTTCTAATCCAAAAAACGTATCTGCTGCAATGATATTATCAAAAGGAACATGTATTTTAAGATAAATTTCTTCTCTTTTTTCAAATGAATTCTTCCTATACTTAATGTTTGGATATAATGTTGTACTATTGTCAATAATTATTGTGCCTGCACTCACATTCATTTTATCAGCTATGTTTCTAGTGAGTTCTGATAGTATCTCTGAAGTATAGCAGCCTTCTTGTTTTGCTTTTTCTTTAGCATTATTTACATAATATTCAATAGCTTCTTTTTTCTCATAATTTACTGCTTCTAGCGGAATCTGCATCAAAAAAGCCATTAACAAAACAAATACTGCGCTTAAAACTATCAATTGTTTCATAGAAAATTTATCCTCATCTTAATTGTTTTGTTGTGGATCTTTATTGTATCTATCTATTTCTAATTGGAAAAGCGTTTTTTGTGTGTTTTTCAATGTATGTTCGTCTTCGCCTAAAATCATTATAGATACCAAGCATCCAAGTAAAATACATCCTAGTATCACAATTAGTTTTTTCATATCTTTGCCTCATATTAAATCATCAATCACCATTTTGTAGTATCATCTCATCAATGCTTGACGTAGCATCATTTACTATTTTGTTAGCTCCAGCTTCAAGTCCACTGCCCGTTGCTCCTCCCAAAATAAGTTCGTTTACAATATACACTCCTAGCAATACCGTTCCTAATATAATTATTAATTTTTTCATAATCTACTACAGCTTAAAGCTGTCCTCCTTTATTTTTTTCCAACTACTAATATGTAGAGCTAAAATTCATTGCACTATTTAACATTATCATCGTAAAATTCAATAAAATTGCAAAACATAGTAATAATGGTACGATGTACATTAAATTTGAATACACTTCCTCCCTTCTATTTTTGATTGTTATTCCTTCATTCCTAATCCTATCTTCTAGCAAACTTAGCTGTTCAACTACTTCTGACGGATTTATCTTATCCAACTCTATAAGAATTTGTGCTAAATCTCTACCTAGAGTTGTATCTATTTCATATACAAATGCTTGTCTTGCTTCTTCCATCTTATTTTGATCTATCAAAGAAAGAAATTTTAGAAATCCATTTTTAGAATACTTACAAAATCCAACAACTCTACTTAGCATAAAACTTAAAGTGTAGGGTTCTTTTTTTTGCGAAATCGCTATATTTTGTAGCTGAATTATAATTCCAGACAATTCTTGATCTTGTTTCTTTTTTAAATCTTCATTCATCGCCTTCATGCACAAACCGAATAATGTCCATGTATTTGCTATTTTTATTACTGGAGCAGACAGTATAAACAAAATGATTATAGTAAATATATATATTGAAGAAACATACGATGACAATGCGAGATATACCACATGTAAAAGCATTACGAAAAATATAATATAACGTATCATCTGATACCGTTTGAAATGTTCTTTAAAAGAAATTTTAAAGCCTGCTTTTTCTATCTGGGAATTAATGTTATTGTTATCAAATCTTCGCTTGAAATTAGATTTGATGGAAGATGCTAAAAAAAATCTATCATGTCTTTTGCTCATATCTTTCCAAAATAGCAAATATATTCCTTCAAATGCAAGGAAAAAATAAACTAAAAATGCAAGCAAAACCATCGGATTAATCTGTATATTCATCTTCTAACTCCTTTTAAAAATCAAATTTTTTATTTGTATAAAAGTATTCAATGAGATAGCTTAAAACAGACAAAAATGTTATTGCAAACAAAAAAGATAATCCACCTGTAATTTGAGCTTGCAAAATATCATTCAGACTCATATCCATCATATTTATACAAATATACACCATAACCACAGTCAATATAGGCGCAAAATATTTCGCCATAATAAAGCCTTCATTATTCATTCTCTTACCGGTGTTTTCCATTTCATCGATTGCTTTTATTTGTTTAATAATTCCATTTAGACTCAGCCTAACATCCATATTTGTAGTAATCGAAAAAAACATAGAATCTGCGAGTAATCGTATCCATTTTGTGTTAACTGTAAATACAAAATCATCTAAAATCAGCTTTAAATCTTCTTCCGAGCGATATTCCTTTATTCGCATCGCCAATCTCATCAAATATCTTTTTACTATTACCGTATCATCTAAATTTAAAATAGTCGCATCAATGGCAGCATACATGTTGAACTTATATATTTTGTATTGATTAAGCAAAGTCGTAACTAAAATAGTTGCTTCTCTACTGCTATCACTTTGTGTTAGCAATAATTTTCGAAATAGCAGCACTAATGGTATAAGTGCTCCGATTGCTGCTATTATAGCTGAATACAGAAATGCAAGTTCAAAAGAATTGTTAATTGTCATATATCGAAAAAACACTAAAAAAATTACTATAAAAATCAAGTTAGTTTTTACAAAAAAGCTAAATATCTTTTTGTCGATTTCTTTTTCATCATAAACATCATCAATTGAAATATATACTTTCCTAATATAATCATATAAAATATTTTTTCTTATACGTTTTGAACTTCTGAACATCATTCTAATATTACTTTCAATAGAATTTCTAAAAATTATGAATATCGAAAAAATAATTACGACATAAATCAACATATTTATTAAAAAAGCTATTTCACTCATATCTTCCTCCTATAAAACTTATAATTTGACGGGATGACAATTTAGATTTTAGCATGCGTTATTTGCTATAAAAAGGTTTAATGACTTTAACTTCACCCATAGGTTTCGCTAGTGATAATTTTTTTAATTCTGAACACATTGTTTTAAACGCTTCGTAATTTTCTTCTTTCCCTATTCGTTCCATGTCGTTTGTAATGCTGTAATTAAATGACCAATCATCTTTTAAGCCGTCATATTTACAAAGTGTATGTATTTTGATGCAGTAAGTATCTTCGTCATATTCAAACACATATATTCCTTCAAGTCGTTTTTTTGATTTATCTTTAGGGAGATTTATAAAATGAAGACTAAGAGTATAAGATTTTGCAACTTTCAAAGCTTCATTTATTAGATTTCCGCCATATTTCCTAGTTATTTCACTCGCAAATTCGTATGGAAAATCTACGGGAGTATTAACGTGAGCCGTAAGCTTACATCTCCTAGTTCCTACACTTGCACTTTTTAAAGCTATATCAAATGATGTGGCATCTCTAGCTTCTGCAAGAATAGTATAACTAGCATCTGATCTCATTATAGACGAACGTATTTCTTCTAATTTTTCCTCTGTGTCAACTACCAGCGATACTATAGGAGAATTAGGCAGTATTGCTTTTACTGGTATTTCTGGTCTAGTTTCAATAATTAATCCTTCTTGAGTAGGATCTTCGTAGCTCAACCAAGTTGTGAGTTGAGTAGTTTTACTTGTTCTAACTGCTCCTGTAAACACCATGTTATAACCTATTTTTGCTATCGCTTTACAAAATGATTCTATTCCCATTGGATATGTCCCTAACGCAATTTGATGTTCAAAAGTATATGTCTTTATAGGGAATTTTCTGAAAATAATAGTATCTTCGCCTTTACGAGTTACTTTTTCTCCAAAAATTTTTATTCTCTCGCCCGTAACCATTTCAATATCTGGAACAACATTGTCTAATCTAATTCTATGATCATTAGATAATAACGCTCTTTTCAATTGATTTCTTCTATCTAAACTTATTTGTTGCGGCATCAATTTCATTTCACCATTTATCATAAAGAAAATCTTATTTCCAACTATTTTTGCAGAAGAAGAATTTTTCAAAACTTCAGTTTTCGCATCATACCATTCTGAGATACCTGCAAGTCCCCACAATTCATGAAATATAGCGCTAGACAAATCACTGTACCAGCTAGGAAACTCTTCTTTGGAAAGATTGTTTATTCTCAAGTATTCATCTATCATGTCTTTATAATACTCTACATCTTTTATATGTCCTATAATCGCTCTACGCTGAGTTTCAAGATCATCTATACCTATTTTTTTATTATTAAAATAATGCAATACACTTTTACATAAAATTTCAAACTTGCTACTTTCAGTGTTTTTGTAAGTAATAATATCTGCATTTGTAACACGATCTATCCCTTTAACTTCTTCCAATAGATCTCTTAAAAAAAACTTATTACGGCCAGTACGTTTAACTTTCTCTTTGATAGACATAAAAAACCAACTACTTCCTTAACAATTTTAAGAAATTGAGTTTAGATTTTTCGACAACTCGCAATCCCAATTTTGATTCGATATACTTTACTATAGTTATTATTCCTGCTTTAAAATTAGCGTCACTTTCAAATATTGATAGATTTTTCTCCGCCGCTGCCTGAAAATAAAAATCTACGTATGGCAATGTTGTCAATATTGGTAAGCCATACTTGCTTACAATTTCTTCTTTCTTGTATAGTGCATTGTTCTTTAGATATTTGTTTAGCACTAAAAATTTAAAATCATCTATCTTCAACTCGCTCAAAACTTGAGTTTTTGCTTTGTTGTACATATCTAAACTCTTAGGTAGCTGTTCAGCTATTAAAATATTGTTGTCACTATTTATTAGTGCGGCATAAGTCATGCGTAAATCTAAATTCATAGAATTACCAGCATCTACTATTACAAAATCGAATGAATCTTTGCAAACATCTAGCAATAAACTTATCTCATCTTGATGATAACAAGCAGTTTCATCTAATCTCCGTTCTCCTTTTAGAAGTAACAAATTAGGCAATATTTGCAAACAACTCTCTCTTATACCTATTTTAGTCAATTGATTATTTTTAAGAGGAATTTGCAAATCTGAAAGACATGATGTATTATTTCTATTATCTTCTACCCAATCAAATCCTGTTTGACCATCTAAAAATAATAATAAAACGCTTTTTTCTTTATGCCTCTTTGCTAAATTAACTGCCGCTAGTTGTGAAATTCCCGTTGTTCCAACTTTAGAATCGGCTCCAAAAAAACAAAAAATATTGTTAGTTGATTTAATATTGAAAATTTTACTTAGAACATGTTTTCGTATTTGCTCAATGTTTCTTTCTGGCGGAACAACATGAATATTTTTAAAATTAAGCATGTCACGATCTTTTTCTTCAACAGAATTAACGTCATCTAATCTTGTTATAAAAAAGCAAATTGTATTTGTAGTTTTAAACGTAAGTAATAAATCGATGTTCATCATCTCACTATCTACTATTAATACTTCTGCATTACTATAATTCAAATCATTTTCAGCTATAGGCTTAACCTGCAGACTCAAAATTTCTTTAAACGCACTGACGAGTTCTTTATTGTTGCTTAAAATATGTAGTTTCAATAACTTCACCACCTTTAATTTGTGTACATTAATGCAAATGTATATCCTTGTTCAGCATAGCTTTCCAAAATAGAAAATTGAACATCAGTAATGACTATTTCTATACTATTAATAGCAGATGTTCCATGTAATCTATCTAAATCAATACTGCTGACTTCTTTATTTTCGCTGTCTTTTACAAAAGCTACCGTTGTCTTTAGTAGAAATATATCTTCAGTTTCTTTTGCCACTACACTGTTTTTTGCGCTGCTTAATTCAGTAATACTCGGAGAAACTGTAAAAATATATACTTCATCTTTTCTTCTTAACGTTTCAGGAAAAGAATGAATCCATCGTTCAGGCAGTTTCATAATTTTTTCAGATGAATCTAGCACTAAAGCAGCAACATCAAAATATTTTTGTGATAATTGAGTGCCCGCAGGTATAAAATGTTTTGCTTCTAATTCCAATATGTATGTTGGATTTGTTACAATATTTTCTATTAATAACGAATTGTCGATTTTTTGGTAACTTATCATATTTTCAGTAATTACGCTACCTCGTTGCACATCTTCAGTCAAAACGACTATCTCAGAATATAATAATTCTGATCTACCTACAAATTCCCAAAATATGAAAAAAGCTACTGAACTTAGCAGTAAAATAATCCCTAAATATCTTTTATTCCTTTTGATTATTTTTCTCATGATTGTAGTCTCCTCTAATAATATTGTGTCATTAAACAAAAAATCTATACTATTCACATCTAAGTGAAACTTCAACGGAAAAAATAATAAAATCTGTTGCCGAGTACTCCAATTGGGAAGTTGTACGACGCAGAACTTTTTGCTCGTTAAACTCACAAAGATTTGGTTCTCCATGCATGTGGCCTACCGCCATTTTCATTTAGAAAATGGGGTTAGGGCATGATCACTTTTGTTCAGAATCCCCAAAAGATGATAGTCAGGAAGGTCATACCCACGTTGGGGACGAACCTTCACAAAATTTTCACACAACTTGTTCCAATCTCCATAAGGCTTCCATATTTTATTAATTTTTCCTTTTAACGTCAGATATCGAGTATAAATAGTAACTATTAATTAAATAATTTTCTTTTTTCTTTTTTCAACAATTCTTTGGGAATCAGCTCTTTAGCTAATATATCAAATGTATCCACCAATATATTTTTCACACTTGCATAATTGATTGGAATATCGCCATTATATACTGCTTTATATACATATTTAAAATCGATAAATGGTAAGCAATACGCCTTTTTTACTTCTAGAAAATCTATTAATGTAGAAGTTTCTATACCTTTAGTATATTTATTTATTATATAAATAAAGTCTCTTTTACTGTTTGATTCTAGCTCTTTTAACTTACTTAGCGTTTTGTGATTTTTTAGCAAATTTGGTATCATTGGATCTATGATTACAAATACGGTAGAAAATTGTTCTATTAGCGATTCAGATTTACTAGTAAAAAACTTATCACCAAAATCAACAATATTTATAAGCGAAGGTTTTGGCATACATAACAGGCGCATAAACTTTTCATTATTCCAATCTTCAATGTCACGCAAAGTAGCATCTAAAATTAGCCAATATAAATTTTTGTTGTTTTTATGCACATAAAAATTTTCATTTAAAAATTGACCTTCATTTATTTTATGCGCATGAGAAGTATATGATATTAGATTTTCACCACATAAAGCATTAAGTCCAAGATAATAATATAGATATGGATTTATTGATGGATGCTCGATAATTGCTGTTTTTAAAAAATTTGATAAATATGATGCGAAATTCATAGTAAAAAATGTAGAACCTGCGTTTGAAGAAAAACCTATTACAGCAATGTTTTTAAAATTAACTGGCACAGATAAGATTTTATTTTTCATTTGAACCTCCAAGTTCGAAGTAGCTTAGAGGGAATAGTGAAAGCGTATGATGCATATTTTTCTAAATAAAAAAGCAATCAAATGACGCATGTCATAAAACTGCTTTAAATTAATACGCATATACATTAAGTTGATTCAAAATTTAAAACATTCCCACATACCCATTAACAAATTAAACTTTACCCCATTTCAAGTTTAACTTCCCTCTAATTTCTTCGATATGTATATTATACATTGTTTGGATATAATATACAATTATTTTGTTTCGACAAATTTCGACAAATTCGCTAAATTTCGTTTATAACAAGCGATAATTCAGATAAAAATTTTTAAATATCTTTAAAACTACATTTACACAAACAACAATAAACTAAGTGCCATAACAGCCATACCCGCAACTAAGCCTGCAATCGCACAATGATGCTCACAATACTCCTGAGCTGTAGGCAATAATTCATCCAAACTAATATATACCATTATTCCTGCGACTGCAGCAAAAATTACGCCAAACATCAAATCGTTAAAATATCTTAAAAGTAAAAAATATCCTACTAATGCACCAACTGGTTCTGATAGCCCAGATAAAAACGACAGTTTAAACGCTTTCTTTTTATCTCCAGTAGCATAAAAGATAGGCACAGCAACTGCTATTCCTTCTGGAATGTTGTGTATTGCTATAGCAACTGCAACCGGTATTGCAAGTTCTGGATCTGCAAGTGCAGACACGAAAGTTGCTAAGCCTTCTGGAAAATTATGTATCGCTACTGCTAATGCAGTAAATAATCCCATTCTCATTAAATTATTCTTATGTTCTTCGTCATTTCCATCCATTTCTTCGATCGAGTGCATAGCATGCGGATTTCCCATTTTAGGCACAAGTTTATCTATTAGTGCAATAATTGCTATTCCAAGAAAAAAACTCCCGACTGTAGCCCACATTCCATTTTTTTCTCCGAGTTCACCTATAAGTGCATCTTGAGCTTTTACAAATATTTCAACAAACGACACATAAATCATTACTCCCGCTGAAAATCCTAAAGAAACAGATAAGAATTTTGGGCTCGTTTTCTTTGCAACAAGTGCTAATAAACTCCCTACTCCAGTAGCAAGTCCAGCAAACAAAGTAAGTAAAAAAGCAAATATAATATTTGAATGTTCCATGCTTACCTCCTAGCAAAACTTTAAAGAGATATAACTAATGAAAATTCGTCATATCTCTTCAGATAATATCATATTATTTTAAGTGTTTTTCAAACCAATTCGTAATTTCCTCAAGCCTCTTAACTCTATTTTTCGGACTGCCACTTCTAGATAATTCATGATTGTCTCCTTTAAAAATACACAATCTTGCTTCAATTTTGTGATATTTCAAAGCAGTAAACATCTGTATAGATTCTGGCGTCCAGCATCTGTAGTCTTCTTCTGAATGAATAAACAATGTAGGCGTAGAAACTTTATCAGCATATTTCAGAGGTGAATGCCACCATAATTTTTCTTGATCTATCCACGGAGTCGCATTAATCTGATCTTCATTGAAAAAGTATCCTATATCTGTGGTGCCAAATTTTGAAATCCAGTTTGATATACTTCTTTGAGATACGGCACACCTAAACTTGTCAGTATGTCCAATAATCCAATTTGTCATAAAGCCACCATAAGATCCTCCTGTCACTCCAACTCTCTTAGCATCAATTTGCTCATAGTTTTCAAGTATATGATCAGTAAATTCCATAATATCATTATAGTCTATCGTTCCATATTTTCCTCTAATATCAGAAAATTTATCACCTTTCCCATCGCTTCCACGAGGATTGCAGAAAAATACAAAGTACCCCATGTTTGCCCAAACTTGCATTTCATGAAAAAAAACTTTTCCAAAAACAGTCTTAGGACCTCCATGTATATCTAAAATTGCAGGATATGATTTAGTTTCATCATAATCAACAGGTTTTATTACAAAACCATCTATCTCTACACCGTCTGAGTTTGTAAACGGTATGTATATTGGTTCTGATAAAACTTTAGTATGTGGAATATTTTCATTAAAAGCAGTCAGTTGCACTTCCACATTGTTTCTTATGCTATATATCTCATTTAATTTCATCCCTCTAAGACCTATAAAAAGCAAATCTTTTCCATCAGTGTCAAAACTATCTACCGAACCTAAATCTTCGCTTAACAAACTAATTTTTCCATCTAGCGTTAATTTCGATAGAAATGAGCTTTTTCCAATAGTAGAAACGAAAAACAAAGTGTCATCAATTACACGTGTAGTTCTGCCTCCTCCATATCGACAATCTGAACTAACTGAACTTCCAAAGCCAGTATCAAATTTTGCTAAAAATTCTAATTTGTCATCATCATAAACATAGAAGTTTTTATTTTCATTCATACCTAAATCTTTCATATCTGAAAGCATTACTATGATCTTGTCTTGAATAAAATTAGTATATCCTATCGAGTATTTACTTTGTGGTATCAAAACTTTATTAGTACGAGTTTCAATATCATACAAATTCAAGCTATCATACAATTCATATTTCTCTTTATACCTATTAGCGACATAAAGAACTTTCCCATCTTTGACATTAAAGCTTTCTACATCTGTATATTCATCAGTTAATGGCGTCAATTCATTATTCGAATTGTTAAAAAGGTACAATCTATTTCTTTTTTTATTAGTATAGCCTGCTCCATTGCTCCAGAACGGTATTTCATCAACTATTACATAACTTTTACTATCTGCTAATTTTGCTTTTGCCTTGCATCTTTTTTTCCCTTTCAATCCATTTAAAACTACCTTATTTTTGTCATAATTAGCTAAGACCACAAAGTTATCACCATCAATAGATTGAATTTGATTAACGTTTAATGGAATTTTCATAAACTCTTCGGCTTCACCACCATTAATATTTATGTAATAATACAATGTCCACTCTTCACCTTCATAAATTCTATTTTTTAAAGCTGTATTTCTCATAGAAGAAAATAAAATTGTTTCACTATCAAGCCATGTAAAGTTTTTTTCATTATTTAGTGAGGTTAGTTTTGAATATCGCTTTGCTTCTTTATTCAAAATCCAAATGTTAGAATTATATTTATTGTTTGCTAAATCAGGAACACTCACTACAAATGCTGCACTTTGTGAATCTGAAGACATTTCTAAATTTGATAAAAATTTATATCCTAGGAAATCTTTCAACTGTAATTTGTCCACTTTTTCTACCTCCTTATTAGTAGTTATAACAAGTACAATCTCTTTAAAATAATTATACATCAAGTATAAAAAAAATACAATAGAGTTTTGCATATTTTTTCATAATACTTGCATAATGCTGTATCGAACAATAAAACACGACTAAAACACTGTAAAAACAAAATCTATACACTAAAAAAATTGAATGTGAAAAATAATATGCCTGCATCAAAATCAAATTTCGATTAATATTTGTTACTATCCACTGTTAACTGAAACTTCAACGGGAAAAAATAATAAAATCTGTCACCGAGTACTCCGATTGGGAAGTTGTACGTTAACTTATGTTCAGAATCCCCAAAAGATGATAGTCAGAAAGGTCATACCCACGTTGGGGATGGACCTTCACAAAAATTTCACACAACTTAATCCAATCTACATAAGGCTTCCATATT
>CAYJLG010000051.1:0-12224 GCA_964371035.1 uncultured Clostridia bacterium | reverse complement strand
CATATTATATTACTTTTTCCTTATTTATACTAAAAATCGACTGTGAATAGTAACACTATTTTTTATAATTTATTTATTTTTTTAAATTTTCTATTGACAAGGCTTAGTTTTCCTGATATACTCGGCAAGGTTGAGAAAAAATGTGATTTTTTCAACTAAGGCATCTATAAGTCAAGTAAGATTTGAGTAGAATTAGAACATGTTAAGTTTTTGTAACAATTCAAAAAAACACTTGCATTATATTGACTTATGAGGTACAATTTTTTAGCGTGCCACATGCGATGAGACAGAAGGTGGCTGAGGAAACTCGGGGAATTTCTGTTGAGAATGTCCCGTTTGAAATGGGGCGACCGGTGTCATTTTTAAAAATTAAAACGCGATACACCCGGCATAGTGTGTATCGAAAACAAAATTTTTAACATGAATTCCGAAGTTGTATGTGTACATACGAATAATAAGGAGGTAAAGAAATGGCAAGCGCACAAAAAATCAGAATTAGGTTGAAGGCTTATGATCATCAATTAATTGATCAATCAGCACAAAAAATTGTTGAAACTGCAAAGGCAACAGGTGCTAATGTAGCAGGTCCTATTCCACTGCCAACTGAGAAACAAGTAATAACTATTCTTAGAGCGGTACATAAGTATAAGGATTCTAGAGAGCAGTTCGAACAAAGAACTCACAAAAGATTGATCGACATAACTAATCCGACGCCTAAAACAGTAGATTCATTGATGAAACTTAACCTGCCAGCAGGTGTTGACATCGAAATCAAACTGTAATAATAATTAGCAAAAGTAGAGATAAAATATATATGCACTCTGCTTAGAATGATTGCCAACGGTAATCCGCTGTAAGAAAATTGGAGGTGTAAACAGATGAAAGCGATTCTTGGTAAAAAGATCGGTATGACTCAAGTTTTCGAAGAAAATGGAGTTGTAATTCCGGTAACTGTTGTAGAATCTGACAAGATGTATGTTACGCAAAAGAAAACTGTTGAAAAAGACGGTTACGATGCGATACAAGTTGGATTTGGCAACGTAAAAGCAAAAAATGTAACAAAACCACTTAAAGGACACTTTGAAAAAGCAAAAGTTGAAAACAGAAAATTCTTAAGAGAATTCAAAGTAGCAAACATTGATGAGTACGAAGTAGGACAAGAAATCAAAATTGATATTTTCGAAGCAGGTGACAAAGTTGATGTTGTAGGAACTTCAAAAGGTAAAGGATTTGCGGGAAATATTAAGAGACACGGACATTCAAGAGGTCCAATGAGCCACGGTTCAAAGTTCCACAGATTAAGAGGTTCGTTAGGTTCTTCTGCAGGAATGTGTAAAGTTGTTAAGGGTATGAAAGCTCACGGACACATGGGTCATGTGAGAGTAACAGTTCAAAACCTTGAAATTGTACGTGTTGATACAGATAGAAACGTATTGTTAATAAAGGGATCAGTTCCTGGACCTAAAAAAGGTTTATTAACAGTTAAAGAAACAGTAAAATTTAGCAAAAAATAGTGATGATGTTAGAAAGGAGGATTAAAGATGCCAAAAGTAGCTCTTTATGATATAAACGGCAGCCAAGTTGGTGATATTGAACTTTGTGATGATATATTCGGAATAGAAGTTAATACTCACGTAATGTATGAAGCTGTAAAGAATTATTTAGCTAACCAAAGACAAGGAACTCAGTCAGCGAAAACAAGAGCAGAAGTAAGAGGTGGCGGTAGAAAACCTTGGAGACAAAAAGGTACTGGTCGTGCAAGACAAGGTAGTATTAGAGCACCACAATGGAAAGGCGGCGGAGTTGTATTCGCACCAAAACCTAGAGATTACAGCTACAAACTACCAAAGAAAATTAAGAGACTTGCTCTTAAATCAGCTTTAAGTTCAAAAGTTCTTAATAATGAAATTATAGTGCTTGATACATTGGCTTTAGAACAAGCTAAAACTAAAGAAATGGTAAAAGTATTGTCTAATGTTAAGGCAAGCAAAAAAACGCTTATAGTAATCCCCGAAAGAGATGAGAAAGTTGTAAGAGCAGCACACAACATTCCGGGAGTAAAGACAGCTTATGTAAATACTATAAACGTATATGATATTTTAAACTGTGATTCTTTCATAATTACTAAGGATGCAGTAAATAAAGTTGAGGAGGTGTACGCATAATGCAAAGTCCTCATGATTTAATAAGAAGACCCATAATTACTGAAGCGAGTATGGATGCTATGGCTGATAAAAAATACACGTTTGAGGTAAGCAAGAAAGCAAACAAGACTGAAATCAAAAATGCTGTAGAAAAAGTTTTTGGTGTTAAAGTTAAAAACGTGAACACTATGAACATGACAGGAAAGAAAAAGAGACAAGGCGCACATGTAGGTAAGAGACCTGATTGGAAAAAAGCCATAGTAACTTTGACTGATGACAGCAAATCAATAGAATTCTTTGAAGGTATAAATTAATAAACTAATCTAAACTTAAAGAATCTAATTTAATATGAATTATTGAAAGTGAAAAGATTGAAAAAGGAGGAAATCTCATGGGTATTAAAAAATTTAGACCTATTACTCCGTCTTTGAGACAGATGACAGTTTCTACATTTGAAGAGATAACAACAAATAAACCTGAAAAATCTCTTTTAGCACCTTTAAAGAAAACTGCCGGAAGAAATGCGTATGGACGTATAACTGTACGTCATAAAGGCGGCGGAGAGAAGAGAAAATACAGAATAATAGACTTCAAGAGAAATAAAGACGGAATTCCTGGAAAAGTTGCGACTATCGAATATGATCCAAACAGAAGTGCAAACATAGCTTTGATACATTATGTTGACGGAGAGAAAAGATATATCATCGCACCTTACAAATTACAGGTGGGAGACATGATTATGTCAGGTAGCGAGGCTGATATCAAAATCGGTAACGCACTTAAACTTAAAAACATACCTGTAGGTACTACAATTCATAACATAGAATTAAAAGCAGGTAAAGGCGCTCAGCTTGTAAGATCTGCAGGAAATTCAGCACAGCTTATGGCTAAAGAAGGTAAGTATGCACAAGTTAGATTACCATCTGGAGAAGTTAGAATGGTAAGCATTGAATGTAGAGCTACTATAGGTCAAGTTGGTAACACAGATCATGAAAACATCAACATTGGTAAGGCAGGAAGAAAGAGACATATGGGTATTAGACCTACAGTAAGAGGTAGTGTAATGAACCCTAACGATCACCCACACGGTGGTGGTGAGGGTAGAGCTCCTATAGGTAGACCGGCTCCGGTAACACCTTGGGGTAAACCTGCACTTGGTCTTAAGACTCGTAAGAAAAACAAAAAATCTGACAAGATGATTGTAAGAACAAGAAAAAATAAATAATTAAACAGGTTTTGTGAAAGGAGGAAATAGTAGATGGGTAGATCATTGAAAAAGGGACCTTATTGTGAAGCAAGTCTTTTGAAAAAAATAACTGTTATGAATGATGCTAATGAGAAAAAGGTTATTAAGACTTGGTCGAGAAGATCCACAATATTCCCTGATATGATAGGACACACATTAGCTATACATGATGGACGAAAGCACGTTCCTGTATATATAACTGAAGATATGGTTGGACATAAATTAGGTGAATTTGCACCGACAAGGACTTATAGAGGACACGATAAGACTGAAAAATCTTCAAAAGTTAGGTAAATGAAGGGAGGTAGCTATTATGGAAGCTAGAGCAATTGCTAAGTACGTAAGAGTATCATCTAGAAAGATGAGATTCATATGTGACATGGTTAGAGGAAAAAGCGTTGACGAAGCGCTAACGATATTAAAATTCACACCTAATAAAGGTGCTAGAATACTTGAAAAAGTAGTTAAATCGGCTGCTGCTAATGCTGAGAATAACTTCGATATGAACAGAGACGAACTTTATGTATCAGAAGCTTATTCGAATCAGGGACCTACTCTTAAAAGATGGAGACCTAGAGCACAAGGTAGAGCATTCAAGATATTAAAAAGAACGAGCCACATAGGCGTAGTTGTTAAAGAAAGAGACTAGTAAAGGAGGTTAATGAATGGGCCAGAAAGTAAATCCTCACGGACTGAGAGTCGGAGTAATAAAAGATTGGGATTCAAAGTGGTACGCTGATAAAAAAGACTTCCACGCAAATCTTGTAGAAGATTACAAAGTTCGTGAATTTATAAAGAAAAATTTATACCAAGCCGGTATAGCTAAAGTAGAAATAGAGAGATTTGTTTCGAGAATTAAAGTAAGTGTTTACACTGCAAAGCCGGGAATGATTATAGGAAAAGGCGGTTCAGGTGTTGAGTTGTTGAAAAACAACGTTGAAAGAATTACTGGAAAAACTGCTATAGTAAATATAGAAGAAGTAAGAAACCCTGATCTTGATGCACAATTAGTTGCTGAAAGCATTGCAAGCCAAATTGAAAAAAGAGTTTCTTTTAGAAGAGCGATGAAGCAATCTATTCAGAGAACTATGAAAGTAGGAGCTAAAGGTATTAAAACTTTAGTATCAGGAAGATTAAATGGTGCTGATATGGCAAGATCTGAAAGATACACAGAAGGTACAATACCTCTACAAACTTTAAGAGCTGACATTAGTTATGGATTTGCAGAAGCAGATACAACTTACGGAAAAATTGGAGTTAAAGTTTGGATTTGCAGAGGAGAAGTTTTAGGAAAGAAACTTATTTCAGGTCAAGATGAAATTAAAACTCAACCTGCAAATGATAACAGAGACAACAAGAAAAGAAGAAGACCAAATAACAACAACAATAATAACTTTAAAAGAGATAAAAAGTAGTCAGTACTTAAGGAAGGAGGAAATTAATTATGTTAATGCCTAAAAGAGTTAAACACCGTAAAGTTCAAAGAGGAAGAATGACCGGAGTGGCAACAAGAGGCAATAAGTTGGCATATGGCGAATTCGGACTTCAAGCGTTAGAGCCTGCGTGGATAACATCTAACCAAATAGAAGCTGCCAGAAGAGCGATGACAAGATACGTAAAAAGAGGCGGTAAGATATGGATAAAGATTTTTCCTGATAAACCGGTTACAAGAAAACCTGCTGAAACTCGTATGGGTAAAGGTAAAGGATCTCCGGAGTACTGGGTAGCTGTAGTTAAGCCGGGAAGACTTATGTTCGAAATGTCGGGTGTATCAGAAGAAGTAGCAAGAGAAGCGATGAGACTTGCCATGCACAAATTGCCTATAAAATGTAAGTTCGTCACTAGAGAGGACGAGGCGATAGAAAAGGATGGTGAAGCAAATGAAAGCTAAAGATATAAGAGAAAAAACTGTTACAGAACTTAATCAATCATTGACAGAACTTAAAACTGAGCTGTTTAATCTAAGATTTCAACTTGCTACAGGTGAGTTGGAGAATCCTTTGAGAATAAATAAAGTCAAAAAAGACATTGCGCGTGTTAAGACTATAATCAGAGAAAAAGAACTTAATGTAAATGCGCAGTAATATGAGAAAGGAGGACGATTAATTTGGAAAGAGGCAACAGGAAAGTTAGAGTAGGTAAAGTTGTTAGCAACAAAATGGATAAAACAATTGTAGTTGCTACTGAAAAGCTAGTAGCACATCCTCTTTATAAAAAGCAGGTTAAGCAAACTAAAAAATACAAAGCACATGATGAAGAAAATAGATGCAATATAGGTGATATAGTAAAAATAATGGAAACTAGACCATTATCAAAAGATAAAAGATGGAGATTAGTTGAAATTGTTGAAGAAGCTAAATAACCCTACAACAATTGAAGGGAGGTTTAATAAATGGTACAAAACGAATCAAGATTAAGAGTTGCTGATAATTCAGGAGCCAAAGAAATACTTGTAATAAGAGTAATGGGTGGTTCTAATAGAAAATATGCAAATATCGGAGATGTAATAGTTGCTGCAGTTAAATCGGCAACACCCGGTGGAGTTGTTAAGAAAGGTGACGTCGTTAAAGCCGTTGTAGTAAGAACTAAAAAAGGCGTAAGAAGAAAAGACGGATCTTATATAAAGTTTGATGAAAATGCAGCTGTAATAATTAAAGAAGATAAGACACCTATAGGTACTCGTATATTTGGACCTATAACAAGAGAATTAAGAGATGGAAACTATATGAAGATTATCTCTTTAGCACCGGAAGTACTTTAATAGGAGGTGTATAGTATGCACATTAAAAAAGGCGATAAGGTTGTTCTTATAGCAGGTAAAGATAAAGGCAAGTCCGGAAAAATACTTACTTGTATTCCTAAGACTAATAGAGTAATAGTTGAAGGCGTAAATATGCAAACTAAGCATAAAAAAGCAACAAGACAAATGCAACAAGCAGGTATTATTAACCAAGAAGGAACTGTCAATGCGTCGAACGTTATGCTTTACTGTGATAAGTGCAAAAAAGGCGTAAGAGTTGAAAGACAAATAACAGAAAAAACAGATAAGAGCAAAAGAAAAGTTATCAGAGTTTGTAAAAAGTGCAGTCATAAGTTTGACTAGTATTAGAAGGGAGGTACGTGTGATGGCTTCAAGATTGTCTGAATCGTATAAAAGCAAAATAGTGCCTACACTTGTTGAAAAATTTCAATATAAAAGTGTAATGCAGGCACCAAAATTAGAAAAAATAACAATCAACATGGGAGTTGGCGAAGCGAAAGATAACCAAAAATTCTTAGAGTCTGCTCTAGAAGAAATGGGTATTATTGCAGGTCAAAAACCTGTTACTACTAAGGCGAGAAAGTCTGTATCTAACTTCAAAATAAGAGAAGGTATGGCTGTTGGGTGTAAAGTTACACTAAGAGGAGACAGGATGTACGAATTCTTTGATAAGTTAGTAAATGTTGCTCTACCTAGAGTTAGAGACTTTAGAGGAGTATCTAAAACAGCATTTGACGGAAAAGGTAATTATGCTTTAGGCGTTAAAGAACAGTTGATATTCCCAGAGATTAATTATGATAAAATTGACAAAATTAGAGGAATGGACATAATAATCACAACTTCGGCAAACACAGATGAAGAAGCAAGAGAGCTTCTTACATTAATGGGAATGCCTTTCAGTAAGTAGGAGGAGGAAAGAACATTGGCTAAAACGTCGTTAAAAGTAAAACAAAGCAGAAAACAAAAGTTTTCTACGCGCGAGTACAGCAGATGTAAAATTTGCGGAAGACCTCACGCTTATTTGAGAAAATACGGAATTTGCCGTATATGCTTTAGAGAATTAGCATATAAAGGACAAATACCTGGAGTTAGAAAAGCTAGTTGGTAAATATAGAGATGGAAGGAGGTTACTTACATGGTAATGACAGATCCTATTGCAGATATGTTAACAAGAATTAGAAATAGTAATCATGCTAAACATGAATTTGTTGATATTCCTGCTTCTAAAATAAAGAAAGAAATTGCTACTATATTGTTAGAAGAAGGCTATATAAAAGGCTTTGATGTTATAGAAGACAACAAGCAAGGAATGATCAGAGTAGAGCTTAAGTATGTAAATAACAAAGAGAGAGTAATAACAGGAATTAAGAGAATTTCTAAGCCAGGCCTTAGAGTTTTCGTTAAAAAAGATGAGACTCCAAGAGTTTTAGGAGGCTTAGGTATAGCTGTTATTTCAACTTCTACTGGAATCATGACAGATAAGAAAGCAAGAAAAACAGGTGTAGGCGGAGAAGTAATCTGCTACGTGTGGTAATATTGTTAATTAGGAATTAGGAGTGAGGAATTAATAATTGCTTAGTTCTTGGCTCGTCGTGATTTTCTGATTAATAGCCATTATAAAAAAGATTTTAAAATTAAAAAAACAAATGGAATTTAGATTAAGAGTAAAGTTAATTAATGAGTAATTAATAATGAGAAATGGCGAAAAATTAAAAAACCAAAGTTTTTTCACCATAACTCCTAACTTCTAATTCCTAACTAAAAGAAGGAGGTGCCTTACAAATGTCAAGAATAGGATTAAAACCCATAAATGTGCCGGGAAATGTTGAACTTAATATAGATAACAATTATGTAGTAGTTAAAGGACCTAAGGGAACTTTGGAGCAACAGATTTCAAAAATTATTATACTTGAAGTTAATGAAGGAGTTTTGACTGTTGCAAGACCTGATGACAATAAAGTTAGCAGATCATTGCACGGGTTATCAAGAACTTTGATAAACAACATGATTGTTGGCGTAACAGACGGATACGAAAAAGTCCTTGATATTGTTGGTGTTGGTTATAGAGCACAGAAACAAGGAACTAAATTAATTATGAGTTTAGGATATTCCCATCCCGTTGAAATGGAAGACCCTAAAGGTATTGAAACAGTAGTTGAAGGTACTAATAAGATAATTGTAAAAGGTATAGATAAGCAGCAAGTAGGTAACTATGCAGCTGTTATCAGAGACTGGAGAAAACCTGAGCCATACAAAGGAAAAGGAATCAAGTACTCTAACGAAGTAATAAGACGTAAAGCCGGTAAGACCGGGAAATAAGAGAAAGGAGTGAGTATAAGTGCTTAAGAAAATAGAAAGAAATAAAAAGAGAATTGCAAGGCACTACAAGGTTAGAAATAAAATTGTAGGAACTCCTGAAAGACCGAGATTGAATGTATACAGAAGCTCTAAAAACATATACGCACAAATTGTTGATGATGCAACAGGTACTACTCTTGTTTCCGCTTCAACGCAGGACAAAGAAATTGCTTCAAAAGTTGCTGAACTAAACAAGGTAGATGCAGCTAAGGTTGTAGGTGCCGAAGTAGCAAAGAGAGCTCAAGAAAAAGGTATAAAAAACATAGTGTTTGACAGAGGTGGATATTTATACCATGGAAGAATTAAATCACTTGCAGATTCTGCAAGAGAGAACGGACTTGATTTTTAAGAAGGAGGTAAGGCAATGGATCGTGGACGCATAGATGCAAATCAAATGGAAGACATTAAAGAAAAAGTCATCAGCATTAACCGTGTTACTAAAGTTGTTAAAGGCGGTAGAAACTTTAGATTCAGCGTGTTGGTAGTTGTTGGTGATGAGAACGGTCACGTAGGTGTAGGAATGGCTAAAGCTATAGAAATTCCTGATGCTATAAGAAAAGCTATCCAAGATGCTAAGAAAAGAATGATAGAAGTGCCACTTAGAGAAACTACTGTTCCCCATGAAATGATTGGTGAATATGGTGCAGGCAGAGTTCTTATCAAACCAGCATCACAAGGTACTGGAATTATAGCAGGTGGACCTGTTCGTGCTGTATTAGAGCTTGCAGGAGTAAAAGATATAAGAACTAAATCTTTAGGGTCAAATAACCCAAGAAACATGGTTAATGCGACTATTGAAGCTTTAAAATCCCTGAAAAAACCTGAAGACGTAGCTAAAATCAGAGGGAAATCAGTAGAAGAAATTTTAGGTTAAGAGGTGAAAGCTAATGGCAAAAATCAAAATTAAACAAACAAGAAGCCTTATTGGTAGAACACCTGCTCAAAGAGCAACGATGAAGGCTTTGGGATTTAGAAAAATTAATCATGTAGTTGAACATGAAGACAATGCTGCTATAAGAGGCATGATTTTTAAAGTAAAACACATGGTAGAAATCGTAGAACAATAAACTATAAGGAGGTGGACAGATGAAACTTCATGAATTAAGACCTAATCCGGGTAGTGTTAAAAACAGAAAAAGATTAGGAAGAGGTACAGCTTCCGGCCAAGGTAAGACAGCCGGTAGAGGACAAGACGGACAAAAGTCTCGTTCAGGCGGCGGTGTTAGACCGGGCTTTGAAGGTGGACAGATGCCTCTATACAGAAGACTTCCAAAAAGAGGATTTACAAATATTTTTGCTACAAACTATGCAGAAATAAACGTAGAAGACTTAAATAGATTTGAAGATGGAACAGAGATTACTCCATGCATGTTAAAAGAAACAGGACTTCTTAAGAAACAATTAGACGGAGTTAAAGTTTTAGGAAGCGGAGAAATCACAAAAAAATTAACAGTTAAGGCAAATAAATTCAGTAAGTCTGCAGTAGAAAAAATAGAAGCTGCCGGTGGAAAAGTAGAGGTGATTTAATTGTTTGAAACAATGAGGAATGCGTGGAAAATACCTGATTTACGCAAAAAGATACTGTTTACACTAATGATGATAGTAGTTTATCGATTAGGAGCGGTAATACCTGTGCCTTTTATAGACACAAGTGTTGTTCAGGCGATGTTTCAGTCAAGTGGAGCAGGGATATTAGATTTCTTTGACATGATGTCAGGCGGAACTTTTAGCCAGTTTACTATATTCGCACTAAACATTTATCCATATATTACATCATCAATCATTCTTCAATTATTAACAATTGCTATACCAAAACTTGAAGAACTCTTCAAACGTGAAGATGGAAAGAAGAAAATGGCTCAATACACTAGATATTTAACTATAGTATTGGCATTGATTCAAGCTTTTGCTTACAGTTTAGGATTATTTAGAAATGCTATCACTGACTATAATGTAATGACAGTTGGTGTTATCGTATTAGTTCTGACTGCAGGTACTGCATTTTTAATGTGGATGGGTGAGCAAATCACTGAAAAAGGTATCGGAAACGGTATTTCTATAATCATATTTGCAGGAATTATTTCAAGAATTCCATCAGATATTGGAAACATTATCTATGGTATTCAATCTGGAAGCGCTAGCATTATTGCTTTAATTATTTTCTTAATATTTGCATTATTCATAATCGTTGGTGTTATAGCTATACAACAAGGTGAAAGAAGAATAAATGTTCAATACGCTAAGAGAGTAGTTGGAAGAAAAATGTATGGTGGACAAAGTACACATATTCCTATGAAAGTACTTATGTCAGGAGTTATGCCTGTTATATTTGCATCGACTTTCTTACAGATACCACAAACAATTGGATTTTTCGTACCAAGTGTAATGGATTGGGCAAACACATGGTTTGCACCTACTCCAGGAGAACCAGGAATATGGATTTATTCCATACTAAATGTAGTTTTAATTATATTCTTTACTTATTTTTACACTGCGATTCAATTCAATCCGTTTGAATATGCTAACAATTTAAAAGATAATGCAGGATTTGTTCCTGGAATTAGACCAGGTAGACCTACTGCAGATTATTTAGCAAAAGTTTTAAACAGAGTAACAATTTTAGGTGCTGTATCATTAGCTGTTATAGCTTCAATACCAACTCTAGTACTTTCATTTACTAACTTGCAAATCCAATTTGGTGGAACTGCGTTACTGATTGTTACAGGTGTTGCGTTAGAAACTGTTAAGCAAATGGAAGCTCAAATGCTTATGAGACACTATAAAGGATTTTTAAAATAAAAAATCGAGGAAGTGTGAAATGAGAGTTATATTATTAGGGCCTCCCGGTGCAGGGAAAGGCACTCAAGCTGAAGCTATAGTTAATGAATTTAACATACCCCACATTTCTACAGGGGATATCTTCAGAAAAAACATTAAAGAAGAGACAGAACTCGGAAAGAGAGTTAAAGATTATCTTGCTAAAGGTGCTTTAGTACCAGATGCGCTTACTGTTGAGATTGTAAGAGACAGACTTTTGCAGGATGACTGCAAAGATGGATTTTTGCTTGATGGGTTTCCTAGAACAGGTGAACAAGCCGACGGACTAGAGAAGGCGCTTAATGAGATGAATACTAAGCTAGATTGTGTACTTAATATACATGTAGATCCTGACAATTTGATAGAAAGATTGACAGGAAGAAGAACGTGTAAAAACTGTAGCCAAACTTATCATATAATGTTTAACAAGCCTGAAGTTGAGGGTGTTTGTGGAAAATGTGGTGGCGAATTACAACAGAGAAAAGATGATTCTATCGAAGTTGTTGGCAATAGAATTGAAGTATACACAGAACAGACTAAACCATTGATTTATTATTACACTGAGAAAAATCTTATTGTGAACATCGATGGTGAACAACCTATAGATAAGGTTGGCAAAGACATTATTTCAAATTTACGAGGCGAAGTGTAATATGATTATTATCAAGAGTGAACGTGAAATTGAGATAATGAGAAAAGCTGGAAAAATAGTAGCGGGGGCACATGATTTAATTAAAAAGCATATTAAATCCGGAGTTACTACAAAGGAATTAGATATAATTGTTGAAGATTTTATAAGATCTTCAAATGCTATTCCTTCGTTTAAAGGTTACAGCGGATTTCCTGCCTCAATATGCGCTTCCGTAAATGAAGAAGTTGTTCATGGAATACCTTCTTC
>CAYJLG010000050.1:0-12816 GCA_964371035.1 uncultured Clostridia bacterium | reverse complement strand
TCCGAACCCATCTCCAATTTGGAAGATATGGTTCGGATTATGTGAGTTTGGTGCGCCATGAGGGGCTCGAACCCCCAGCCTACAGATTCGAAGTCTGCCACTCTATCCAATTGAGCTAATGGCGCATGAATTAGTATTATTAAGTAGGGTTATTTAAGTTTTGATGTTGAATAATTTTTTTGGTGTTAGTTCTTCTCGAACTATAAATGCATTGATTTGTGCTCCTAAAAGAAATACAAAGCTAATCATATATACCCATAAAAATAGTATGAAGACATCTGAAAGACTGCCATATATATTGTCATAATATGATTCTCTATAATTTACATAAAAAGAGAAGGCAAGTGAACTTACATAGCATCCAATGCTCGAAAGAATAGAGCCAGGAAGCGTTGATTTCAAGGTGATCTTTGTGTAAGGTAAAAACTTGTATGCACCAACAAACATTATTGTCAACAATATTATAGGAAAAATATGTCTAGCAATATTGATACTCGTATGAAATGTAGGTGGCAAAGTTACTAAATCAGTAATAATCGAAATAATATTTTCGCCAATCACTACAAAAACTAGTACAACTTGAAATGAAACCATTAATGCTATAGTAAAAAGTATACCTCGTGCTTTTAGGAAAACATAGTTTTTCTTCTCGTATGTGTTATATGCTTTATTGATACCTTTAATTATTCCGACGCTTCCAGAGGAAGCTGACCACAACAGTACAATTAAACTCAAAGATAAAAAAGATGTTTGACTGTTTTTTGAAGAGTCAGTAAGCAATGTAAAAAACAATTCATATATACTGGCTGGCATAATAGATTGGAATGAATTCAAGATATCAATTAAAACATTAGAGTAAATGCCAACAATTATCGAGAGCAAAAATAAAAATGGAAAGATTCCAAGCATTATATAGTATGAAAATTGCGCGCTTAATGAAAAAACATCATCGTCTGATACTTTTTTACAAAATTTCTTAATTAATGCAATGCTCAAATCAAATCCTCCAATAAATATTTTAATATGATATATTTTACCAAATAAATTAAAAATAAACAATTTATTTTTAAAAAAATTTTTTGGAGTAATTATATTGATTTTTTAAATTGTAGGTGATATACTTTAAAGGTTGCTATTAACAAAGTGTTTTTAGTAAATTATTTTTTTTCAAAATACTTTTTTTGTTTATTTTTTTAGCATGTATAAATCAAACTAGCCGTTGACTAATTATACAAAATATGTTATAATTCAAGAACGCATATAACGTTTTGGAGTTAAACTAATTTAATGGATTTTGACGAAAAATATTAAGTAAAAATAGAATTCATTTAAATTGTAGGAGGAAAAATGTTAATATCAAGAGAAACTGATTATGCTTTAAGGATTTTAAGGTTTTTATCAGATAATCAATTGCATAGTGCTACAGAAATTAGTGAAAGTGAACAAATTCCAAAAAGATTTATCTATCGTATATTAAAAAAACTTGAAGATACACAAATATTAGGTGTAAAAAAAGGTATCAAAGGTGGATTTTTCTTAATCAAAGATGTCGAAGAGATTAATTTACTTCATATCATTGAAGCTACAACTGATGAATTTGCTGTTAATGCTTGCTTAAAAAGCGGGTTTGAATGTTCTTGGGTAGAAAAAAATGGCAATTGTAGGTACCATAATGGTTTAGTAGAATTGCAAAATAAATTGAAATCTGTTTTTTCAGATATAAAAATAAGTGAATTTGTAAGTTAAATAATTGTTATTTGCTTACTATATATATTAAATTAAAAATTTAGAGAGGTATGATTTATGAAATTTAAAGTTGGAAATACGTTTCAAAAAAATGTTGATACTGTAGTTTGTTTTTTAAGACCTGACTATGAACCAGCGTTTGCTAGTAAAGAATTGCAAAGTGCATATGATACCTTTTATTCAGGAGACACTTTAAAACTTAAAAATGAAGAAATAAAAGTTTTGAGAATGAAACTTAAAGAAAGTTTTGTTAACTTACTTTTTGTATCTTTTGATTGTGCTCAAAACAATGCAATGGATAAATTCAGAGCAGCTGTTTTGAAAATTGGAACAAAACTTAATGAATTAAAAGCTGAAAATGTATATGTTGACAATGTAACTAGCTTGATATTTTCAGATGATAAAGAAGATATATTACGTCAATTATCTGCGACATTGCCGATGAGTGATTATAGATTTGATAATTATAAGGAAAAAAAATCTGAAGTTACTTCAAAAGAAGTTGTGGTATTTGCTGATACTAAACTTGCAAAAGGATTGAAAGAAGGTGCATTTATTGCTGAAGGAATTTGTGTAGCTAGAGATTTAGTTAATGAACCTGCAAATACTTTAACACCTAAAGAATTAGCTGATAGAACTGTTGAATTTGGAAAAAAATATGGATTTGAAGTTGAGATTATAGATAAAGATGGATGTGAAAAGTTAGGAATGCATGCATTTTTAGAAGTGGCGAAAGCAAGTGTTAACGAGCCAAAGCTTATAGTTATGAGATATAATGGTGCAAAATCTAAAACTGTTAAAGGTATTATTGGAAAAGGCCTTTGCTATGACTCTGGTGGGTTAGCGCTTAAGCCGACAGCTGGTATGATGAATATGAAGGGCGACATGGCTGGAGCTGCTGCTGTTATAGGTGCAATGTGCTCTATAGCTGCAAATAAGTTGAAAAAGAATGTAGTTACCGTGGTAGCTGCTTGTGAAAATCTAGTTGACGGTGAAGGATATAGAAACGGTGATATCATTAATTCTATGTCTGGGAAGACTATTTTAATAGGTAGTACTGATGCTGAAGGCAGACTTACTCTAGCAGATGCTATGACTTACATAATTAATAAAGAAAATGTTGATAGCATAGTTGAATTATCTACGCTTACAGGTGCGTGTGCTAATTTCTTTGGCGGTGTTTGCTCTGCTGTTTTAACTACTAATGACTCATTGTTTGATGCAGTAGCGAAAAACTCTGAGGTTGCAGGTGAAAAATACTGGAGACTTCCTGTTTATGATGAATACAAACCATTCATTAAGCCTCAAATTGCAGATTTGTTTAATACTTCTTCTGCTGGAGCAGGCGGGATTTGTGCTGGAATGTTTTTGAATGAATTTAGTGAGAATACTCCATTTTTACATATGGATATTGCTGGAATTGCTTTCCGCAATGCAAAAACTGCTGATTTAATTGAAGGTGGCACTGGTTATGGCGTTAAGTCAGTATATTACTATATTAAAAACTAAATGATTTAAAGTCGAGAGTGAGTTTTTGTTTGCCTCGACTTTTTATTACTTATAGATAAATTTGTTAAGATTTTAAATATACAGTTGAGGTTTTTAAAATGTATTTTAGTTTGAGACATATTGGTACAGGTAATCTTAATACAGATAGACTAAAGTTGAGACGCTTTGAACAGACTGATGTAAATAGCGTGTTTTATAATTGGGCAACCGATGAAGACGTAGCTAAATATAACATGTGGAAAGTCAACAGCTCAATTGCTGAAACAAGTTTGATAATAAATGATTGGTGTGAAAGTTATAAAAGAGATTCTTATTATAATTGGGCAATATTGTTTAGAGAAACTAATGAAGTTATAGGATCAATTTCTGCATCTTCAATTAGCAACTTCTTTTGCACGTGTAATGTGGGATATACTATTAGCAAAAAATATTGGAATAAAGGAATCGCGACTGAAGCGCTTAAAGAAGTAATTTCATTTTTAAGCAATGAAGTAGGCATGAAAAAAATATATGCTTATCATCACTTTGAAAATATAGCATCTGGCAAAGTTTTGAAAAAATGTGGCATGCAGTTTGTTGTTCGCAAAAATAAATTTTTAATGGAAAAGAAGATGTTTGCTTTGTGTGATTTTTACTTTTATGAACCTTAACATCAGACCTCGACCGTGAATAGAAATCAAACTTCAATGATTTGCAAGATTAATTATAAAAATGTATTGATTTATTAATTTTGTGTGTTATAATATAATGGTTATTCTGATTTACTGGGGCATAGATATTATAGAGTTTATAGCAGTAAATCGTTATGAATGTAACAAATTTACTATTTTACATAGTATAAAATATATGGAGGATAAAATGAGCGCAAGTATCATTAAAAAGGAAAAAAATATTGTAACTGCTGAATTTGCTATTTCAAAAGAATCTTTTGACAAAGCTGTAAATGAAGCATATTTAAAAATGAGAAAAGACATTGCTGTACAAGGTTTTAGAAAAGGAAAGGCACCAAAGCATATTATTGAAAGAAAATATGGAAAATCTATTTTTTATGATGATGCTATGGATATTGCTCTTTATGAAGAATACCCAAAAGTTTTAGATGAATTAAAATTGGATCCAATCAATAGACCTAAAATTGATGTTAAGGAATTTGAAGAAGGAAAAGATCTTGTTTTTATTGCTGAAATTGAAGTTATGCCTGAAGTTGAGTTAGGCCAATACAAAGGTATTGAAATTGAAAAGGTTGACTATACTGTTAAAAATGAAGATGTTGATGCGGAAATCAAAGCAATTCAAGAAAAAAATTCAAGAAGCATTGAAGTAACTGACAGAGCTGTTAAAAATGGAGATTCTTTGACACTTGATTATTCAGGTTTTGTTGGAGAAGAGCAATTTGAAGGCGGAACTGCTCAAAATCAAACTTTAGTTATAGGATCAAACACTTTTATTCCAGGATTTGAAGAGCAATTGATAGGTAAAAATATTGGTGAAGAAGTTGAAGTTAATGTAACTTTCCCAGAAGAGTACCATGCTGAAAACCTAAAAGGTAAAGAAGCTGTATTTAAAGTTACTATTCATGAGATAAAAGAAATAGAGTTACCTGAATTAGATGATGAGTTTGCAAAAGATGTAAGTGAATTTGACACTTTAGAAGAGTTAAGAGCTGATAAGTTGAAAAGCTTAGAAGAAAAAGCTAAAGAGAGAGAAAGAATTGAAACAAGCAATAAAATTGTTGAAGCAATAGTTGGAAAAACTGATGTAGAAGCTCCTGCTGTTCTTATTGAAAGAGAAATAGATTACGCTGGAAGAAATTATGAACAACAGTTCCGTATGCAAGGTTTTAGCGGAAAAGAAATGGATGATTTAATTGCAAATATGGTTAATCAATATAAAGATAGCTATAAATCGCAAGCTGAATTTACAGTGAAAGCTGAATTAGTTGTAAATGCAATAATTAAAGCAGAAAATATCGAAGCATCTGACGAAGAAATAGATGCAGAGTTAAAATTATTGTCTGAAGCTTATAATATAGAAGAAGATAAGTTTGCTGACTTTAAAGAAAGCATGATGAATTCAAGCAAAGAATATATTATTGACAGTATTCAAAAAAGAAAAGTTTTAGACTTGCTTATTAGTGAAGCAAAGTTTGTTTAAAAAGAAAAATAACTTGTTTTAAATAGGAGGGTTTATGCCTTTAGTACCTTATGTAGTAGAACAAACAGGTCGTGGAGAAAGATCTTATGATATTTTTTCAAGACTGTTGAAAGATAGAATTATAATATTGGGTGATGAAATTAATGATGCTACTGCAAGTTTAGTAGTTGCACAGCTGATTTTTTTAGAAGCAGAAGATCCTGATAAAGATATTCAGATTTATATTAATAGCCCAGGAGGCTCGATAACTGCCGGTATGGCAATTTATGATACAATGCAATATGTTAAGCCTGATGTATCGACTATTTGTATTGGAATGGCAGCTAGCATGGGTTCATTCTTGTTATGTGCAGGAGCAAAAGGAAAGAGATTTGCTTTACCTAACTCAGAAATTATGATTCATCAGCCTTTAGGCGGCATGAGAGGTCAAGCTACAGACATGAAAATATATGCTGATAGAATTTTAAAAACTAAAGAAAATTTATATAGAATCATGAGTGAAAATACTGGTCAACCATTTGATAAAGTATCGCATGATTGTGAAAGAGATAATTTTATGTCAGCTGAGGAAGCAAAATTATATGGCTTGATTGATGACATAATTGTTAAAAAGTAAGTAGGAGAGTAATATGAGCAAAAATGTTGAGAGGCCTATGAAGTGTTCATTTTGTGGAAAACCTCAAGATCAAGTTAAAAGGCTTATTGCAGGACCAAATGTTTATATTTGCGATGAGTGCGTTGAGCTTTGTAGCGAGATTGTTGAAGAAGAACAGGATATTTTAAAAGAAAATGAACCTATTGAGCTTTTAAAACCTAAGGATTTAAAAGACAAATTAGATAACTATGTGATAAAACAGGATAATGCTAAAAAAGCTTTAGCTGTGTCTGTATATAATCATTACAAGAGAATTAATCGTCTAATGTCAGATGATGACATAGAATTGCAAAAGAGTAATATTCTGCTAATAGGCCCTACAGGAAGTGGAAAGACATATTTGGCTCAAACTTTAGCTAAAATGTTAAATGTACCATTTGCAATTGCAGATGCTACTTCGTTGACAGAAGCAGGATATGTAGGTGAAGATGTTGAAAACATTTTGCTTAAATTAATTCAGGCTGCTGATTTTGATATTGAAAGAGCAGAAAAAGGAATAATCTATATTGATGAAATAGATAAAATATCTAGAAAATCGGAAAATCCTTCTATTACTAGAGATGTTAGTGGAGAAGGAGTTCAACAAGCGTTGTTGAAAATTTTAGAGGGTACTGTTGCTAATGTTCCTCCTCAGGGAGGTAGAAAACACCCCCAACAAGAATTTATTCAATTTGACACTACAAATATTTTGTTTATTTTAGGTGGAGCTTTTGATGGCGTTGAGAAGATAATTCAAAAGCGACTAGGAAATAAAGTTATAGGTTTTGGATCAGATGTTTCTAAGAATAAAACTTCTGATACAGAAGCGATGATTGATCAAGTTCAGCATGCTGATTTGTTAAAATTTGGTTTGATACCAGAATTTGTTGGTAGAATGCCTGTTATTGTCGCACTAAATAAACTTGATAAAGAGGCTTTGGTTAAAATATTAACTGAACCTAAAAATGCTTTAATAAAACAATATCAACATTTGTTTGCGTTAGATGATGTTGAACTAGAAATAGAAGATGGAGCGTTAATTGCTATTGCTGAAAAAGCACTTGAAATTAATACTGGTGCCAGAGGTTTAAGGGGAATTATAGAAAGCATAATGCTTGACATTATGTATGAAATTCCATCTAGAGATGACGTTTTAAAATGCGTAATTACTGAAGAAACAGTTAGAAATAGTCAAGAACCGACTTTGTTATTAAAAGAGGCTACGCTACAAAGTGTTAATAATGAAAATGCTTCATAGCTAAAAACTGCCTTTAGGCAGTTTTTTATTTTAATTGACAATGTGTTTCCATGCACCAGCTTCGAGCTTTGCTTGTGTTGATGGGTTTGGTCTTGTTATTGCTAACAACTATAGTAATATAAATATTAAATAAGAGGTGATAGTTTGAAGAATTACCTGATTGAGAAAAAAAATCTACCTATAATTCCTATTAGAGGTATTGGAATTTTTCCAGGTGTAATGATACATTTTGATGTTGGACGTGAAAAATCTATTTATGCATTAGAAGAGGCGATGCTAGAAGATTCAAGTATTTTTTTGACAGTCCAAAGGGAGCCTGAAATTGATTCTCCAGTAGTAGAAGATTTTTTCCAAACTGGAGTAGTTTGCAAGATTAAGCAAATGATCAAGATTCCTGGAGAAAATATCAGAGTACTTGCAGAAGGAATCAGCAGAGGCAAAATTTCAAAAATAAATCAAGAAGAGCCTTATTTTGAAGGTCTTATTTCTGAATATATTTATGACGAAGATAGTTTGGATTTGACAGATAAAAAAGAAGCGACTAAGAGATGTTGTTTAGATTTATTTGATAAATATGCTTCTGTGCAGAACAAATTATCATATGATACTGTTCAATCTGTAGTAAGTATTACTAATCATAATAAATTAGCAGATGTTATAGCTTCATATATGTTTTTAAAGGCTGATATAAAGCAAAAACTCTTAGAAGAATACGACCCTTTTAAGAGAATGGCAGAACTAACAAATTTATTAGTTGAAGAAATAAGTGTACTTCAGATAGAAGAGAGAATAAATGCGAGAGTTAAAAAGCAGGTTAATGACTATCAAAAAGAGTATTATCTGAAAGAACAGTTAAAAGCTATCCAAAAAGAGCTTGGTCATGACTATGAAGATGAAGAAGATGATGATGATTACATAAAAAAAGCAAATTCTAAAAGCCTGCCTAAAGAAGTTAGGGAAAAAGCGAAAAAAGAGATTAATAAGCTTAATAGAATTTCTCCTATGTCACCTGATGCAGGTGTAATTAGAACATATCTAGATTTTATTTTTGAATTACCTTGGAGCAAAAAAAGTACTGATAATAAAGATATTCAGCTTGCTCGTGGTATTTTAGAAGAAGATCATTTTGGTCTAGAAGATGTAAAAGAGAGAATTCTTGAACATCTTGCAGTCAGACAACTAAATCCTAAGAAAAAAGGTTCGATCTTATGTCTCGTTGGCCCTCCAGGAGTTGGTAAAACCTCAATCGCAAGTTCGATTGCTAGAGCGATGAATAAAAAGTTTGTTAGAATTTCTTTAGGTGGAGTTAGAGATGAAGCGGAGATAAGAGGTCATAGACGAACTTATGTAGGAGCTATACCTGGTAGAATAATAGAATCATTGTCTAAAACTAAAGTAAATAACCCTGTGTTTTTATTGGATGAAATTGATAAATTGGCAAGTGATTTTAGAGGGGATCCTGCAGCTGCATTGTTGGAGGCATTAGATCCTGAACAAAACACTACATTTACAGATCATTATTTGGATTTACCTTTTGATTTGTCGAATGTTATGTTTATTACAACAGCAAATAGCACGAGTACAATTCCAAGGCCGCTTTTAGATAGAATGGAAGTTATTGAAGTTTCAGGGTATACTGATGAGGAAAAATTCAATATTGCTACTAAGTACTTGTTGAATAAACAAATCAAAGAAAATGGATTGACTGACAAAGACATAAATATTTCAAAAGGTGTAATTGAAGAGATAGTTGAACATTATACAAGAGAATCTGGCGTTCGAAACTTAGAAAGAAGTATAGGAAAACTAGTTAGAAAAGCTGCTGTAATGGTTGTAGAGAAAAAGAAGAAACCTATTAATATTACAGTTAAAAACCTGATCGACTTCCTTGGCGCACCAAAGTATTTGTTTGATACAACTTATGATGAACATCAAATAGGTATAGTTACTGGACTAGCATGGACGTCAGTAGGTGGAGAAACTTTATTTATTGAAGTTAACTTGATGAAGGGTGATGGAAAATTACAACTCACAGGTCAGTTAGGTGATGTAATGAAAGAATCAGCAATGGCTGCGCTTAGTTATATTAAATCGAATGCACAAAAATATGGAATTGATAATGAGTTGCTAAAGAGCAATGATATTCACATACATATACCCGAAGGAGCAATTCCAAAAGATGGACCTTCAGCAGGCATAACAATGGCTACAGCTTTGTTGTCTGCTTTTACAAATAAATATGTCAGTAAAGAAGTTGCGATGACAGGTGAAATTACAATCAGAGGTAAAGTATTGCCAATAGGTGGATTAAAAGAAAAACTTCTTGCAGCCAAAAGAGCAGGCATTAAAAAAGTTATTTTACCTGCTAAAAACGAACCTGATGTATTAAAAATTAATTCAAAAGTTATAAAAACTTTAGATATTTTCTATGCTCATAACATTGATGAAGTGATTGAAAATGCTTTTGTTAAATGACTTTAACAAGGAGATATTATGATAGTTAAAAAATCAGAACTATTGATCACAGCAGCAAGAAAAGAGCAATACCCTGAAACAGAAGTACCAGAAATTGCTTTTGCAGGAAAATCAAACGTTGGAAAATCTTCGATGATAAATGCTTTAATTAACAGAAAATCTTTAGCTAGGACTAGTTCTTCGCCTGGTAAAACACAAACAATCAATTTTTACAATATTAATGACACTCTAAATTTTGTTGATTTACCAGGATATGGATATGCCAAAGTACCTAAAACTGAGAAAGAAAAATGGGGAAAAATGATAGATACTTATCTAAAGTCACGTGAGCAGTTAAAGGAAGTAATTTTACTTGTCGATATCAGGCATGAACCCAACCTTAACGATGTGCAAATGTATGAATGGATAAAATCATGCGGATATACTGGATATGTTATTGCAACTAAAGCTGATAAAATATCAAAAGGTCAAAGAGATAGATATGTAAATGTTATTAAAAAGAAACTGCAAATTGAAAATAGAGAAATAATAGTTCCTTTTTCAGCAACTGAAAAGGTTAATATTGAATCTGTCTGGGCACTGTTTGAAAAGTTAATTGAAACAGATCCTGTTTAAACGCTAAATTATAGGGTATAATATTACTATCGAAAGGAAGTGTTATATCTTGCCTCAAATAATAGAGAGAACTTTTAATAGTAATATTGACATGATGACAGATATTGTTAGGGATATAATTTCATGTATCGATAGTAAGATTAAAGAGGATAAATTATTTGAAATCAGGTTGATACTTAGTGAACTTATAGTTAACAGTATAAGGCATGGCAATAAATATGATGTTGAAAAAAAAGTAAATGTACATTTAAAAATTGAAGAAGATAAGATTAGAATCAGAGTAACTGATGAAGGTGAAGGTCTTTCAAATGATAGTTGTTCTGTTAGAGACGAATTTTCTGAATCTGGCAGAGGTCTTTCTTTGGTTGAAAGCCTTTCTGATAGTTTTTATATAAATGAAAATAATTTTATTTGTATTAAATTTATTTAATAAAGTCAATGTTTATGTTATAATAAACACTACAATTTGTAGTGTTTATTTTTTTAGGAAAACTGTATTTTGTTTAATGAATATGATTAATTCGTAATAATTTGGAGATAGTATGGAGAAAATCAAATTATCTGTAAGAGATTTAGTTGGTTATGTATATAAATATGGAGATTTGGGTGGAGATTCTATAAATGTAGATAGAGCCTTAGAAGGCACAAGAATTCATAAGCTTTTACAGAGCCAAATGGGAGAAAAATATAAAAAAGAAGTACATTTAAAACATGAATTTAGGTATAAAGATATCGATTTTTTAATAGATGGAAGAGCTGATGGGATAATAGATGATGGCGATGAAATAGTCATTGATGAAATAAAATCTACATATAAATCTCTTGAGGATTTAAAAGAAGATAATAATGTTTCTCATACTGCTCAGGCAATCTGTTATGGTTATTTTTATTGTTTTGATACGAATATTGATGAAGCAGTAATTCAATTAAGATATTGTAATATTGAAACTGAAGAGATAAAAACATTTCGGAATACATATAGTTTTGAACAGCTTAAAGAGAAGTTTTATAGCTTTATCGAAAGGTACCTTGAATTTGCAAAATTGCATGTTGAACATTTCCGAAATAGAACTGAAAGTATAGATTTAATAGATTTTCCATTTAGTAGTTATAGAAAAGGTCAACGTGAATTGCTAGTTGCAGTATATCAGACAATTAATAAGAGGAAAAAATTGTTTGTTCAAGCACCAACAGGTATAGGAAAAACTGTATCAGTTTTATTCCCTGCATTGAAAGCATTAAATAAAAATAAGGGTGGTAAAATTTACTATTTAACTGCAAAGTCATCGACAAAACAAATGGCTGAAAATACAACAAATATACTTGTTAATAATGGGCTAAAAATTAAAGCTACAGTAATAACTGCGAAAGAAAAAATTTGTTGTAACGACACTTTTAATTGTGATCCTGAAATTTGCAAGTTCGCTAAAGATTATTTTTCAAAAATAAATGATGCTTTGTTGTATGCCATGAAATCTAATGTGGTTTTTAATAGAGAATTTGTCGCCGATACAGCTAAAAAATTTGAAGTGTGTCCATTTGAATTTAACCTAGAACTTGCTTATTCTTCTGATATTGTAATCTGCGATTATAACTATTATTTTGATCCTAGGGTAGCATTTCAAAGAGAAGATTTTTTTAACAATATAAATGATATTGTGTTGATCGATGAGGCTCATAATTTAGAGGACAGAACTAGAAATATGTATTCTTGTGCACTGATAAAAGAAAATTTTCATGAAGTATTAAAAGAGATTAAACTAATTAAATCAATAGATAGTAGAATATATAAATCGTTAAAATCTGTAAATAGTGCCTTTGTGTCATTGAAAAAAAACTTAGAATTGACTAGAGAAACTAAAAATAAGATTCTAGATGAAGAACCTGAAAATCTTATAAAAACTTTAAGAAATTTTGTGATGTACACTGAAAAATGGATGGTGGATAAGAACGGGTATGCAAACGAAAAATTGGAAACTCTATTTTTTGAGTCTAAATTTTTTCTTAAACTAGTTGAATTGTATGATGAAAATTATTGTTATTATTGTGAAAAAAATAAAGAGTTTACAGTGAAAATATTTTTGATTAACACTTCTGACGTATTGGAAGAAATTTTAAAAAAGACATATTCAGCGATATTCTTTTCTGCTACTTTAACGCCTCTTAGGTTTTATCGTCAGATTTTAGGTGGAGATGCTAGTGAAGATAAATTATTAATGTTGAATTCTCCTTTTAATGATAGTAATTTCAGCTTAACAATAAGTGGAGACCTTTCTATGAAATTTACGATGAGAGATTTAAATATTGATAAAGTTTGTTCGTATATACATAATTTAATAAACCAAAAAATCGGTAATTATATGATATTTTTTCCATCTTATAGCTATTTGAATAAAGTATATGATGTTTATAAAGATATGTATGA
>CAYJLG010000049.1:0-14179 GCA_964371035.1 uncultured Clostridia bacterium | reverse complement strand
TATTAAAATTTTATAGGACCGAACTATCATTAATAAAATATTCAACTATATTGCTACAATAAATATTTAATATTATAGATATTCAAAATTTATTTTAAATCTATTAGGACAACCAGCAGAATATATCTGCTGGTTGTCCTGTTGTACTGAAGGGCGGAGTTTACAGATTTCAAGTTCTATCCTATGAGTTCTTTCTGTTCCACAATAGTATTTTATATCAACAATATATTTTCGCTCACACTTCAATAGTGTGGATTAACTTTCTTGCAAATGCATTGCTATATAGGTTTTTGGCACAACCTGTGTCAACATAATTCAAAATTATTTCGCCGCTCAAAATATCTTGCATCTATATACCTTCCTTATAACCCTATCATATTTTTTGAATACTCTGCATTGTTTAAATAATCACAACCAATACATTATTTGATTTTTTGTCTGCATATTAACTTGTTAATTGAGTTCACGCTGCTTGATCTTTATCGCTACCTACATAAGCATTTAATACAATTAAATTCAATTATTGATTCAAAACAGTGCACTTTGAAGATAGTGATTTTTTACTTCACTAACAAAACTTCTTTATATCCCATTATTTAATTTGCTTATTTTTCACTTTATTCTTTTGCAAAATACCACGCTAAGCTATTAATAACACTAGTAAGCAAATACATTAGTTCTGCAACTAACATTCTATCTAGACTATCAACACTTATATTTCTCCAATGTGCTAACCGGTTCCTATAGTTATACCCTATTCGTTCTTGCCCATCTGTTAATAAAAAATACCTCAAATGATTTAGCTGATACTTCCCAAAAATTTCTATATTAAGCTGATTGGTATCAGATAGTAATTGTCCAAGTGCGAGTTTCTCAATTGATATGTATTCTTTGTCTTTTTTTAATTCCATATAAACAGTTCTAAGAAGTTTTTCAATATAAGCGCAAATAAAAATAGCTGTTCCGTAACATAAAGATTGCTGAAGTATATCGTTATCTTTATCAGATCCCAAATATACATTTTGTAGCATTTGATGTAATAGGATAAATTCATCAATCAATGCTTTATTATCACACTCAATGGCATTGCACAGATGATTAATCAATTGTGAATACCAAGTTAGGCTTTCTTGAAACATATTCTTATCTAACAAAATCGTATCTATAGTAACGCTTCCAATTTTTATCATTACATTTAAATAATCTTGATGTGATAATGTATAATAATCACTTGTTGAAATATTTGATGATGCCAAGTCATAAAACTTTGTATTATTTGAAGGTTTTTTATTTAAAATTGCTGTTACTTTATCATCTTTCATACTGTGCGTAATCATTATTAACTTCTTTACTCCTACTTTCTCATTTTTCAAATGTTTAATCACTTCCTTAACAGGAATTTCATATGTGCTTTTCTGCCCATATTCATTTATATATTCAATCAATATTTTCTCAACATTTTTGTAATACTTATTAAACTTATTTGCACGGACATCTTGAATCTTATCAAAAAACTCAAAAATTATTCTTATTTTTCCTTCTAAAAATAACACATTTTCTTTATTAATCGTTTGGTATATTTTTTCCCCATAACTATCAATGGCATCAACAGCATCGCTAAGTTCTTTATATAGCCTATCTTTTTTTCTTATTTTTATCGAAATTATAATATCCAATATCTCTTGATGTCCAGCATCTAATTCTAATATTATATTTTCTTCAGAAAAAAGCATTTTAAAAAGTGTAATTTCTTTTTCTATTTTCTTTTGAAATTTATCATAATCATAAAAAATTTTATAAGAATGATTGTGTATCAAGTATAACAAAATTTTTTCGCCCATTCCATTTTGATATTTTTGACAAAACTCATAAGTTATATCAAAATATTTGTAGTCATCTATATCAGATAGTAAAACTTCGTAATTTAGGTTGATAAATTTGATTATCACTCCTTGTTGTATTAAATCATAAAGTGATTTTGAAAACGCAATCAAGTTTGTTAGCTTGTTACGCTCATCTTCTTTTTTCAATTTATATAAATACTCTTCCAATACAATTATTTTTTTTAAGCATAAATAATCCATAAAATCATCTATCGAAGAAATTCCATCGAAATTACTTGTGGTGAAATAATTTATAATATTACTATAATTATCTAAAATCTCATTAACTTCTCCTAAGTATGTAAAATCGCTACTCTCAGTAGGATCGAAATATTCTAGCTGTTTAATATTGTTTAAATATGATATTAAATTTGACATCTTATCTCCCTTTATTTTATCTACATAGAATCTTTTTTCTTAATATTATTTCTGAGCTATTAATATCACATAACTTAATTTGCATTTAATCTTATTTTAATGTGATAGGTGTTTTAACTATTATTAAACCTATATATTAGTTACTTCTATTGTAATTGACATTTCTTGACAAGTCAAGATGAATTCCGATACATCTATTTGTTTTTATTTAAATGTGATAATACTCATAATTCTTACCTTCTATTGTATTCACCTATTTAATGCTAAAATAATTATAGGAGGCACTTGATTATGAATAAAAAATATACAGACAATCAAAAACTTTATTTTGTCAGCCGATATTATAATGGTGAGCCAGCAACTGATATTTGAATAAAAGAAGGGATTCCTAGAAGTACATTTTATAACCATATTCTTAGAAATAAAAAACAAAACAATAGTTATAAAGAGCGTAGAAAGAAACTGCAAGAGCAAATTTTAGAAATCTATGAAGATAGTAATCAGATTTATGGTGCAAAAAAAATAAAAGCAGTATTAGAAAGTCGTGGTGTTGCAACTAGTGATAAAATGGTTGCAGAACTTATGGACGAAATGAATATCAAAAGTATTCGAACAGATTCTAAAAAAAATTATGCTAAATACAATAATGAAGGAAAAAAAGATTTAATTCGAATGCTATTCAAAGCAGAAAAGCCAAACCAAATATGGGTGAGTGATATTACATACTTCAAATATGAAAACCAATTTTATTATATATGTGTTATTGTCGATTTATATGCAAGGAAAGCTATTGCATGTAAAACTTCTAAAAATCATAGTACTCAATTAGTTACTTCTACATTTAGAGATGCATATAAAAATAGAAAACCTAATGAAAATTTAATTTTTCATAGTGATAGAGGTAAACAATATACTTCTCATTCTTTTCGAAAAATTTTAAACAGTTATAATATAAAACAATCTTTTTCTCCTTCTGGTAGTCCACAACATAATGCAGTTATTGAATCATTTTTCTCTTCTTTAAAAAAAAGAATAACTATATAGAAGCAAATACCGTTCGATTAAGGATTTTAATAACTCTATTAAACATTACATTGATTTTTACAACAATGAACGTCCACATTCGAGTATTAGATTTAAAACTCCAAATGCTTATGAAGAGCTATTCTTTAGTCATCACAACTATTAAGAAAATTGAACAACTATGTTCAAAACATATGATTTTTATTTTTTCATTACTCACTTTTTAGCTATTTATAAATTTCAAATTAGACACAGTTTAAAACAAGAAATGCACAAACCCTGATTACTACAAGGTTTGTGCATTTAAAACGAATCTAGAATTTGAACATTCTAGACAAGATGTCCAACTCCATAGGGCTGTCCAATTTTTTTCTAATTACTTAAGTAATTTATCAAAATCTTTATATTCACCAAAATGCAGGTGTAAATCTATTAAAAATTCTTTCAATTATATTCCCTCAAGATAAACTTTAATTTCATTCATTCCTCGGATATAAAGTTCTGTGTGTTCTTTAAAATTATTTTCTATCAATCCATTCATTTGAATAGTTAAATAAGCATATTTTGAATCGAATTTTTCTAAACCTAATCTATAAGAATTAAGATTTATTTTAGCAACTCCCTCTCCTGAAAAATTGCTATTCCTATATACGCAATTATCTTCAACTTTTGCACGCTTTATAGCTGCTTGACGAATTACGCAAGGTAAACAATACCCACAATGTTTCGCTTTTTTTTCTCCTAACATTCGTCCAATATCGGGGTGTGAGCAAGACATAGTTTTATTTAAATTTTGTTTAAGAAAAGTTTGATTGGCACATTTTGAAATCATCTCTCCTTTAGTTTTATACTGATATGGATTTACAAGAGTTACTGATAAATCAAGTATGCAAATCAATTTTTGTAATAGTTTCATATATTGTGGATGAGTAGTTCGTGTGCTACTAGAGCCAATTCGTGAATAAGTCATAGGAATATTCAAAGATATGAATCCATTTTCTGGTATCACTAATTTTATGTTCTTATTAAAGCACGATGCCATCACAATCGCATGAGTAAAAAACATAAATGAACGTGTTCTTGTAGATTCTTCAATACCCGATGGCACTTTAGCAAAAAACTGATTAAAGTCTCTTTTTTCTAAAGAAAAATTATCAATTAATTCTTTTTTTAATAAATCTTGAAATTCTTTTGTTCCCTTCCCACCGCCATAATGACTAATAAATAATACTTTACTCATACTTTTTTCAAGCAAATCTATTGCTCCTATAAATGAATCTAATCCGCCAGAAAACATACAAACATAATCATAATCTTTAGCAGATGTTTTATCTTTTTTCCATCTAATGAATTGTGCTGTTTCTATCGGTGTGAATTTACGTTTACGAAAATAAAACGTCCACTTATCGCCACTTAAAAAATTCAACATTTTTTCTAAAATAGGTTTTGCTTCTATAAACTTATCGTAATTTAATATAGGAAGATAAATTTCAATATCCCTACACCAACCATCCTTAGCATCACTTCTTAAAAACAATCTGTCCGCAGCAAAAGTTGCTAATGAAATATATAGCAAATCTATTGCTTGTAAACTATACCAATTAGGCAGTTTATTCACATTATTCCAAAAAGTATATCCAAATGTTTTGTAATCTGTAAAATCAATAGTTTTACTCTCTTCTTTCAGCTTAAAATCATCTTTTTTATCAAACTTGCAATTTAATATCATTTCAAATTATTACCTCCAAAACATTTACACATTTTTCATATAACATACTCATAGCTAAGTTTGGTTCTAACGATAAAATTTTCTCATTTTTATTATATTCAATCTCCACTATGTTTATAATCATATTTTTAAATTCAAGCTCTAAATTGTATGCATCTTTTGCGTTAGAAATATATATTTCTAAACGACTTCCTAAATTCGCCATCATTGATATCCAGATATATGAACTTATGTATTCTACCACAACTTTACTTATTAGAGTTGGCGAAATATCATTTATTTTATCTATATTCATATTATGTTCTTCTAAATAACTAAATATCTTTGCTAAAGCCAGCATCATTGCTTGTCTTGCAGCAACATCTTCTTTCGTATCAGAATCTGGAGCCAAAACATTAACAAGTTTAGACAATATTTCTGTTGCAGGCTTCCCTTCATACTCTATCTTTAAATCATTAAGGGTCGTTTCTATACCTTCATTTAGAATGTGTTCAAAAAAACTGACTATATTCGAACCCGCCCTAATTCCCGAATTTGATCTAGAGATTACCATTTTTGACCCACCCATGGCCTGTATATATTGACTTGCAATATTTCTAGTAGAGCTATACTTACCACCACTTTTTAAAAACTTAGACATATTTGATTTGACAATTTGCCAATTGAGCGATTGATTATCAAAACTTTCATCATCACTTTCATTGTCATAGTCATTTGGAATAAGATGATTTTTGTCTCTTGGTCCGTAATAAATATTTGATGTACCCATAATTCACCCCTTACTACTTCATTATCTCATTAAATGCTTTTTCAATATCCTTTTTTTCTTTGCCCCATATAGCAACTATTTCCATAATCTCTCCCTCTTTTTGCATATCTTGAGCATATTTTGCAATGATTGGGGTTACACTAAAAGAAATTTGGCTACCTTTTAAAGATCTCAAATAGCTCATCGTTTCATTCACCAAATGTTTCCTTTCGCAGGAAAATTCTATAAAAGATTTCATTGTTTCTTGATCAATTGTACCTAAACTTACCATTTTCGTATAAATCGCCTCAAGAATATTAACCGCTTCTAGTTCTGATAAATCTTTCGATTCGTCTATCGCTCTTTTAATCCTAATGTCAGATTTAGAAGTTAAATCTTCTAAAATTCTTTGAGCTGTTGGAGACAGTGTTGATGAGATTCTGCTTATTTTTTCTTCTAAAGAAGTTCTTGAAAAGTAGAAGTACATATTTAGCTCTTCGTTAAATAGTTTTGGCTCTATATTAAGCCATTTTAAAAACCAGCTATCTTCACTCCAAGCTTTTAATTCTGTTAATTTTTCAATTTCTCCATGTGAAAAATTTTCTAACTCTTTGTTTATAGTATTATTAGCAACCATTTCTGCAATTTTATTGAAAATCCTTGGTTTAATATATTCTAACATCATAATTTTAGCTAATATTCCTCTATCAAGTACTTTATTTTTATAAGTCGCCATTTGTAATCTCATATACATAGAGTTTAAAAACCTTTTACATTGTCTTGGATTTCCATTTAATCCATTAGTTAAAGATGCCGCTAATTCCCTTGATACTAATAATATCTTTTCAACTTTTTCTTTATAATCATCATTACTGTTAAACAATGTTTGTATTGAACTGATTTGAAATTTTTCAAAATCTAATTTTTTCTCACTTTTTATAAATTCAATTGTTTTATCAAAATCACTTTTTTCTAACTCCAGTTGTAACAATAAACACGTTATATATACACTTACTTCACTCTCATTAAGACGAGGAATACGGATAGGATATTGAATTAGCTTTTCTAAATATTCTTTTCCTATATCTATTTGTATTCCTTCAATATCTTTAAATCTACTTTTAACTGCGTAAGATATATGGCGTTCATCCGCACCTATTATAATATAACCTTTCCACTAAAGAGAAATAATTTTATTGCCTCTAAAGTGTCTAATATCGTATCCGGTCTGCATCTATCTAATTCATCTATAAATATCACAAGCCTACTTATTTTAGATTCAGTAATTAAATCCGCAAACTCGTTTTGAAATTTTTTTATATCTGCCCTAAGTTCCTTGCTATCTAATTCCTCCTTTATCTTGCAAACACTATCATTGTCAATATTTAATAGGCTTAAGACTCCAAGCGCAACATTCCCAGTACCTATTCCAATTACACTTCGTGCTAACTTAAATTTGTCAATACTTTTATATAAGCCTTTCATTAATTCCATAGCTTTTTTAGTTAATTTTTTATTCCCAGAAATCTCATCTAATATTGAACCTAAAATAGCAGTTTTGGCATCTTCATAATTTTCGAATAACCAACCATTAAAAAGAAGACACTTTATATTTTCATCACTTTTAAGTAATTGTTCTTTGCACATGTGCATTAAGCTAGATTTCCCACTTCCCCAATCACCATACACGCCTATACTCGCTGGTAAAAGTGAATCATTCAAGACTATATTTTCTAGCGTCTTAATTAAATATTCATAATCTAAGAAATCAAGTTCTGTCTCACTATCTCTCCACATATTAATTCTCCCTACATATCTTAAAAATATTATATAGTAAAATATTCTTATCTATTTAGCTTTATATACAATTTTCAACTTATTTAATCTTGTCTATATCAGCCACTCGTGTTCTACCACTATCTATCTTACGAATAATATTCGACTTCATCATAAATTGCTTGACAAATACAAATATATTCCTAACTGCTAATTACTTTTAATAATAATCTTCTTTATACCAATAATCAGAATAATATCTTCTATCATAATTGCTCCCTACTTTTATACCACCATCAACGATTGAAAGCAGTATCCTTAAAATCTTATGATGTGCAGCAACACAATTTGCTGCAATATCTAATGTTGCCATTTTATAGTTTTCAGATCGATTATGTTTTATTTTTTGATAAGCATTCCACCAATATAGATTTGCATAGGCTTTCTTTTCATCTAAGTCCTTGAAAGGCGTAACTCTTAAACTGTCTCCTAAAAAACTAAAAAATGCTATTTTTATAACTTTATCATACTCTACAATTTTTGCATAATCTTTTATTGTATAATATTTGCCTGCTGGTTCAATATTTTTATACTTAAAAAAAAGTTGAAATAATGAATCTATTTCTGAACCTGATAGTAATATAATTTTTGCAAATTCATCTGAATATGTATTTTTATTTTCTTGTGTATGCATAACATAAGCATTTGTTAACATAAACTCTCTTTCAATTGATTTATAGTAAGCCCAGTGCCTTTGATAATCTTTTAACTTCATAATACTTTCCTTAATAAATTCATTTATATTTAATCATGATTCTGCTCAAAACTTTACATATTTACTGTTTTATTGCCTATTTATAAACTATGAATATTAAAATTCACAATTAGTAATGTTAACCTAAATTGCATTAACAAATATTATTTCAATTAATACATATAGTATATTTCGCAACATTTCATCTCAGTTTTATTTTTCAAACTCTATATTTATCCCATCAATTATCTCTTTTATAACATTAGCCTTGATACAAATAAAAAATAATTAATAAATCAGTTGCTACAATATAGTTTATTCATTTACCTATGAATATTATCAACAATAATCATCTATCGAATCTTCTCCTGTCCATTCAAGACCTTGAGATATTGTATATTGTTTTTCAGCACCCTCTTTAGTAAAAAACATACCTATACTTTCATGAACAACTAGATTACTCTCTAAGTAAATTGTCGACACTGCCCATGGCTTAATACTACTACCACTTTCTGCTATAACAACTATTTTATTCATGTCTATAGACATTGCATAGTTAAAAATAGTAGATTCTCCATATATATTTTTACAATACACTGCTTCGCTATATAATTTATCGTAATACTCTTCAATAACATTTTCATTTATTGTAGAGGGACATAAAGGAAAAACATTTGGTGTTTTCCATTTGTATTGAACAGCACCATCAGTATATGATGGTGTTAATTTTTTAATAAGTATGTTGTTTGCATTATCGTATGTCTTCGTATTTACTATCGGTTTATATATCCATTCTTTAAATATAGATTTGTTTATAACTGGCTGATGTATTTGATCTTTTTCTAACCATATATTAAAACGTGTCAGACTATTTAACGCTTCTTCTTTTGTTACCGTTTTCATCCATGATATATCCGGAGTGTTAAAGCACTCTCTAAACTCTTCTGGATTTTTCAAAAATGTTTCTATTCTCACGCCGCAAACATACTCAATCTTCTTCCTTGTGATTGGATTTAGTAACACATTTTCTAATTTTGTGACCCACCGCAGATTTTCTGGTCGATTATTACTTCTGTTTGTGTCTATATGATCTACAACATGTTGGTCAGTTGGTGGTTGCCCATGAAATGCAGTTGCTACAATTCGATGCACCCTCTCTGAAGAAATTTTTAAATATCCTGTTTTTTTATCCAAATTCCCAAAAGTCCATACATCATCTAACTTACGTTTTCTACCATTCAATTTTTCACATCGTAAAATTGCCCCGTTATCTCTTACAAGATAAGTTTCATCTTTATAATTACATTCCAATTCTTTTTTAAACTTGTCCATATAACAGCTCCACTCTTTGTATTTCTACTAATCTAAACCTATTTAATTGTATTGCCTTTTTATTGCTTACTTATAGTAAATTTCAGCACCATCATAATAGCAATTAATAATCATCAACGCTTTCCAAAGTATTAATAATTTTTTCATAAAACTTTTCTTGCACATCTACAATAGCTGGTTGAGAATTTTCTATTTCACTTTGGGATTCAAATATCTTCGTATATTCTTTAAGGATGTTAATAAGCTCTTTTCGAGTTACATAAATGCTATGTTTCTTATCAGTTGATCCTATAATATCATAATTAAAATTATTATTGTAAAATTCTACTCCTAGATTTAGCAATTCTTTAAAAAATGAATGTTTACACGCATATGCAAAAGTATCTGCACCACTAGTGTTAAGCCACTTATTTTTATCCGCCTCATACGCCAACAACCAAATATCTGTAAGCATCCCTTTAGCCGGATCAATGTCTGAAAAATATTCAGAAATGATACGTTCTCTAAATTTGTTTAACATTTTTTTTATTGCATTTTCACTCTTTCTAACAGAGATAATATCTAATAAAATTATTATTGCGAGCCAGTTTTCTGTATCTAATATTTGTTTTATATAGTTTTGTGCTAGTTTTATATTAAATACTTTACTAACCCATATGGCCCATATAACCTCTTCATCATTTTTTAATGTAATATTCGTATCCAGTATAGTGTATATAGCATTTTTCAGCAATGAATTACTTAGAAGTGATTCATTGTTTTTTAATATAATTGTGATAATTTGTGATAAATTAGGAAATCTTATCCATATACTAATTATTGTTGGTTCGATATTTTTCCACTCAGATCGACTAAACTTTTTCCCTCTAAGAACTTTAAGTGCATACTTTAAAATAGCAATATCCTTATACTGCCTATACTCAATTATTGCTTTTTCTAAAAGAAGTGATGGCTCAAGACGAGCATGGATTCGCATTTCTTCAACCCAAGGTTTCCCATATATAAAAGGACTTTCAATTATTTGAAGTTTGTTTTCATTTAAGTTTAGTTCATATTTTGCCAATTCTTGCCTAAATATTGCCAAGATACTGTTTATTTGCGAACTGTCTTTAACAAAAACATAATAATCATCAACAAACCTTATGTATTTAACACCCTTAATTCTTGATTTTATAACTTTGTCGATAGAACACAAAATAATTTCTGAAACAATTCTAGAAATAGCATTTCCAATTAAAATACCATTTGTTTGGCCACTATTTAATCCCTGGATGCATTTATCTATCTGGTTTCCGGATAATTCTTTATCATGCTTATTTTTCTTAGCAAAACTTTTTGAATGCATTGCCCAAGCAATACTATGAGTATAAACACTATCAAAAAAAGATTGTATATCAAGTCTGATTTCATATAAATTATTTTGATAAATTTTTTTTATTTTCCCTTTACTTCCAAAGATATCTTTTACAGGTTTCTTATAACACTCTCCAGATAATGGTGGATTTGACAATGGAACTGTTAGTGAACAATCATAGCTATTATTAAGAATCGAAAATATATCTGTTGAATTAATTACTATAACATGTGCTGCTTTGGCATAACTATAAGCATTCGGTATAGCAAACTTGCGACGAGAATTAGAATTTTTATATCCACTAAAAACTAGAGGATCCGATGGCTTTAAAGTTTTATCTTTTACTATATTTTGTATTTTCTCATGTTTGTCAGCAAAACTATAGGAATTAAAACATGGTGGTAATTCTGCGGGGATATATTCATTTCTTAATAAATTTTCAAATACAAACATTTACTTTCACTCCTTGTAATTTATCTAATCCAAATAAAAAGATACATAATCTTTCATCGAATATTAATATTGTAAAACATTTTACACTTTCATATTTCTATTACTTCACCCACTTAATTGCATCAAATACTATATATGATTTCAATTAATATATAATCACTTTCGGTACTCAACTCGTAAAATATACTTTTATTCAGGTTAATATTATTCTTTTTATTCACTTACACTTAAAACTCACAATATTCTAATAATTTCAAATAAGTTAAACTTTTACTTATTTCTACACTATCCATAATGACAAAATCCCCATTATCTACTTTCATAAAAACAATATGTTCATCATATATAAATGCAAAATATGTATCGTAACTAGGGGATACATGAAAACGGTATTTCATCACAGCTTTAAAGTCATTTTCAACAGCTTCTTTTATTTGTGATACCCCTTTATCAAATTCATATTGGGTTTTAAATTTAAAATTATAAGGAAAGAATAACAATAAATTTTTATTAGTTTCAAGGGTACACATTAATTGCAATATATCATTTTGGTCCCCTTGTTCTTTAATCTCTTTTTTCCGAAGTTCGTACAACATATTCAAATCATAATCTCTTAATGCCGCATAGATTAATGTGGTACTAATTGAACAATTTTTGGCTTTAGGCGCAATCGACGAAATTATTCCCGGATAAATTTTCTGTTTACCCATTGATAAAATACTTCTACCTTGTAAAGCAGTTTTACTGGCAATTAATTTGAAATCTATTTTATAGGAACTCGATACACAATCACACTCACCATTATCTTCTTTTTGAGGACTAACAAATAATTCGCCATTAGATTTATTTAAAAAATATTTCGACTCATTTATAAATTCTAATAAGTATTTTTCGTAATTGCAATCTTTTTCTCCTAAAACAAAGTTCTTAATTATTAAAGGGGCTGGAAGCAAGTACGGAGTTAATGTTTGATCATACATGTTCAATTTTCTCCTTGTTAGATATTATAAATAAGTACAATAACTTATGTGCTTCAATTATATCTTCTCGATTTTAATTATCATTTTCACTTACATTATAATTGACATTTTTTGACAAGTCAAGATAAATTACGATATATCAATTTATTTTATTAAAAACCGATATATTGTACTCTAAAAATGTTCTGCTTAATTTATAGACTCTAACTCTCTATCTCTTCTCTATCATCACTTAAATTCAACCTCAATTTTATCTTCATCCTTTACTAGTATCCTGTCAACTACTTGTCTTACTAGCGTATCATTGTATTCACAATCATTTTTTTCTTTTAAATATTCTCTAACTTTGTTTAGTTTTTCATTTACTTTTTTCTGAGCATTATTTGCTTTATATTCATTTATTTTATTTTGCAATTCCATTGCTTCTTCATTCATTGATTTCATTATAAATATATTTTCCGAAACATTTCCACTTGCTACCATATTTACAATTTTTTCTGTAGTTTCAGCTATTCTTTTTTGAGCGTTCTCTATATCAAAATCTTCTTTATGATTTGAATATAATGTAAATTCAAGTTCCTCTTTTATTCTTTCGTCTATATTTATTTCACTTGTAGTTGATATTTCGATTTGTTCCATTATGTTTTTATGTAAATCATTTTCATCTAATGTTTTTGAATGTGTGCAGTACTGTTTGCCATAATCCAACCTTTGTGAGCATCTCCAAACTGGTCTTTTAACTTTTATTATATTTCCATTTTCATCTTTAGTTTTCACAGTCCATACCACTCTTCTATATGGTGATAGGCAGTGCGCACAAATTAGCATTGAGCTTAATGCATATTTACTTGAATACTTGCCATTTTCTGTAATACTATTTTTTCGTGATTTAGTTTTAGTTTTCCTCTTTGCTCTTTCGGCCATTGCCTCTTCAAAAACTTCTCTTGAAATTATTTCTTTATGATTATTCTTTATATGAACTTTAGGCAGTTCCCCATTATTAATCTTTACTTTTTTAGTAATGTGATTTTCAACATAAGTTTTTTGCAGTATAACATCACCGCAATATCGTTCATTTGTTAAAATTCTTTGTATTGTTGATGTTTTCCATTCTTTCTTATTTAATGATAATATTTTTTCTTCATTTAAAAGTTTTGTAATCCTACTATCACTTTCACCTTTTAAATAATATTTATATATCTTTTTTATTATCTCTGCATGTTCCGGTATTATTTCTGGGTTTCCATCTTCACCTTTTCTATAGCCATAGTTATTTTTATAATTCCAAGTAACTCTACCTTCTTTTATTGCCATTTGTTTGCCTTTTTTAACATTCATACTTATTGAATAACTTTCTTCTTGTGCAAGCGAAGCAAGTATTGTAAGTAGCAGTTCACTATTTTCTTCAAGTGTATTTATGTTTTCTTTTTCAAAATACACTCCTATTCCCATTGACTTTAACTCTCTAACTCTATTTAAGGTTGTTACTAAGTTTCTTGAAAATCTACTGAGTGATTTTGTTATTATTAAGTCTATTTTTCCTTTTCTACAATGATTCATTAACTTTTGAAACCCTGGTCTTTTATCTTCTGTCGTTCCAGATATACCTTCATCTGCATAAGTTCCAGCTAACGTCCACCCTTTTGTTTTCAATATTAAATCCGTGTAATAGGATTTTTGAAGATGAAAGCTTGATAGTTGTTCTTCAAAATTTGTTGAAACACGACTATATGAAGCTACTCTTAAAATTTTATTTTGATTTCCAAATA
>CAYJLG010000048.1:0-14274 GCA_964371035.1 uncultured Clostridia bacterium | reverse complement strand
GAGCAAAAAGATTTGATGTTCTCTTCTGCGCCCTACAACTTCCCAATTGGAGTACTCGGCGACAGATTTTATTATTTTTTCCGTTGAAGTTTCACTTAGATGTGAATAGTAACTATTTTTCCAATACCATTACACTGATATGATGTGTTTATGTTTTTAATGAATCTGTTTCAATTAATAAGTTTATTATTATACTTAAGATAGAAAAGGAGATATTTTATGCAACAATATAATGCAACTGCCATTGAAAAGAAATGGCAAAAAGTTTGGGAAGACAATCAAACATTTAAGGCTCATGATAACTCAGACAAAAAGAAATTTTATTCTTTAGTGGAATTTCCCTACCCATCAGGAGTAGGACTTCATGTTGGACACATCAGAGCATATACTTCTTTAGAAGTAATATCTAGAAAAAGAAGATTGGAAGGATATAATGTTTTATTTCCAATAGGTTGGGATGCTTTTGGTTTGCCGACAGAAAACTATGCAATCCAAACAGGCAAACATCCAAGAATTGTTACAGATGAAAATGTCGCTGTATTTACTGGACAGTTAAAATCTGTAGGTTATTCTTTTGATTGGGATAGAACTGTAGATACTACAGATCCAGACTATTACAAATGGACACAGTGGATTTTTCTTAAAATCTTTGAAAATGGGCTTGCATTTAAAGATAAGACATACGTAAACTTTTGTAGTTCATGTAAAGTAGTTTTAGCTAATGAAGATTCAAGAGAAGGAAAATGTGATAGATGTGGATGCGAAGTAGTTCAGATGGAAAAAGATGTTTGGTTCTTGAAAATAAGAGAATATGCAGACAAACTTTTAGATGGACTTGCTGAAGATAAAGTTGATTTTTTACCTAGAATCAGGATGGAACAAGCAAATTGGATAGGAAGATCCTTTGGCGCAGAAGTAGATTTTGCAGTTAACAATACAGATGAAAAATTGACAGTATTTACTACTAGACCGGATACGTTGTACGGAGTAACTTTTATGGTAATGGCTCCTGAGCATCCAATGATAGATAAATATGCAGACAAAATTTCAAACATGAACGAAATCGAAAATTATAGAAATGACGCAAAGAAGAAAACCGAGTTTGAGAGAGTTCAGCTTGCTAAAGACAAAACAGGTGTTGAAATTAAAGGATTGACTGCTATTAACCCTGTTTCTGGAGAAATAATCCCTATTTGGATTTCAGATTATGTAATGATGGGATATGGTACAGGTGCAATAATGGCAGTACCTGGACACGATCAAAGAGACTGGGAATTTGCTGAAAAATTTGGTATACCAAAGATTGAAGTTATAAAAGGCGGAGACATAACTAAAGAAGCTTTCACAGATACTAGTGATGGAATTATAATAAATTCAGATATAATTAACGGATTAAATGTAAAAGAAGCTATAGAAAAAATCACAGAATTTTTAGCAGAAAAAGGCATTGGTGTTAAAAAGACTAATTTTAAAATGAAAGATTGGGCATTTAACAGACAGAGATATTGGGGTGAACCGATACCTGTAGTGCACTGTGAAAAGTGCGGAGCAGTTGGATTGCCTGAATCAGAGTTGCCACTTAGACTTCCAGAAGTGAAAAATTATGCGCCAACAGATACAGGAGAATCACCGCTTGCAAACATCGAAGAGTGGGTAAACACTACTTGCCCTAAATGCGGTGGAGCAGCAAAAAGAGAAACAGATACTATGCCACAATGGGCAGGATCATCTTGGTATTTCTTGAGATATATGGATCCTAGAAATAGTGAAAAATTAGCCTCAGATGAAAACTTAAATTATTGGGGACAAGTAGACTGGTATAATGGTGGTATGGAACACGTTACACGTCACTTAATATATTCCAGATTCTGGCATAGATTTTTGTACGATATAGGAGTAGTGCCACATGATGAACCATACAAAAAAAGAACTGCACAAGGATTAGTACTAGGACCTGATGGCGAAAAAATGTCTAAATCAAGAGGAAATGTAATTAATCCTAATGAAATAGTAGACGATATGGGTGCTGATACATTAAGAACTTATGTTATGTTTATCGGAGACTATGAAAAGGCAGCTATCTGGTCAGATAGTAGTGTTAGAGGATGTAGAAGATTTTTAGACAGAGTTTGGAAGCTTCAAGAAATAGTTACAGACGAAAATGAATATTCTAAAAAACATGTTTCGCTTATGCACAAGACTATCAAAAAAGTTTCTCAAGATTTTGAAGCGATGAAATTCAACACAGCTATAGCGACTATGATGAGTGCGATCAATGATTTTTATGATAGCGGTTATATCACAAAAGCTGAGCTTAAAGATTTCATAGTATTATTAAATCCAGTAGCTCCTCATATCACTGAAGAAATGTGGACTTTACAAGGATTTGAAGGTATGCTTAACGAAACTAACTGGCCTACTTGGGATGATGCTAAGACTATAGATGACGAAATAGAAATACCAGTTCAGATTAATGGTAAAGTAAGAGGAAAAGTAGTAGTAGCTAAAGATGCTTCTCAAGATGTAGTTAAAGAAAAAGCTATGGCCGACGAAGGCGTTTTAAAAGCCATCGATGGAAAAAATGTAGTTAAAGAAATTTATGTACCAGGCAAGATATTTACTATAGTTGTGAAGTAATAGTCTGTTACTGTTTAATGTAGCTAAAATGATGGTAGATATTGAAGGAGCGAATTATGATGCGTATAATAAAATTGCTAATTTATGGATATATAGGATTTGTAACTTTGTTTTGGGCTTTCGTTCCTTTAGCTTTTAACGATTCAGGTGCTAGTGATCTGGGATTTTTCAAGCTTTTGGAAATAACACTTTTTGGGATTTTGCCAATAAGTTTATTTGTATTTATATGTGTATATAAACTCACAAAGCACTATGCGAAGCCTCATCCCTTTATTGTACCTATTGTAATTTCGACAATGATTTTTATATTATATTTTAATTTAGTAAATAGTATTTATGGGTAAGGTTTAAAACGGATAACAGCGGTACAAGAATTTTGTATAACTGTTATCCGTTTTTATAATTTGAAAATATCATCTAATCACATCAATCAGATAGCAAAGTATTAAAAATGTGAGTTGAGATGCTTCTATCAAAAATCCTTCGAAAGACGCAGGTAGTTTTTTTGTTTTAGTTTCTAATAACATTATGCAAAATGTTGAAATGCAATATGTTGCGGCTAGAGCCACAGTATATTTGTACGAAAACACGAAAGTAACGACAAATGAAAACACAAAGGCAAATCCAGAATGTAAATTGTTGCAATATTTGAATATATATGTGCTTGATTTATCACGTTTTATAAACAGGTTCATTACAAGGACATTTGAATATCCTATTATAAACATGAGCAGCACAGAAGTAAAAGATGACACATTGAAAAGTGTGTAATAAAGTAAAATGAGAGATGTTAAAAAAATCGTTGAAAATATTTCTTTGTCTTTAGATTTATCAAGTACAAACTTTGCAGTGCGGTATGATTGAATAAGATTGTGGCAACCTGTGATTGCAAAGTAGTATATCAGTAAAAACCAAGATATAAATACAGGCTCGTAAATCCACTTGAAAAATGATAGTAATAATGGTAAAATACCTAATAACAAGCCTAATATAGGCAACGAAAATAGGCCGAGTTTTCTATCTTCATCATCGACTTCTGCATAAAAGTTTATATTAAAAATAGTATACTTATTTATTGTCAGCACTGCTCCGACAACAATGTTTTTTATATCAAACATAGCGTCACCCTAAGAGTTGTTTACAATAATTATAACACATTTTTTTGAATAATAGAATAAAAATTATAAAAAAATTAAAAATGAAAATCACTATTTTCACGTGATTATTATATATAAGGAGTATTTCAATGAAAATAACTGTAATTTCTGTAGGAAAAATCAAGGAAAAATATTTTATTGATGCAATAAATGAATATAAAAAGAGATTGTCTAAGTTTTGTGCTTTTACAGAGGAAGTTATTCAAGACGAAAGAGCAGATGATAATTTTTCAGCCAAAGAGATAGAGGCTGTCAAAAATCTAGAAGGTCAAAAAATAATAAAAAAAATAAAAGATTCTAGCTTTTTAATAGCAATGTGCATAGATGCAAAACAATTAACTTCAGTAGAATTAGCTCAAAAAATAGAAACGATAGGAGTAAATGGAAAATCTGAAATTACTTTTATAATAGGCGGTAGCAATGGATTATCTGAGGAAGTTATCAATAGAGCGGATTTGAAATTATCATTCTCAAAAATGACATTTCCTCATCAAATGTTTAAGCTGATTTTAGTCGAACAGATATATAGAGCTTTCAAGATTAATGCTAATGAGAGTTATCACAAATAAAAAAAAATGCCTTTGCAGGCATTTTTAATTTTGAGACTAATAAACAAATAGTTTATGTAAATTACTCAACTACAACGTTTATAGCTTGTGGTCCACGTTGTCCTTCACTAATTTCAAAAGTTACTCTTTGTCCATCAGTTAATGACTTGAATCCATCTCTAGCTATGCCTGTGTAGTGAACAAACACATCTTCATTAGTTTCTTCGTTTGTGATAAAACCGAATCCTTTATCAGCGTTAAACCACTTTACTGTACCCTTACACATATTGGATACCTCCTATAGATATTCATACTTTGCCTGTAAAAAAAAGTTCACATATTTCTGTAAATCACCGTTAAATAATGATCTACAGAAATATGTGAAATCAAAACTTACTTGCTAAATACTAACTCATTGTATTACATAAATTAAACAATGTCAACCCTTAAATTAAAAAAATATTGCAAATTTCAATAACATATAATATACTTAGATAAAATTTAGATATGAAAGGCAGTTTTGCACATAGCAAATTGTTTGGTGGTATTAATGAATAAGAAAAATGTGATGGTTAGCAATATTATGCTGCTGATGGCATCGTTTATATGGGGATCTTCTTTTGTGGCTCAGAGCGTAGGAATGGATTATGTTGGACCATTTACATTTAATGCAGCAAGAAATATTATTGGCGGTATAGTATTGATACCAGTTGTGTTTTTTCTTGATAAGCTAAAATCTAAAAATGAAAACTTGACAGATAGCCAAGAATCTATGTCTATGGCTAGCAATAAGCAATCAAATAAAACTCTTATAATCGGTGGCTTTTTATGTGGATTAGCACTGTTTGGAGGAATTACTTTCCAACAGTTTGGCATTGTGCACACAACCGCTGGAAAAAGTGGATTTATCACGGCGTTGTATATTGTAATAGTACCCGTATTGGGGATATTTATGAAAAAGAAAGTACCTTCTATTGTTTGGGTAAGTGTAGTGATTGCAGTAGCAGGGTTCTATTTTTTAACTATTAAAGAAGGTTTGAGTATAGGTATTGGTGATTTCTTAACATTGATTTGTGCATTTTTCTTTTCATTCCATATTTTAATTATTGACTATTTTTCACCTAAAGTAGACGGAGTAAAATTATCATGCATTCAATTCTTTGTTTGTGGATTTATTTCTTTGATTGCAATGTTTATATTTGAAAATCCAAACATTTCAAGCCTTTTAATGGCGTGGGCGCCAGTGCTTTATGCAGGTGTGCTTTCGTGCGGAGTAGCATATACGCTTCAAGTTTTAGCACAAAAAAACACAGATCCTTTTGTCGCTGCATTATTACTAAGTACAGAATCTGTGTTTGCTGTAGTTGCAGGTTTATTACTACTAGATCAAACTATGACTTTAAGAGAAAGTTTTGGGTGTTTGTTAGTTTTATTTGCTATCACAATCACTCAACTTCCTAGCAGAAAGACAAGTAAAAAGACAAGCAATAGTTTTAAATAAAATATATCAATCACTTTTAGCTTCAATGCTCAAAGTCTTAAAATTTTCAAAACTATTGATCAACTTACTAATTAATAACTCTTGACTAGAATTCAGCGCAATTGTTTTTCCTTCTACCTTGACAATATAGGGTAGGTTAATGGAATATTCAATTGCGTTTTTTTCAATTTCTTCAATGAGTAAAGCTAAATCAGTGATTGAATTAATCGAATTTATACCTTTATAAGACGTAATATCAGCAGAAATTCTTCCGGAAATCAAAAATGTTTTATCATTTAATCGTTCATCAATTTCTTTAGTAGTATGAGCAGTTATAATATTTGGTACATTAGCATCATAAACACCTTCTAACACTACAAAGTCATAATCGTAGTGACATAATATTTCATCAATATCTAATTTTTCGCCATATAAAATATCTGTTTCAAACAAACCTCTAGCTGTAACTAGTTCAGAACCAGCTTTTTTATGTCTATCAGTGTTTGTGCCATCGACATCAATTCTAAATTGCTCATTGTGGATTTCCTTTATAGATCCTACCGAGTATCCCTTATCTTTTAAGGCTCGGAGGATATTTTCTATAGTGGTAGTCTTACCCGATTTACTTATTCCTATGACAGAAAAAATTTTCACTAAATCACCTATCTATAATAAAAATATAATTTTTCATTATCCTTTCATTGACAATTTTAGATAAACAGTGCAAACAATGTAAGTATGATGCACAAAAATATTAATATCCAATCGATTTTCTGCATTGTCAGTGTCTTTATTGACGAACGCGTATCATACAACCTAAAAGCTCGTACATCCATTGCTGTAGAAAGCATTCTAGCAGTGTTTACAGTTCTAAGAACGACAGGTATCACTAGGTAAACATACAAATTGGCTCTATCTTTTAGTTTCATTTTATTTATTTCGATACCTCTTAATTCTATTGCTGTCGTCGATGTTCGTATTTCAGTAGCTAAAGTTGGAACAAACAAAATACCTATAGACGTCATAAATACAATTTCATATGGAATTTTCATTTGAATCAAACTCTGTATCACGTCTCTTCCTCTCGAAGTTGAAATTATTACTCCACTTAGGACTATAACACATATTCTGAAAAAAAATGCTAGTCCACTATAAATTCCTTTATCAGTAAGTAAAGCTATGTCTCCAATTTTTACAATTGCTATACCTTCTCGTACAAATATACTTTGTACAAAACAAAGTATAAAAAAAACTAGTATATATTTTTTAAATTTTAAAAAAATAGTTTTTATATTTGATTTAAAAAAAATAGCAATAGACAAAGCGATAAGACATACGATTCCATTATGAATACAACTATTGAAATAAATGACTAAAGTAGTCATGCATAGAGACAAAACTAACTTTACCCTTGGGTCTACAATATAATTATCTTTTTTAATTTCCAATAAATTATCTTGCATTTTCATCAAATATTACCTTGCCTTTATCAAGTTTTATAATTCTGTCAGCGCTTTTGCTTATAAAGCTATCGTCATGACTTATTATAAAAAGACCTATGCCTGATTTTTTTAATTCATTTATCAAATCCACAAGAACATTCTTGCAATTTTCATCTAATCCTACAGTAGGTTCATCCATAAAAAAATACTCAGCTCCTGTTAACATCATTGTTGCAATTGCAAGTCTCTGCTTCTCTCCTTTACTAATAGTAAAAGTATTGCTATGCTTTAAATGAGATAACTTAAATCTGTCTAATAACAACTCTGCTTTATTCTCAATTTCTGGCGAAAGTTTTTTTTCTATCCTATGTTTGAACAAAATCTCATCCCAAACTGTTATACAAAAGATTTGCAGATCTACATTTTGCCACATATACCCTATTTTTTTTCCTATATCGCTTAATTTTAGTTGTTTTGTGTTTGTATTATCAATAAAAACATCTCCACTTAAAGGCTTATAGATACCGCTTAGGAGTTTGCTAAGAGTAGATTTTCCACTGCCATTTTCACCAATCAAAAAAGTAACTTCATCTTTTGAGATATTTAAATTTATGTTGTTTAAAAAAAATCCTGAATCATACCTAAACTGCATATCTCTTGATTTTATAAAATGCTGATTATCGTTGTCTTTTGACGCATTTACTCTAAAAGCATCATTATTAATACTATGTTCTGTCATAGCAAATCTCCCAAGTTTTATCTTTAAGCATCATGATTTTATTGCAAATTTCAAAACTAGATTCTTCGTGTTCAACCATAATTATTGCCTTTCCTTCAGATTTAAGCTTAGAAACAATAGAAAAAACAATGTCTTTTGATTTATTATCAAGTGAAGCCATAGTTTCATCCAAAATTACAACACTTGGCGAAAGTGTTATAATAGAAGCAATTGCAGCTAAATGTTGTTGCCCGCCTGAAAGTTTGAATGGCGAAAAATATCTATAATCAGACAAACCTACAAGCTCCAAAGATTCAACTACTCTTTTTTCTATTTCACTTTGAGTCAATTTTAAATTTTCAGGGGCAAATGCTAAATTTTCTTCTAAAGTTGGTGCGAAAAATTGATTTTTGGCATTTTGAAAAACTATGCTCACATAAGTTGAAATTTGAGCAATATTCATATTTTTTATATTTTTTTCTCCAAAATAAACATCACCAGTCAAAATACCATTTACATTGTTTGGTATAATACCACATAAAATATTGCAAAATGTGCTTTTTCCTACACCAGAATCACCTTTGATACCTATGACATCTCCTTCACAAATATGAAGATTTAGATTCTCAAATATTGTTTTTGCCTTGTCATACATAAATGACAAATTTTCTATCCTGATCAAATAATTATCGTTTGGTTTCACTCGATTTCCACCTCTACGACATATTTGACCCATCTTTGACTAAAATTATCTTGTCGAATTACTAGTTGAAAAGGACCTTCTCCACCATTTTCTCTTGATTGCATATATTTGTCATCTATTTTATAGGCGATATACACATTGTCATCGATATCGATATCTTCTGCACTTACAGCCGAAGCGTACGCATCTTCAGCACGTATGATAGCTCTATTAGTAGATTTATAATCTATACCTAAACTATTTAATATATCAGACATTTTAACAGCAGTATACATTACTTCTTTGGGGCTTTGTCCGCTACTTCTTACAGTAGCTTCAAATTCGGTTTGAGGCAATTTTTCAATATATTCAAAATCGACATAATCTTGTTGTTCGCCGTAAATAAATAAGATTGTGCCATCTATTTTTTCATCACCATAATTAGTGAGTGTGTTTTTGTTTAAGAACACGAAAATTATTGTTAATATTGTTAAAATACACGTCATAACTAATATGATTTTTTTTTCTTTAAAGTTTGTTTGGCTACTTTTCATAATATATAACTCCAAATTTTTATATTTAATATTTTAACACATTGAACAATTAAAGTCACTCAGATATTCAAAATTTATTTACTTTTAAATAAAATTATGCTAGTATCTTAATAACCATATTTCATATCAAGTAGAGGAAATATCATGAAAATAAATGATTTGTGCACACCTGCATTTCTTTTAGATGTAGAAGTTATGAATGCCAATATAAATAATTATCAGAAAATTTGCACCCAAAACAACATCGAGCTTTGGCCAATGACAAAGACGCATAAAAGTACGTATATTGCTAAGCAGCAGATAAAAAGTGGTACGAGCAATTTTCTTGCGGGAACTCTAAAAGAAGTCGAAAAATTGATAGAAATAGGCGCAAAAAGAATTGTATATGCCTATCCTTTAGCGAGTGAAGCTAATTTTAAAAAAGCAATAAGCTTTCTAGATAAAGTAGATTTTATTTTTAGTATCGATAATGTAGTCCAAGGAAAGATGTTAAACGATCTTCTGATTGCAAACAATGAAAAAGCAAAATACTTAATCACCGTAAATAGTGGGTTGAATAGATTTGGCGTTTTACCAAAAGATATATCTGAACTTCAAAACAATTTAAATAAATTTGAAAACATCGAGTTCCTAGGCATACAAACACACCCTGGACAAGTATATGGTTGTTCAGATGAAAAACAAGTCGAAAATTGCGTTATCGAAGAGAAAAATGCAATGGAAATGGCTATAGAAAATCTAGTTAATATAGGGTTTACTCCTGAAATTGTGGCTAGTGGTAGTAGCCCAACATTTAAATCTTCGTGTAAAAACAACAAGATGATCAATGTTCAACGACCAGGAAATTATGTATTTTTTGATAGAATACAACAATCTTTAGGTGCATGTACTTTTAAAGAATGTGCTTTAACTGTTTTAGCCACAATTGTTTCAAACCCGTCAGAAGGTTTATATATTATAGATGCAGGAAGCAAAGCTTTTGGTCTTGATCAAGGAGCGCATGGGGTATCTAATGTCGTGGGATTTGGATATTGTAAAGAATATCCAAATGTCATAATTACAAGTTTGTCAGAAGAAGTAGGCAAAATAAAAGCAGATCCTAAAGAAGGATTGAAAATAGGACAAAAACTAAGATTTATAACCAATCATTCTTGTTCGACTGCAAACTTAGCAGACAAATTTACTTTGATAAACGATGATGAAATAGTTGGATTTGAATATAATGATATGAAGTAGTAACAGACTATACATCATATTATGGGAAATTATTAAATAATTATTGAAATATAGCAAATATAATATTATAATAACTTTATACAAAGCATTTAAAAATAAAAATATAATCAAATAAAAACGGAGAAAACATGGGCAAATTAGATGATGTATCAAAATTATATATGGAATTAGCTGTTTCTGATAATTCTGATGAAAATATGGAAAAATTAGAAAAAATGCGTACGGAATATCAGTCAAATAATGAAAAAGAATATGTTTTAATGTTGGATTTAATTTTGTGTGCTAAATATTTTTTAAGAGTTGAACTTAGAAAAGCGAGTAAAATTGCAAAACATGCTTTGTTTCACACAGATGAAGAACTTAAAACTTTGCCATATTATCCTAATATTTTTAATGTTGTTGGTTGCATGGAATGTATGAATGCAAAATATAATTTATCAAAATATTATCTTGAAGAAGCACTAAAATATATTGATAGAGAAAGCAAATTATATGCAGCCCTTATATATAATCTAGCTACAGTAGGCTACAATAAACAAGAATTTACAAAGGTTCTAGATCAAATCAATCAAATATCTGATGAAGAGTTAGTAGTCCCGTTTTTATATGTTAAAAAATACTATTTGAATATAATGTGTAACTTGCGCATGAATAATATTGAAGAAGCTAAAAAACATATGCCTAAATTTAAAGAAATATCAAAAAATACTGATAGAGTTTTAGATGTTTTGGACTGTTTCTATAATTATGAGTATACTCTTGGAGATATAGAAAAAGTTAAAGAAACGGAAGAATTGATTTTTAAAACAATATTAGAAAAAGAAGTTACATATCTTGATGCTGAAGGATTATTTTTGGTATTAAACTCATTTTTGATCACTATGCCTGCATGTTATGTTGATATAATACAAAAAATGCGAGACGCGTTTGACGCTCAAAATACTTATTATGTTAAATGTCAAATAGTTCAGTATGAAATTTCATATTATAAAAAATTGAATAATTTAGAAAAAGTAATAGAATTATATGAAGAATTATTTGAAATCAAAAAAGATATGGAAGATGCAGAAGATCAAATTTTTATTGAAAATTTTAAATACGAGCAAGAAAATAGTAAATTAAATATTGCAGTAAACAAAGATCCTTTAACAAATTGTAATAATAGATATGCATTTGAAAATATGAAAAAACAGCTAAATAAAGATGAAAATTATTCATTAATATTATATGATTTAGATAAGTTTAAAGAAATAAATGATAACTATGGACATGCTTTTGGTGATGAGGTAATAAAAGCCTTTGGCCATATCTTAAATTCAGTAGATAATGATAAAATCTCATCTTATAGAATAGGTGGCGATGAGTTTATTATAATTGCAAAAGATTTATCAGAAAATGATGTATTAGAATTAATAGATACCATTTCAATGCAAGTAGAAAAAAATATGGTTAAAGGTGTAAAATATAGTGCAACTTTTGGATATTCATCTAATAATAATTTAGACTTTGACCAAGTTTATGAAATAGCAGATAAATCCCTATATGAAAATAAAAACAAATAGAACTGTAATTTAATAGTAACCAGGCATACGAAATTAATTTGTTTTTATTAATTTTTCTATTGACAACAATCATATACTATTGTATTATTATCAAGTCGTAAGGCATATAAAAATGAATATAGTTTTAAGATTAATGTTTCAATGATATTGATAAAAGAATATATTCATTATATGACCCATTAGCTCAGCCGGCAGAGCACCTGACTTTTAATCAGGGTGTCCCGCGTTCGAATCGCGGATGGGTCACCATCTAAACGGTATTTGACGATCTTAGCGACGTTGAATGCCGATTTTTTTGATATTAGATATAAAAACTTGGAGGAACAAATGTCAAAGATAGTTGTGGCAATCGAAAAACATGAAGCAATAGCAGACTTATCAATCATCGGTATGAAAGGCGTAGAAGAAATTGTTGATAGAGTGGATCAAATGCTGCTTGATTGGCGAAAAGAAGAAGTAGCAGAAAGAGGTATTACTACTTTTAAACTTAAGGCTGATTGTGTTAGATTTGGAAATGGAGAAGCAAAAGGCGTAATCTACGAATCAGTAAGAGGACATGATGTTTTTATTATTTGTGATGTTTTTAATTATGGTGTTACATATAAAATGTATGGCAAGGACAATGCTATGAGCCCTGATGACCATTTTAGAGATTTAAAAAGAACTATTGGTGCAATGGGTGGCAAAGCTAGAAGAATAACTGTTATTATGCCTATGTTGTACTCAGGAAGACAAGATGCTAGACAAATGAGAGAATCACTTGACTGTGCAATAACGCTTCAAGAACTTGCTGCAATGGGCGTTGAAAATATTTTAACTTTTGATGTTCATGAACCTAAAGTTCAAAATGCAATTCCTTTAAATGGGTTTGAAAACTTCCATCCCACATATCAAATGATTAAAGCTTTTTTAAACAATGAAAAAGATATAAATATAAATAAAGACAATGTTATGATAGTTTCTCCTGATGCAGGCGGAATGAAAAGATGTATCTATTACTCATCTGTAATGGGACTAGATCTTGGTATGTTCTATAAGAGAAGAGATTATACGCAAATTGTTGACGGTAAAAATCCAGTTATCAGCCATCAATTTTTAGGTGAAGATATTAATGGCAAAGATGTAATAATAATTGACGATATGATTGCTTCTGGTGGTACTTTGCTTGATTCTGCAACGAAATTAAGAGACAAAGGCGCAAATAGAGTTTACTTCTTTGCATGTTTTGGATTATTTAACGAAGGTTTGGAAAAATTTGATAAAGCTTACGAAGAAGGCTTAATCTCAAAAGTATATACTACTAACTTGATTTACAGAACACCTGAATTAAGAGAAAAACCATGGTACCAAGAAGTTGATATGTCAAAATATATTGCAAGTATAATAGATGTACTTAATTTTGATAAATCTCTTAGCGGGTTATTAGATCCTGCACAAAAAATACATGATTTATTAGAAAAACATATTGAAAAATAAACACTGTAAATACAGAATAAAATAATTATAAATAATAAAGGAGTTTTAATATGAAATTTTCTCAAAGAATTGAAGACATGCAATTGTCGCCAATACGTAAATTGGTTCCGCTAGCAGAAAATGCTAAAAAACAAGGGAAAAAAGTTTATCATTTAAACATAGGACAACCTGATATAGAAACACCAAAAGAATTTTTTGATGCTGTAAAGAATTTCGATGAAAAAGTATTGGCATATGCGTTTTCACAAGGATTACCACAGTTGATAGATAGCTTTGTTAGATACTATGAAGGATTTGGTGTAAAATATGATAAAGATGATATATTAGTAACTAATGGTGGAAGTGAAGCTTTGACATTTTCATTGATTGCAGTATGCGACAATGGAGATGAAGTTTTAGTACCAGAACCTTTTTATACGAATTACAATAGCTTTGGAAATTCTGCAGGAGTTAAAGTTGTTCCAATAACTACAAGAGCTGAAAACGGATTTAAATTACCACCAAAAGAAGAGATTACTGCTAAAATTACAAATAAAACAAAAGCTATACTACTATCAAATCCAGGAAATCCTACTGGTGCTGTTTATTCAAGAGAACAAGTTGAAATGGTAAGAGATATTGCAGTAGAACATGATTTATACATTATCGCTGACGAAGTTTATAGAGAGTTTGTTTATGACGGACTTGATTATGTGAGCTTCGCTCAATTTGAAGAGATAGAAGACAGAGTTATAATTACTGATAGTATTTCAAAGAGATATAGTGCTTGTGGTGCAAGAATA
>CAYJLG010000047.1:0-14879 GCA_964371035.1 uncultured Clostridia bacterium | reverse complement strand
AGCAGAGGACTGAAAATCCTCGTGTCGGTGGTTCGATTCCGCCTCTGGGCACCATGAAAAAATCTATAGACGTAACCTAGAGTTCGTTTATGGATTTTTTATTTTATTCAGATTATTTATAATTGATTGTTATGAAAGCTAAAAAAAGTGAACTATGGAAACTGAAATCGATTATGAATGGTGTGGTGAAATTAAGTAAGATGAAACTTTTAAAAAATCTTTACGTCTAATTATTTATTACAGGTAAATAAATAACTAAGGGAGTGAATTGTATGAGAAAAAAAATAAGTGTTTTAATTTGCTTTGTCATGATTTTATTCTTAGCAACAGGATGTTCAATAACTATGAATGATATTTTAGATAATAAAATTCTGAATATTAAAGATGATATAATTAATGGAAAAGATGATAATTCACAAGTGAAACTGCTTTCAGGTATGAATTTTGCGACTAGCCTTAATGATGTGAGCGACGCTATTAACAGCCTTACGATCGAATATGATGATAGGATGCGTTATATGGTTGATGGTAATATTATAGACCTAACTACAGATGATAGCGCATCTTTTGAACCAACTAATGAAAGCGGCGCTGACACAGAAGAGACAAAAAATTATAGCGATACAAATGTTCAAGTCGAAGGTGTAATGGAGGCAGATATAGTAAAAACCGATGGTAATTACATATATATGATTGCATCGGATAGATTATTGATTTTCGAGGCAAATGAAGATAAAACAGAACTGTTGAGTGATACACCGTTAATTTCGGAAGAAAAAGATCATGATTACAATTATCCTATAGAAATGTATCTTTATGATAATAAAATTGCAATAATAAGTGCAGGTTGGTTTCATGATTCACTGAATAAGTTTGATAACTTCCATGGTGAAGACATTACGACTATTGATATTTATGATGTTACAAATCAAGAAAATCCTAAATTCATATCAACTAGTGGACAAAATGGATATTATAACACATCAAGAATGCTAGACAATGAATTGTATTTGATAACTAATTATCGACTAAATGAATACGATGAAGGTGTTCCAGAAAGTTTTATGCCAAAACTAATGTGTAATGGTGAAATAACGATGATTGATCCAACTGATGTTTGTATTATGCCAACTCCTTCATACTCGCATACTGTGGTTAGTCTTATAGATTCAAACACAGGTGCATTAGAAGGCACCATTTCCTTACTTGGAGATTCAAGCACAGTGTACATGAATGGAAAAAATTTATATCTTGCAAGCTCTAACTACATTATAGAAGAAAGTGAGTCAAGAATAGAGGGACAGTATGAAGTAATAGATAATAAAAGCACATTGGAATTAGGCATTGTAAGGATACAATTTGAAGATGGGCCCAAAATTTCTGCAACGGGGACAGTTCCGGGAAGGTTGCTTAATCAATTTTCAATGGATGAATATAATGGGTATTTTCGTGTTGTTACGACAAACGAAACATATTTATATTCAGTTTATGGCGACGAGGGAATGGGTTTTTCGAATATGATAGAGCATGAATCAACACAAACAAATGGGGTATATGTACTTGATCGAGATTTAAATATAGTTGGAAAAATAGATGAACTAGCTGAAGATGAACGTGTATATTCTGTTAGATTTGATGGATACGTAGGATATTTTGTAACTTTTAGGGAAACTGATCCTTTATTTACGGTTGATTTGACAGATCCTACGAACCCATTACTACAGAGTGAATTGAAAATACCAGGATTTTCTACTTATTTGCAAGTATATAGTGATGGTAGATTATTTGGAATTGGAATGGATGCGGACGAGAATACAGGTCAAACTAACGGTCTAAAGCTATCTATGTTTGACACTTCAAATCCTTTTGACGTGACTGAAATGCATAAAGAGATAACAGAAGAATATGGCTCTGAGGCACTTTATAATCATAAAGCAATACTAATTGCACCTGAAAAAGATATAATAGGATTTTCTTCGTGGGAAAAATATTTTATTTATGGATATAGTGATGAAGAAGGATTTTATTTAAGAAATGAAATTGATCTCGCAAGTAGCGAATTTTACAATAACAATATGCGTGGGTTGTATATAGAAGATAACATATATTTAACGAGTGATAAAATTATGATAGTAATTTCGCTTGAAAGCATGAAAGTTGTTACGAGTTTAAAATATTGAGTATAATTCGATAAGGTAATGTTTAAAAAATTGTGTAAATTCAAAAATGGCATAAATATGGCAATATTTCAAATTTTTGTTAAATTCTAAAAATAGAATAAAATATAACATTTAAACAGGGCGATTAAGGAATAATCCTTAATCGCCCTGTTTTTTTTAATCTACACTTATTTTACAAACAGTTGATTGTCTATAAGAACTTGTGACCTTATAGTAACCTTCTAGTTCAGCATCTAATTCTCTATCGCCAGTATCTATTAAAATATTTTGGCCCCTCAGACTAAATATTTTTTCTTTTGTAGCTACTATAGTTATATTTTCTTTGCCGATTTCTTTAATTATTTCAGGCGTTATTTGCTGGTTTCCTCTACCAAACAAGAAACCTTGTCCTCCAGTGATAGTCACAATAAGTTCAGTTTTCTTACCTTTAATAATATCAAGTATTTGACTTCCATAAATATCTTTAGCGATTAGTTTTCCATCTTTGATTAAATCTACACCTATTAAGGTATAATCTAGTCCTAGAATTTGCATGATACCTCTAGTAGTAGTCCCAGCTCCTATTAGATAATAGGTATCTTTGTTCATTCGACCTACTATTTCATGTCCAATAGATTCTATAGCTACTGATTCAGACATTGGAGTTCCTGATTTTTGATTTTGAGTAAATTTTTTATCTGAAGGTATGTTTAAATAGCCATAAAGTCTAGTGTTTACTTCGCCTTCTCTATATCTATCCTCATCAATATCAACTACTTCTACTTCTTGTACCTTTTTAATTTTATCATCTAAATATAATTTAGCAAGATTACCTGCTGATAAAGGTGTTTTAGCATAGACAGCAGAATGTATTTTAACGCCTGCAGGGATGCCTAAACAAGTGATATCAGTGCCTATAGAGTTATAAATATCTCTAGCAGTACCATCACCACCCGCAAAAAGTAATAATTTAACATTATTTATCTTCAAAGCTTCTGAAAGTGATGTAGTTAAATTGCTATCTTTTATATCTTTTTCAAATCTAAAAACTTCTACTTGAAAACCTAGTTCTCTAGCAATATTTTCTCCCATATCGCCTTCACCAGTATATATAATTAAATCATCTTTTAAGGGTTCTATTTGTTTTAAAGCTATTTTAGTTCTGTCATTAGATTTAGGTATCGCACCCCTTTTAATTGCTTCAGCTAGCACTCCATCTGTCCCTTTTAAACCTACGCTACCGCCCATACCTGCTATGGGATTTATTATTAATCCAAGTTTTTTCATATTAAATTCCTCATAAAATCAGGGCACGCATATAATGCGTGCCACTAAATAATAAAATTAAATTGCAAATTGTTTTTGATTTATCTGTATTTTTTTAGGAACATTTTCCAAGTTGTTGCCCACTTTTCAGGATCATCCATATGTGATTCATCTATTTGATGAACTGTACTATTGTGTGGTGCTGATTTGATGTAATCAGGATTTGTTCTTGCTTCATTAAATACAAATTTCAATGTTTCAATGTATTCATCTATATCAGCTTTTGCTGGTGATTCTGTAGGCTCTAAAGTTATAGGCTCAGGTAAATAATAAGGATGATGTGATGTCCAATAATGCATACCAAAGTCCATCATTCTTCTTTGAATATCTCCTGTTGTAATACCAGTTTCTTCTGTAAGAGCTTCTATCGTGTATCTTGCTTGTTCTATTCTTTGATTGTTACCATCTTCATAGAACGCGCTAACGCCGTCTAATTCCATAAGTTTTTTGTACAAATAGTTATTATTTAAAACTGCAGTTTTTGCAACTTGGTATAATCCGTTAGGACCCATAGTTCTTATCCAAGCGTATGTCTTTAAAATAACTGGAGCTACGCCATAGAAAGATCTTATTTTTCCTACTGAATATTTATTATTAGTTGTTTCATAGTCAAAGAAATATTTTTCTCCATCGAAAGCAACTAAAGGTGCTGGTAAATATTTAACTAATTCTTCACTTACACCAGTTGCGCCACAAGCAGGACCACCGCAACCATGAGGTGTTGAAAAAGTTTTGTGTAAGTTAAAGAAACACATGTCAAATCCTGCTTCTTTAGCTCTTGTAACTCCTATTAATCCATTAGCATTAGCTTGGTCATAACCACATAAACCACCTAAAGAATGAACATAATCAGTGAATTCTTTAACAGCTCCATTATATACTCCTGTATCTTCTGGGTTAGCTACTATATATGCTGCAGTTTTTTCTGATGCAACTGCCTTTAAAGCATCTATGCTAGGCAAACCAGTAACAGGATCTGGCTGGATGTATATAATTTTATATCCCATCATTACAGGTACCGCTGCGTCAGATGGATGAGAGTATATAGTTGTAATTATTTCGTTTCTATCTTCTCCCTTTGCATCGAAATAAGCTTTAGCTACTGATGCCATTGTAAGTATACCTTGAGAACCTCCACCTGGCTGGAAAGTAAACTTTGACATACCAGATATTTCTTCCATGTATTTACCAGTTTCATGGAATATTTCCAACATTCCTTGTACTGTTGTCTCATCTTGTAACGGGTGTAAATGGCAAACTTCTCTAGAAAGTTGTTCGTTTACTTTTGGACTATATTTTACGGTACAAGTACCTTGACCTATTTCTATATTTGCATCAGCACCAAGTGTCATTTGAGATAATCTTACATAATGTCTTAAAACTCTATTTTGTGACATTTCTGGAAGATTAACTCTTCCAGGTCTTTGCATTGCCTTTGGCAAAGCATTAGTTCCTTCTACTTCATTTTTTACTGCATCTTCAGCAATCGGTACTAGAATTCCTCTTTCGCCTGGTGTAGTCAACTCATATATTACAGGTTCATCCCATTTTGCCTGATGAAAGTTTTTTCTTACTTTATAATTTGATCTATCTATAATTTTCACTTTAACATACCTCCTGTAATTATTTTAATATTTTATTAAGTGCTTCTACTAAAGCATCCATATCTTCTTTTGTATGAACTTCTGTTACACAATATAATGCTGATTGTCCTAAACAATCAAAGTCATTCGATAAATCTTTTCCGCCAAAAATTCCTTCTTCAAGCAAAGCTTTGTTGATTTCTGCTACTGTTTTTCCTGTTGCATTAAAGTCAACAACAAATTCTTTGAAAAATACGCTTGCGAATGGATTTACTTTGATACCTTTGATTGCAGAAAGTTTCTTTGCTGCATATTGAGAATTTTGCATTATAGTTTGTCCGACTTCTTCCATTCCTACTGGACCCATTGTTGCTAAGTAAACTCCTGCTGTAATTCCCCATAATGCAGATTGAGTACCTACATATTCAACTCCATGTTCTCTATGATGTCCAAAAGATGTTCTATCATATGCAACGTCACCAAATCCATATTCGCCTTCTACGATAGTTGGAGCAATACCAAACAATCTTGAAGGGAACTGCATTACAAATTTTTCTTCGTCTCTAGTAGCCATGAATCCAGATTGACCGCCACCATAATTCATGTGAATTCCTAATGGTTGTAAATCTCCACAAACTATATCTGCTCCATAGCTTGGAGGTGTTGCCATTACTCCTAATGATATTGGATCTACATATACTAATGACAATCCACCAGCTTCGTGTACCATATCAGAGATAGCCTGACCTTTAGTTTCTATTACTCCTAAATAATTAGGATTTTCAAAATATACTCCTGCAGTATTTTCATTTAATTTTGTTTTTAAATCTTCTAAATCTATTTGTCCATCAGAACCTGTTTTAACAGTTACAAAATCAATGCTTGCTTTACAATAATTTGTAATTATCGCAAGTTTTTCTTTATCCATAATATCAGATACTATAATTTCAGTTCTGTCTGTGTATCTTTGAGCCATTCTACAAGTTGTTGCTGCTGCTTGCGCACCATCCATAGTAGGAACATTTACTACTTCCATGTCTACTAATTCTGCTACCATTGATGCATACTCAAATAAAGATTGGAATCTTCCTAATTCGTTATATGCTTCACCACCGTAAGCTGTTAAAAATTCTCCTCTTGAGTTTATTTCATCACATATTGCAGGTACATAGTGTTGGTAACAGCCAGCACCTAAAAAGTTAATATTATTCTTACAATTATTATTTTTAGACATTACTTTTTCAACATGTCTTCTTAATGCATACTCTGATCCAAAAGCTTCAGGTATGTTCATTTCTTTTTTTAATTTTAGCATTTCTGGAACATTTTTGTGTAAATCCTCCAAGCTAGTCAAACCTAATTCTTTCAGCATTTCTTCTTGAATAGCAGGTGCTGAGTTAGGTATATAAGGATGATTGTTAAATCCCTTCATTTTTAAATTTCCTCCTTTAAGGTAGATATTTTATTAGAACTATATTTGTAGTGAAGCTACAATTACAGATCATTTTTTTGAAATTAAATTAACTATTACATGTAATAAATTAAGCTATTCCGCCACCGTCAACAACTAATGCTGCGCCTGTAACCCATGAAGACAAATCACTTGCAAAGAATAACACTGCATTTGCAATATCTTCAGGCATTCCTATTCGTGCTAATGGTCTGCCTGTACCACAATCAGCCAAGTAGCTATCCATTTGTTTATCATCTCCAGCAACTCCAGTTTGAACTCCTTCATCTTTCAACATTGGAGTCAGAGTATCACCAGGGTTTACAGAATTTACTCTTATATTATCTTTTCCATGATCTATAGCCATAGCTCTAGTTACGTTTACTATACCACCTTTAACTGCACAATAAGCTGCTGCTAAGTCGCCACCTTTAAGACCCCAACCTGAGCCAGTATTAATTATACTTCCACCGCCAGCTGCTGCCATTACAGGAATCGTATATTTTGAGAATAAGAAAGTTCCTTTTAAACCTACATCTAATACAAAATCCCATTCCTTTTCGCTTAAATCAACCATTGTTTTTCTTACTGTTACACCCGCATTGTTAAATAAAATATCTATTTTTCCATAGCTTTCGACAATAGAGGCAACAGTATTTTTAACCTGTTCTTCATTAGTTACATCGCATTTGTAGAAGCTTGCACTTCTTCCTTCTTGTCTTATTTTTTCAGCTTCAGATTCTCCTGCATCAATAACATCTATCATACAAACTGTTGCACCATATGCTGATAGTAGTTGGGCAGCACCTAAACCGATTCCACCACCTGCTCCTGTAATTAAGGCAACTTTGCCTGTAAGATTTAGTAAATCCTTTTTGTAAAGCATTTTTGACCTCCATTTAATTATATTTTCGATATCGTTTCGATTACGAAATTATTAATGTGTTACCACTAAATATGTATCTAGCATAAATCGTGCCAAAATAGAATAAAAATAGTTATCAAATCTGTAACAATAGGAAAATCAACGGATAAATTTAAAAAATATAAATAGCAAGCAAATAAATACGACTAAATTTAAAAAAACTATTTATTGTTGACATCTGAGTTGACAAAATCCAATCTTGGCACAATATGGTTTGCATTTAAAATTCAACAAAAATACTAGTGACAATTTTACAAACAAGTTGACACTGTTGACAAAAATTGATTTTTATTGTATATTTTAAACAAGAATTTAAATTTAAAACGTTACATGCACAAAGTAAGTATAAAGTCAAAATATTAAACAATAGTGATGATTACTATATGTACAAATGATAAATGACTTGACAATGATGTTTTTTATTATGATAATTAAGTACTTGAAAAATATTGTGGTTAGCATGTGTATAGTGTTTATTTAACATCAATAATTAATTCGTTAGAAAAAGGAGAATATTTTTATGAATAAATTAGAGTTAGTTCGTTCATCTATAGAACGAATAGTAAATATTTTTTCAAGTGCATTTAAAGTGGAAATTACTATTTTTGATACTGAATCACAAATATTTCATAGTACACCAATGTATTTAAGAAAAAAAGGAAGTGCCGTACATGAACCGTTTATTCAGGAAGTAATATCACAGGGAAGCGTATTAGTAAATACTCCAGGGCAAATGCCTTCTTGTGCAGGATGCCGCTTTAAAAATAATTGTCCATCAACTTTTGAAATATCAAAATGTATTAAATCAGTTGGGGAGGTTATTGGAGTAATAACATTAACTTCTTTTACAAAAGAGGGAAGAAGCAGGATAAATGATAACACAGAGACATATTTAAATGCAATGACTGAAATAAGTGGACTTATAGGAATTTGTATTGCTAATCAAAGTGGAACAAGTTTACATGAAAATGAAGATTTTTTGCTAAAAGCCTTTTTTGATATAAGTAAAGATCCACTTATTATAGCGGATTCTAATGGAATTATTTTACAGTATAATTTTGCAGCTAAAAATACACTTTTATTATGCAATAAATTAGTTACATCCCTTTGGCACATATTTCCTGATAAAATTACAAATAGAATATTACGAGATGAAGAGTTAAATAATGTAACTGTGAATCTCGGTTCTTATATAGTAAAAGTTTCTACGAAGAATGTATATAAAGGGAAGAGGGTAGCTTCATACATCATAAAAATGAGTGATGAAATGTTGTCTGCGCAGAATGGAAGTTTTGATGAATTTATTGGAACTAGTGAAGCTGCATTAAAAGTAAAAAAAATAATAGATAAGGTTGCGAATAGCCCAACGCCATTGTTGCTTATTGGTGAAACTGGTACGGGTAAAGAATTAGTAGCACGTTCGATACACGAAAAAAGTAGTAGAAAAAACAAACCATTTATAGCAATAAATTGTTCAAGCATACCAGAAAATCTATTTGAAAGTGAACTGTTTGGATATGAAGAAGGCGCGTTTACAGGTGCTAAAAAGGGTGGCAAAGTAGGAAAAATAGAAATGGCACAAGGTGGAACACTGTTTCTTGATGAATTAGGAGAAATGCCTTTGATGTTTCAGGCAAAATTGCTAAGAATATTGCAAGAATATGAGTTAGAAAGAGTGGGATCTTTAGAAAAGATACCATTAAACATAAGAGTGATAGCTGCTACTAATAAAGACTTAACTACTGCAATGGAAGAAGGCGAATTTAGAGAAGATTTATTTTATAGGATAGGAGTCATATGTATAGAATTACCTCCTTTAAGAGAACGCAAGGAAGATATTATTTCTATAGCAGAAAATTATTTAATTAAAATAAAAGGAAACATTAATACTCCTCTTAGGGTATTTGACAATGAATCAAAAGAGGCTATGATTCATTATGCTTGGCCAGGCAATGTTAGAGAACTTCAAAATGTAGTAGAATATTGTGCTAATTTGTGTGATAATCATATGCTTAGATTAGATGATCTGCCAGATAAAATTTTAAAAAACAACAATTCTTCGTCAATAGATTCGAAACATAATGTTTATACTGAAGAATTAATTAAAATCAGAGATCTTTTAGAACAAAATGGATATACCTTAGAAAGTAAGAAGTATATTGCCAAAACACTAGGAATGAGTCTTAGAACTTTGTATAGAAAGATAGATAAATTAAAAATAATTGCTATGTATGATAATGAAGATTAATTAGATAAAAAAATAGCCGCAAAAATACGGCTATTTTTTTATAGGTTATTTGTTTACCTGTCATTTCATTAGTTTTTCAATAAATTATGCTTCTTGTTTTAATGAAGCTTCATATTTCGCTTTTTCTTCAGGTGTCATTTTGTGTTGGAATAATCCTAAATAAGCAAACAATATAGAAATTATTGGGTTAATCCAGCAGAAGAATGAGAAGAATATATACTCGTATGAAACTAATCCTAATGTAGCTATCATGTAAGCACCACAAGTATTCCAAGGAATAAGTGGAGATGTTATTGTACCTGTATCTTCAAGTGTTCTAGATAAACAACGAGCTGATAGTCCACGTTTAGCATATTCATTTTTAAACATACTTCCAGGAAGTACTAATGATAAGTATTGGTCAGCAGTAAGAATGTTTGACAATACAGCTGTTACACCTGTCATAAGAACAAGAGATCCTGTTCCTTTTACTAACTTTAGAAGCTTTTCGCCTATAGCATTGATCATACCTGTCATTTCAAGAACACCACCGAAGGCAAGTGCCCAAAGAACAAGTGATACTGTTGCCATCATTCCTTGCATACCACCACGGCTTAATAGATTAGAAACCATTTCTTGAGCTGAAGTTGCATTTTCAAAAGACATTGAAAATCCACTATTAGCATAGTTAATAACGTCACCAAAAGTTTGACCATCTTGGAAGAATAATGTAAATAATGCTCCAAATAAAACTCCTGAAAATAGTCCAAGAACTGCAGGAACTTTTAATATTACAGATGCGATTACAAGTATAGGAGGTATAAACATTAATGGGCTAATTGTGAAATTGTCAGCAAGTATAGTTTGAATATCTGTGATTTGTTGTGTATCAAGAGTTTGATCAGCATAACCCATTCCCATAAATCCGAAAATGATTAAAACTATTATATAAGTAGGGCCTGTTGTGTAAAGCATAGCTTTGATATGATCGAATAAATTTGATCCCGCCATAGCTGGTGCTAAGTTTGTAGTGTCAGAAAGTGGAGACATTTTATCTCCGAAGTATGCTCCAGAAAGAATAGCTCCTGCAGCAACTGGTGCAGGTATACCTATACCGATAGCGATACCTATAAGTGCAACCCCCATAGTTCCTGCTGTAGTCCATGAAGAACCAGTTGCAAGAGAAACTATAGAGCAGATAAGAACTGTAGCTACTAGATAGAACCCTGGTGAAAGAAGATCTAATCCGTAATAAATCATAGTAGGAACAATACCGCCACCAATCCATGTTCCAACGATCATACCTATAATCATCATAATAAGAACGGCTTGAAGACCTTTAACGATAGTAGCGTACATTCCTTTTTCAATCTCAGCCCAAGTGTATCCAAGTACAAATATTGAATAGACACCTGTAAAAATAGCTCCTACAGCAATAGGGATGTGAGCTGATGTTTCAAATACAACTAGTGAAACCATAAGTATGGCCATCATGAAAATAATAGGAATAAGTGCTTGACCGAAAGTGGGTTTCTTTTTCACTTTAGTGGTCGTTTTTGTTACTTCTGTTGAATTTTTTTCTTTAGACATAAATAAATCCTCCTAAAAATAGTATTATGTTTCGTAGAATTTGCAGATAAAGTGGTAAATAATTCGTACCTTTGCTACATTTCTACATTAAAAATTAAAGCTGTTTATATTTATTGCATAAAGCATGCCAAGAAAACGTTGACATTGTTATATAAATACTATTTTATAGCATAAATTAAATAATTTTTTGTCTTTTAATAATGTTTTAAAAATATAAATGCTTCAATTTATGGTATTTTCTTTTAACAAATCAGAAATAATTGTCACGATACAAGCTGACAATAATTGACAACAATGAATTGCTTTGACATGTGCCGAGATATTTTTATAGAGTACACAGATAAAATGTTTTGTAGAACTTATCAACGATAAACTGTATATTTTGTATAAAAAATAACTTGAAATTGTCTTGAATTTCTAATACAATTATAATAATTAAAAGTAAGCATAATTTGTTTTGCTATGATAATAATTATGCCATGAAATCGAAAATATACATCGATATTTGTAAAGGAGATTGATATATGAGTGAAGATTTATTGAAATACCAATGCACAGCATGTGGCGGACCGTTGCATTTTGACGTAAATAAGCAGTTGATAATATGTGACTACTGCGACAGCGAATATACTAAAGAATATTTCAAAGAAGAAGAAGAAGGGCAAAGTGAAAAAATAGATTGGAACATTGAAGGCACTGTAAAAGATCATGAAGTAATAGGAGAACAATCAGGTTTTATATGTAGCTCATGTGGCGCAGAAATTGTGTCTGATGGAAACACTGTTGCTACTGAATGTATGTATTGTGGCAATCCAGTAGTAATTACTAATAATGTTAGCGGAATGGTTAAACCTGACATGGTTCTACCATTTAAAATTGACAAAGTTGAAGCCGAAAAATTGTTAAAGCAGTTTTACAATAAAAAGTTCTTGCTTCCTAGTACGTTTAAAGATCAAAATAGAATTTCTAAAATTGTTGGAATGTATATTCCGTTTTGGTTATTTACGGGTAAAGGAGAAGGTGATATTGTGTTTGACGCTCGAAATGTGAAAAAATGGACTAGCGGAGAGTACAGATATACCGAAACTAAAATTTATCATGCAAATCGAGCAGGGGACTTACAATTTGAAAAAGTCCCTGTAGATGCGTCGAAAAAAATGCTAGATAACTATATGGATGGATTAGAACCGTATGATTATAATGATTTAAAATCATATTCCTCTACTTACATGGCTGGATATTTCGCTGATAAATTTGATGTAAGCGTTGATGAATGCTCAGAAAGAGCTAAAATTAGAATTGTAAATTCGACAATAGACACGATGAAAGAAACAGTTACAGGATACTCAACTGTAAGTGTAAAAAATTCAAATATTAAAATGTCAAATGATGAAATCAGCTATGTTTTATTGCCTGTATGGATGTTAAACACTAAGTATAAAGATAAAATGTATCAATTTGCTATAAATGGACAAACTGGTAAGGTGTCAGGAGAATTACCTATAGATAAATTGAAGAAAAATTTATTATTTGCCGGAATTGCTTTAGCTACTTTCATACCTTCTGCAATTTTGGGATATAATTTATTGGTGTAAAGGAGCATGAAAATGAAAAAATTATTTATTTTTGTAATGAGTTTTTTATTTGTGGCTGCATTGAATCCTCTTTGTATATATGCCAGTGAATATATTCAAATTATTGATGATGGTAATTTGATAAGTGCAGAAAACAAAGAATATTTGGCTGATATTATAGACACTATTATATATGAACATGATTATTATATTACGATTGTTTCGGAAGATGAATTCAATACATTTGAAGAATTTGACGAGTATATTATTGAGTTTAATCAACTTGATTATAGCAAAAATGGATTTGTGTTTTTCATAGGTGAAACTGAAGAACAATTTTCATGGAATTATTTTCCTTATGGAGAACATTCAGATATTATCTCAAATTCAATTCATGATCAAATAAAAGAGTATAGTAACAACGTGAGTTCGTATTATGATTTTTATGTGGCTGTAGTTAATGAAGTAGACTATTTCTTGAACAACGTGCAAAGTAATGATTTAGAACATTTGTCAGGAGTTGGAGAAGGTGAACTTATCAATGGATATGATCCAATAGTAGATGCAGCTGATTTGTTTACTGACAGCGAAGAAGCAGCTCTACTTGACAAAATAAAAGAATTAAACGTCATGTATAATTTTGATATAACTTTTTTAACGATGAATGAAATCCCGAATGGTAGATACGGATTAATGTCGTATTTTGATTGGTATGAGGGTATAGATCCAACCCGAGATGGAGTGATGTTTGGCGTTAACATGGATCCAAATAACAGAGAATATGCAACTTCTGCTAGAAATTCAGGTGAATCAGTTTTCAACTTTGCAGCATTGAGTTCAATAGATTATTATGTTCAACCTTTACTAGCTGATGAGGATTACTACAGTGCTTTCATGGAATTTTTAGATATTACTGAGAGTTTCTTAGGAATGGAGGCAAGCGGAGATGTGTATGTTGAACCTATAGGAATAGAAATTATAGGGATGGAAAATATAATAGTGTGGATAGTTGGAATTCCTCTATTATTTGCTTTGTTTGTTGCTTCGATTATCGTTAAATTTGTCTTTATTAGACCTATGAAAACTGCAGTGATAAAAGTTAAAGCAAAAAACTATATTAAAGAAGGTAGTTTGAATTTATCAATAAATAATGATGTATATATAACTAAAACTTTAACTAAAAAATATGTTCCTAAAAAAACAAGTAGTTCTAGCAGCAGTGGCGGTGGTAGTAGAAGAAGCGGATTCGGCGGTAGTAGAAGTGGCAGATCAGGAAAGTTTTAGTGTAATTTGTTAAACGTTTAAAAATTTAACTTCCTTATATATAATATGCTTATCATTGAATTATTAACAGATCAATTAGGAAATATATTTGAATTAATGTTATGGTATCTAAAAACATTTTAAATAAATAGGAGAAAATTGCTATTTTAGTTAAATGAACATCCATGTGAAAAACAATGAATATGGCACCAAATACTATGATAGTATGCTTGAATACGAATCCCATACAATAAAAATTAAATTTTTTTGCTCGTTAAACTCACAAAGATTTGGTTCTCCATGCATGCTATAACCCCATCTTCATTTAGAAAATGGGGTTATAGCATGAGTAGTTTTATTCGCAAAGTCATAGCTCAGTATAATTTTAAGGCTAAGCCATAAGATGACTAAAACGCTCTTAAAACTTCACACAACTTAATCCAATCTCCATAAGGCTTCCATATCTTATTATTTTTTCCTTTTAACTTTAGACATTGGCTGTGAGTAGTAACTTCTAAAATTTTGTATTGACAATTAACTTGTGTTATGTTAATATAGCAAAGTTGTGTTTGAACAATTTGAAAAAAGTTTTTAAAATGACAAAAAAACTTATTGACATTTTGCTCTTAAAATGATAACCTAATACAGCTTCACAAAAAGCAACAGAAGACACACAGAAAAAAATCTTAAAAAAAGTTTAAAAAACTTATTGACAAGATGGAGTAAATGTGATAATCTATTAAAGCTGTCACGAGAGACAGTGAAGAAAAATTTTAAATCAG
>CAYJLG010000046.1:0-16826 GCA_964371035.1 uncultured Clostridia bacterium | reverse complement strand
ATAACCTTAACTGTGTCTTTTAAACACGCACCTTGATTTAAGTGAGTTATAAGTCTTATAGGTCCTCCGTCATTGCCTGATGAACCTACATAGCCTTCGCTTGAAGTACTTGGAACTAAAGGATATCCGTTTGCAGAATAAGCAATAATTATTGATTTTCTTGTTTCGCCATCTTTAATTCCATTTTCAAGTGCATCTTTACCAAATATCGAAAGTAAATCTTTGCTAAATCCGTCACTTGCAAAAGCTTTAACAGATGTAGGGTTTTCTATACCTGCAATATGTCCTGCTTCTTGTAATACGAGTTTCCAAACATCTAAGCCTTCATGTTCTTGAACACCTATCCAAGTGAATTCGTCTCTTAAAATTATGTTGCTCATATCTTCAAGTTCACCCAAAGTATAAGTCTTTTCAAACAAACTTTCTTCGCCGTTTATTACTTGAAGTGTAAATTCAGAATCTAAATACTGGCTGTAGATAGCATTCATGCTATGATTTTGAGAAGTCATTTCACCAGCTGTAACTTCAATAGACACAACATCTTTCATGATTTTTTTGCTGTTTGTATCTGCTGCATCCATTTGTCCTACTACTAACTTAAGTGGTCCACCATCGTTGTCATACGTAGCATCATATCCTGCGTCAGAATCTTCTCGCACAAGTGGCAATCCATTTTCATCTTCATTGCTAACAGGTGCAGTACCATATGCTAAAATCATCTCTAAATCATTTTCGCCTGTAACAGAATTTACATAATCATTTTTGATTAAATCATCTAATTCAAAAGTACGACTATATCCATCAGAACTTGTAACTATAACACTTTCAGCATTAGCTTTAAGTCCTACATCTATAGAATTCAAAAATTCATATAAGTTTAATCCTCTGTATTTTACTTGATTTTCTTCAACTTCAGTCTTGATGTTGTAATCTCCAGTAAATACATAGTTTTGTTTTCCTTCAAGCTCTGTAACAGTAAATGTTTTTGGAGCAGTAAGCTTTGTACCTTCTCCAGAAATAGTCAAAATTTCATCAGCAAAAGCATCATAAGGTGCCTGTGTATGTGAATACTTGTCCGGTGACAAGTTGATTTCTATAGAAGTTACTCCGCTAAGCGATTTAACTTCGCCTGCTTCATTTTCAGGAAGTATTATACTTAATGGACCACCATCATTTTTGATATCCTTAACGGTTCCATCAGCAAGCATATATTCACTTTCATATCCTTCTGAATCGTTACCTTTAACCATCGGAGTTCCATTTTTAGCAAAAGCTAAAACAGAAGTCAAATCTTCAACGCCTGTATCAGAGTTTGAACCTATAGCCAACACATCTGCTATAGATACAACTAAAGTGTCATCAGCAGTTTCGCCTGTAAAGGTAACTGTTCCTTTTTCTCCTGGAAGACCTACTTTTTCAGTCAAGAAATATCCTAAATCAACACCTTCATACAAATCTGTAAAAGCTCTTGAGCCTTTTGCAAATTTATAAAAATCTTTAACTTGAGCCTTGTCAAATTCTTGATTAGAAACAGAATCTCCATAGATTAAATCTTCTATTTCAGCAACAGTATAAGTTTTTTCAGAAATCAAGTTTCCTTCTGTTCCTTTAACTGTAACTTTTAGTTCTTCGCTTGCAAGTGAACTATAAGCAGCATTAGGGTTGTTGTTGTGAATAGCATAATTTATATCTTCGCCAACTATTACACCATCAACAAATTTAGCTTGTTCAGAACCATTTGCATGATTATATTCTGCTTTACCAAAAATTATTCTTAAAGGTCCACCATCATTTCCTAATCCACTTTTAAATCCTTCTAAATCATTTTTTACAACGTATGGATAACCATTGATTCCATATGCAACAAGTACAGGGAAGCCTGTTTCTTTTAAATCTGTAGCTACAGATTTATATAATCCATCATTTAAATCAGCAGGATTTTTCTCATAATATCCAAACAATTCAGGATTTTTCAATTGTTCCGCTGTAAAAGTTTCAACATCTTTGTAATGATCTGCTGTCGAGAATTTAATCAGCGTATCATCATCTATATTTGCAGGCACATTAGCTTTTAATAGTAAATCCCAAAGCTTAACGCCTTCATACTCTTGCACGTACCAATAAGTTGAATTAGCTAAACTATATTCGTCTCTATGTACTATATCAGTCATAGCTTCTAACTCTTCAACTGTAAAGTTTAATTGTCTACCAATTTCACTTCCTGAAATAGAAAGTGTATATTGTGTGTTTTCAGGATTGTCGTATGGTGCTTTGTCATGCGTATATCCAGGTGCATCTGATTCTGCCACATAGATGTATGCCATGTTTGCAAATTCTGTGTAATTTGCATTCATATCACCAGTTATAGTAGATTTATCATAAACTAACTTTATACATCCATCATCATTTCTAAGAGCTGGATCATAATTGATATCGCCATCATAAACAAATGGTCTAACATTGTCACCTACACTTGTACCATAAGCAACTAAAATCGGCTTTCCTGCAGCTTCAGCTTCTTTTACTTGTTCTAGTGTAAACGAAGCAACAGTTTGTCTAGTTCTATTTTTGATTTCAATCTTAGCAGCATCATCAGTCAGTACTATTCCACTGTCTCCAGATGCCATGTTGTAAAGTATATGATATAGGCTTATACCTTCATAAGTTTGAGTGTATTCTTGTCCATCTGTCTCGTCTGTGTATTCGCCTCTTACTACTCCTGCATCTTGGCTTTCAAGCTCTCTCACGGACATAGGTATGCTTGTAGTAACTCCTGGGCCTTCTATAGTAAGGGTAGCTCCTGTTATAGCATCGATATTATATTTGATAGTACCGTCAGGATTTCCGCCATTAGTTATATGTTTGTATGGGCTGTTTGATGCATCTACTCCTGAAGTTGTCGCTACTTTGATTTCACCTACCATTTTTACAGGTTTGTCTCCATCTCCGTAAAGTGTTAGATATCCTTTTATAGATTCATCATCTTTAGCACTGTCATAGATTCCTATCAAGTCTGTTTCAGATGTTCCTTCTTCATATGCTAATATATAGTTGCCTTCAAGCAAATCTTTTACAGTGTAAACGGTGTTGGGTGCGTATCCGTCTGTACAAACTATGCTGACTTCGCTTTCATCGTCATAACCTTTTAAAAGTTCCGCTAAAGGCACGCCTCTTACATAATCTGTAGACTCTCCACCTGAGGTACTGTATGTGTATTCTCTATCTGCTCTTGGCATAAGAAGAAGTTCACTTCTAGTGTATTCTTGCGCTCCAATAGACAACACTGCAGGTAGTTCTTCGCCAACTAACACTTTGTTTGCTCCACCAACAAATAAAGAATTATTCACATCGTCTAAAGAAGTTTGACCAATCATCAACTGTAAAGATTCTTGTTCTTGAACAGCAGTAGGTTCTGTAGTGATTCCTCTTTCTCCACCTTCTGCCCAAGCAATGATAGATTCTACAGCAACTTTTCCTGCATCAGAATCATTTCCTATTTCACTGAAATAATATCTTGTTTCTGTCAAGTTGATGTCTCTAAAAAATCCATCACTTGCAATCACTCTTGCATTTTCAACGGTTACATTGCCTAATAGCGATGAAAGATTAATTCCTTCACCCGCAAAAATAGATTTTGAGCCAAAAGAATTCAAAGCGGAATAAAAATTCTTAGTAGTTTCTATCGCCTTTAATTCTTCAAGCGTATAAGATTTCTCATTTCCAATACCTTTTAAATCAGAATTTGAAAAACCTTCTTCTAATAAATCTGTTCCTGTAACTACGATTACAGGCATTTCTGTAGTCAAATCACCTGTCGATGCATACGCAACGGGGTTGATTGGAAGCATAGTAATTACCAAAAGTAAGCTCATGATAAATGCAATGCTTTTTCTTAAAAACACATTTCTTTCCATCTTCACACTCCTTAAAATTTTTAATGCCAACTTTTCCGGAGAAAGGTCGGCATTAATACGACATAATATTACATAAATCGATTAATGTTCCTTTCCAAAAGGAGGAGATGCAGTTTCCCGCAAATCCCTGACGGTTGATATTCATAGAAATACACCTGAAACAGCGTAAATTCCACAGAATATTCAACTACCGGAACAAATTAGTTTTCACTATGATTTTAGCATTTTAAAATAAATATGTCAATATTTTCTTGTAATAGTAGCATATTTATGCTATCATTACAATATTACAACGTTTTCCAAGGAGGCTTTATGAAATTACATGAATCAGGAGAAAATTATTTAGAAACCATTCTAATTTTACACAATCGTTCGGGCTTCGTACGTTCAATAGATGTCGCCAATGAATTAAATTATTCTAAAGCTAGTGTAAGTAGAGCGATGGGGATTCTAAAAAATGCAGGACTTATTTCTATTGGAGTAGGCGGACAAATAATTTTGACAGAAGAAGGCATAAAAAAAGCTAATGATATATATGAAAGGCATACTATTATCACTGAATTTTTATGTAAATCATTAGATTTGGGAGAAGATATAGCATCCGCTGATGCATGTAAAATAGAACATATCATAAGCCAAGAAACTTTTGATAAGATGAAAGAATTTATAAAAAAATAATCTCATTATTTTTGTAAATATAAGAAAAGGGTGTGGCGAAAAAATCGACACACCCTAAAATTTTATTTGATTCTCTTTATTGCAGCACCTAAATTCATGAATTTGTTCTCAATATGTTCGTATCCTCTATCTATATGATAAATACCACTTACTTCTGTCAAACCTTCAGCAGTCAACCCTGCGACAATTAATGCAGCTCCCGCTCTTAAATCTGAGGCTTCCACAGCTGTCCCCGTAAGTTTACCTTGCCCTTTTATATGCGCTATTCTGTCTTCAACTTCTATATTTGCACCCATCTTTTTTAATTCTTCTATATATTTAAATCTTCGTTCGAATATTTTTTCTTCAACATAACTTTCACCATTAAGAGATGAAAGAAGAACTGTCATAGGTTGCTGTAAATCAGTAGGAAATCCAGGGTACGGCATGGTTTTGATATTCGCGGGTACAAGTTCTTTTTCATAAAAAACTCTCAAAGAATCACCATACTCTTCTATTCCCATGCCCATTTCTTCAAGTTTTGCAGTTACAGGCTCCATATGTTTAGGGATTATTCCGTCTATTATGATGTCACCTTTTGTTGCAGCGGCAGCAATCATATAAGTACCTGCTTCTATTTGATCAGGTATTACTCCATAAGTACACCCCTTTAAAGAAGTTACACCATTAATCCTTATCACATGTGTACCAGCACCTTTTATATCTGCTCCCATAGCATTTAAAAAATTTGCAGTGTCAACTATATGCGGTTCTTTTGCCGCATTTTCAATAGTAGTTTTACCTTCTGCATAGACTGCCGCCAACATAATATTTATCGTTGCTCCAACACTTGCAAAATCAAGGTAAATTCTGTTTCCAACTAATTTTTCAGCACTGAAAGTTATGCTTGTATCTGTTATTTCCACTTTTGCACCGAGAGCTTCAAATCCTTTTATATGATAATCAAATTTTCTTTCTCCTAAGTCACATCCACCTGGCAAAGGCATAGTTACTTTTTTAAATCTACCTAAACCAACTCCCCACATGTAATAAGAAGCTCTAATATTTTGATGAAGTTCCTGCGAAAATTTTATTTCAGTGACATTTGATGCATCGATTTCCATTGAAGTTTTGGAAGTCATTTCAACGTTTGCACCAATTTGTGAAAGTATATCTCTATATACATTTACATCTTCAATGGTAGGGATATTTTCTATTATGCATTTTTCAGCACATAAAACAGCAGCAGGGATTATAGCCAAAGCCGCGTTTTTAAATCCACTAATATTTACTTTACCTTTTAACTTGTTTCCACCTTCTATGATAAATTTAGACATGTATATTCCACCTCGAAAAGTTATTTCAAAAAATCATTACAAATACTATACTATTTTTTTGTAAAAATTGCAAGACTTAATAATTTTCGTCAGGATAAACGCATAAATTTTATGTTACTATTCACAGTTAACACATGTACGCCAAAGGAAAAAATAATAAAATCTGTCGCTGGTACTCCAATTGGGAGTGGTTTTAATTAGGAATGAATGAAAAAAATTTGCTTTAGCAAATTTAAATTTAATTAAAAAACCAAAATTGTTTTAAAAAAGAGCTATATCACAAATCCATTGTGATATAGCCCCCTAATAATTTTTATTGCAAATAATATTTTTTAACTTTAAACTGCTTAGTCACTCCATTGAGTAACTCTGCTTGTTTTAATAATTCGCCACCAACTGCTGCAGTTTCTTCTGCCGCTCCTGAATTTTCTTGCACTACAGTAGCCATTTGCTCAACACCTTGATTTATATGAATAATTGAATCTCTTTGTTCTTCTGTAGATTCAGTAATTTCTTTTACTAAGTTGCTCAAAGTTTCTGCGCTTTCTACCAAGTTGGTCATAGAGTCGGCTGTAGTATCTGCAAACTCTGTTCCAAATCTTATTGCAGCTAAAGTTTCTTCTATCATCTGTTCAGTTTGCTTTGCGGCCTCTGCAGATTTTGTAGCTAGATTTCTAACTTCATCTGCGACAACAGCAAAACCTTTACCTGCCAACCCGGCTCTTGCTGCTTCAACTGCTGCATTTAGAGATAATATATTTGTTTGGAAAGCAATGTCATCTATAGTCTTAATAATCTTAGCCGTTTCTTTAGATTTTTCACTTATATCGTTCATAGATTTTGCCAATTGCTGCATCTTAGAGTTACTATTATTTAATTCATTCTTTGTATTTTCATTTGCGATTGTAGCTAACTCTGTATTTTTAGCTGTATCGCTTATTTTCCCTGTTATTTCATGTATAGTAGACGATAATTCTTCGATAGAAGCTGCTTGTAATGCTGCATTGTCTGCTAAATTTTGTGAAGATGCAGCTACCTGCTCGCTAATTTGGTCGAATTCTTGTGTAGAAAGACTAATCTGTGCTAATGTGGAAGATAAATCATCTGAAATCTTGTGATATGCAACTACTAAAGGTTCATAATCTCCTATAAACAAGCCATCTTCCTTTACTTCATGTGTAAAGTCACCTTTAGACATATAGCCAAGTCCTGTTCCTAATTCCTTGATAATTGTAGAAAAAGAATTTACAATAGTTCTAGTAGATTCTGCCAATATATCTATTTCATCACCTGTTTCTATTTTAGGAAGAGGACTATGCAAATCTCCTAATGCCAATCGTTCAAGTCTAGTTGCACAAATTCTTAGAGGGTTAGATATGCGACCTGCCAAACGGTAAATAACAATCATAATTAAAGCAATTAACAACACTCCGACTACTACACTAAATAATGTAGTTGCCTTAGTTTGCCACATAAATACATCTTCGACTGCGCTTATGTATATGCCCCAACCGTCAGTATTTTGAATTGGCGTATATGCCACAAATCTTGCGCCTCCAAAATTAAAGCTATCAAAACCGGTTTCTCCTAGCAACAGTTTTTCCTCAATTGTTGCGAATTCTTCAAGTCGTGGATCGGATTTAGCCATTTCTCCTACATTGTATGATTTTAGTACAAATTCAGTACTTGGATGTGCTATAATTGTCCCTGTACTATCTATAATAGTTGTTTCTCCGCCTGAGCCTACAACTATTTCGGACACTAGCTCAGAAAAAACAAGTGGATCTATGGCAAAATGAATAAGTCCCGCAAATTCATCATTTTTTATAACAGGTGCACCTGCATACATTAAAAGTTTTCCATTACTTAAGCTTACCAACGGATCAGTCATATATGGCTGCAAGTCAAGTTGTGCTTGTTTGTAGTAATCTCTCTCTGATACATCTACATCATTTCTCAAAATTACGCCATCTTTATCTATAATTGAAATTTCAATATCATGAACAGCTTCTATCGTTGCCTTATATGCGAGGATTTCACTTTTAACCTCATCATATGTTTTTCCGTCTGAAGTTTTCCCGTAACGACTTGGAAGTTCTTGTGTCAAAGTGCAGTCATTCGCAAGCTGTTTAGAAAGTGTTTCGTAATTATTAATTTTTTCTTGCACCATCCCAGCTGCAGTGTGAACGTTTGCAGTCATAGACTCTCTAAGTGCAACCCAAGTGCTCATATTTATCCCATACACAAATGAAGCGATTAATGTCCCAATTCCAATAACAACAACAGGTATTATGCCGAATAAAATTCTCTTTTTTATAGTTTTCAAACTATATCCTCCCTTGTCTTCATATTAAGCTAAAACAAATTTGTAAAAAGATCTTGAGCTAAAGTTTATTAAAATTAATTTTTTTGCCAACATAAAGACTACGCAGCTAAGTTTTTCGTGGTTTAAAGATTATTACTAAACTCGCCCAATCGAATTTATTTTATCTTTGTACTTCTTAAAATTATAGGCTTTTTATCGGTAAATGTCAAGACCATTGAAACATATGGTTATTTCGACAATACTCAGTATAACTATTCACGATTTAAATTATGTTTTAAGAAAAAAATCTAGTTCCTTTAAGCTATTTTAGAGAATTAAAGGAACTAGATGCTGTTTTTAATGTGGAAAATATTCAAGCTCATACGCATTGTTAATTTGCGATAGTTTTATTGTTTTTCAATTTATATAATCCCCTTAATAATTTTCACCAGTCAAATAATAAGTTTTACCACTTTCAAACACTGTTTTCCAGACTAAATCGACATTTATGTAGTTGACTGTATCAAAACTTTCATCTTCATTAGTGTAGTAGCAAGGTTCAATCTTTATAATTGTATCATTTTCAAGTTCATCAAAAGTCATTAATCTTAACAAAGCCTCTGCAGTATCTATAGTTTCTACAGGTGCTCGCTGTGTAATTTCCGAAGGGTTTTGCATTGTAAATTCTATCACTTTCGAATCAGATAACACAAATATAATATAAGCATTTTCCAAATTAAAATCCCCATACTTTTTAACATATTTATATGTAGTTAAACCCTCACTAGAGTAATTTTCGACTAGATTGAACTCATTTAGATCAATAGCTATTTCTTTTTCTAATAGAAAATCGTCTATCAATTTTTCTTCGCTAATTTTGCCTACAAAGCTATCTTCTGAAAAATCTTTATATGTTATTTTTTTACTACCTATAAATTCTATTGATTTATCATTGTTTTCATAGAAAAGTATCTCTTCGTGTATATCATAATCATAGCTTCCTATAAATTTTTCTATCCAGATTATATCTGGTACTAAAATTTCGTAATTGATTTCTAAAAAAGGTTCAACATATGTTTCTATTGGAACTGACGCACTTATGCTTATATTTTTTTCAGCTAAAATAGATTTAACTACCTCTAAAAACTCTTCTTGTTCCTTGAGCTCATTATTATTTAAAAAATCGTCTTGCAAATAAATAAAACCAAACAAGATGATGTTAATTATTAAAAAAGCAGTTATTAATATTGTATTTGTTTTATTCCAATCCACTTTATTACCTGCCTTTCTATGATTGTTCTTCTATCAATGCGCCTGTAATAGCATTGAAAATGAAAGATTTGTCACCAATTTCAACAATCCAAACAACTATTAATTGTTGGTCACTAATGCTTCTTCCATAATCAAAATAGCCCAAATAAACATCGGTAATATCTTTAATCATGGTAGCATCGATTACACGCAATACATTAAATCCAGCCTCCGTAGAAGGTTCAACTTGGTTTTTTAGTACTTCCTCAAAAGAAAGTATGTTCATGTTTTGCATTTTACTACTCTGTTCGATGTCTATATTTCTCATTAACCTTTTATAGGAGATTACATTTTCGCCTATAACTGTTACTTCTAAAGGTTCAGTATTTCTTACTTTACTAAAAATGATAGGAGTGTCAAAAACTTTATATGAAAAAATAAATTCAAATCCAAATCTACCATTATGTTCTACGGCTATTACTTCTGTTAGATACATGCTTTCATGAAATCCTAAAAATTCTGTTGTGAATTTCAATGCAGTTTCAAGGCTTTCATACATATTTGCAGTATCAGTTTCTACATTTACAGTTGAATCATAAAAATCAAGCAGACCTTCAGGTGAAATTTTTAGAATAGTTTCATTTTTATAAACATATAAAAGATCACCTTGTATTTCTTGGGATTTTCTTACATAGTCATAATTATTACCAAAATATCCTTTAGCCATGTTTTCTATCAAGTATTCATTTTGAATATCAAATTCTGATTCTACAAAGATAGGATTTCTTGCGTTTTTAACCTGTGGAATAGATACAGGAACTATTTCATCGCCTATAACAACATGCTCTTGAAATTCGACATTTGACTCACTTTGCAAACTATAAATATATTCAAATATAGGCGTATTGTCTATATTTGGATTTGTCAACTCATAAGTTGATTCACCATCAAAAACATAAATAGTGTCTATGGAGCTTATATCCATGACTAAATGCTTTATGTTAGATATTTCTTGTGTTAATTCAGTATTTAACATATCAAAGCTTCCATAAAAAATTTCTGCTGGCAATGCATTTTTAAATTCAAATAAAATATATTCTTCAGGTAAATATTTTTCATTTAGGATATTGATGTCCTCAAGTAAAAAATTTGCAAATGCATTCTCTAAACTTTTAATGCTTTCAAACCAAAGTTCAGAATTTTCATCGATAAAAAATTCTGTAAGTTTATTATCTGCTTTAAGTAAAAATTTATTAGGTCTTACAACACTCCAAACGTTAATACTTGGACTGTCTTCATTCGCACTAAGATTTTGATTTGTTTTTGGCAACAAAAAATCTGGCAGTACTAACCACACTTGACTGCTTAGATAGACGCATAAAATTACTGATAAAAATAGAATAATGTTTTTTACTGATTTCATCTATGTTCCCTTTTAATCTTCACTTACATACTTTGGTATTATGATTTCCACACTAGTCCCTTTTAATTCTTCGCTTTCAATTAAAATTTTACTATCATGTTCTAGTGCTATTTCATTAGCAATAGATAGTCCTAAACCAGTGCCACCCATCTGACGCGTTCTAGCCTTATCGACTCTGTAAAACCTCTCGAAAACTCTAGTCAGATCTTCCTTTGGTATACCTACACCTGTATCTTTTATTGAAACAACAACTTTGGAGGCTCCCGCAGAAATAGATATAGCTACACTTCCTTCATCAGAAGTATATTTAATTGAATTACTAATAATGTTTAACAATATCTGTTCTAGGCCATCTTTGTCAAATAGGACATATGAATTCTTAATATCATATTCGCACATCAAATTTATTTTTTTTGTTTTAGCTTGAAGTATTAATTTAGTATAGACATCTTCGACTACACTGTTTATAGACAATTTTTCTTTAGTCCATCCATCCTTAGAATGATCCATCCTTGATAGTTTTAACAAATCGCTTACAAGTCTTGCCATACGTTCACTTTCACTATTTATAACGTTAAGAAAAGTTAAGCTTGTTTCTTTATCTTCGATTGCACCTTCTAACAATGTTTCGGTGTAACTTTTAATAGTTGTAATTGGAGTTTTCAATTCATGTGAGACATTAGCCACAAATTCTTTTTGTAATCTTTCAGTTTTAAATTGTTCAGTAATATCTTTAAATAGTAAAATCGCACCGCTTATCTGATTTTGCAGATCAGAAAAAGGCATATATTCGACAGTATAAGTTGCCTCTTCAGTTTCGAGAGTGTAATTACCTTTCCAACTGTTTTTTTCGATGGTTTCTAAATATAAATCATGAGTTTTTCTAGATATTATTTGGTCGTAATACATGTCATTATTTTTTACATTCAATATCGCTTTAGCAACTGGATTTATGTGTATGATTTCTCCTGTTCTGTCTATAGTCAAAACACCATCTGCCATATATGTAAAAGTTGTCTCCATCTTATTTTTTTCTTCATATAATCTGGAAATACTCATCTTTAATTCATCGATTAGGTAGTTAAACATTCTGCCTAGTTGTCCAATTTCGTCATTTGATTTTATTTCTACCTTCTGATCAAAATCACCCTGTGACATAAGTTTAGCTTTTATCGTCAAATCTTTAATTGGCCCTGTGATACTTTTTGAAAGAGTAAGCCCTAATATTACAGTCAAGAATAAAGCTATTAAGGTTGCTTGCGTTAAAATATTGCGTGATTGATCAACAGTTTCAGTAATAAAACTAACATCATTAGTCAAATAAATAAATCCTTTGATCATACCAGATTCCGATTTTATAGGATAAGAAGTATGGCTCACAGGCGTATTGTCAGAATCATTCACGATTTGTGTAACTGCAACTGTAGATTCTACAGATTTGACTAAGGTTTCATTGCTTATACGGTCTACATTGTATGCACTATAATCACTAACTTCATCAATACTTGAAGCTATAATAGTTTTTTCATCATCATTTAAAATAACGTAAAGATTTTCATCATATCCTAGCTGTATACTATTTTGCACATTGCTTTTGATATTTTCTCCGCTTTCATGCCAATTATCGTTTTGCATTGCACTTGATGATTCATAGATTGAGCTGATACGAATTCTTGTGTTTTTAAAATTAATATCTAACTGTGTTCGCTCAAGTTGCGTCACGACAAATATTCCCACCACTGCCATAGTGAGAAAAACAAGTAAAAAATATATTAGAACAAATCTCCACCTGATACTCTTAAACATTTTCACCTCTAAATTAATTAGCTTCTGCTTTTAAAATAATATCCTACGCCTCGTTTAGTTATTATATACTTGTCATCATCTGTTTCTATTTTTTCTCTTAATCTTCTAATTGTTACATCTACAGTTCTGAGATCACCAAAATCATAATTCCAAACTGCCTTTAGCAAATGTTCTCTATCAAATGTTTTATCTGGATTAAGCACAAAATATTTTAATAAATCAAATTCTCTGTTTGTCAAATCAAGAAGTTTACCATCTCTTGAAACTTCAAAATTATTTAGATTTATTTCTAGGTTTCCTACTATAGCTATTTTTGCTTTCATTTCTTCTTCAACAGTAGAAAGTTTCACCCTTCTAAGATTAGCCTTCACCCTAGCTATAAGCTCTTTGTTACTAAATGGTTTAATAATATAGTCATCTGCCCCCAATTCAAGCCCTGTGATCCTATCTTGTTCTTCTTCTTTTGCAGTTAGCATCAAGACTGGCATGACATATTCCATCCTGATCGCTTTTAATACTTCAAATCCATTTTTCTTTGGCAACATGACATCTAAAATCACAAGATCAGGATTCATTTCATATACAGATTTAATCGCTTCTTCACCATCATATGCAGCTAAAACATCAAAACCTTCTTTTTTTAGATTATACTTTATAATTTCTGCTATTGGACGTTCATCATCAACTACTAATATTTTATTCATAGAATACCTCCTAATCGTATTAATAATAATTACTATTATAACTTATTTTTTATGCTTTTACACTAATTTTTTATTTATGTTTTCTGCAGCTAGTTTCCCTGACGAAAAAGCAAATTGTATATTATAGCCTCCTGTATCTCCATCTACATCTATTACTTCACCTGCAAAATAAAGTCCTTTGACTATTTTTGATTCCATCGTCTTTCGATTTATTTCATTTGTCGCTACGCCACCTGTAGTTGCCATAGCAGTATTGTACCCTTCAAGACTTCCAATTCTAAAAACAAATTCGCAAAAATAATCTGCAATTTTGCTTTTATCAACTTTATTTAAACTGCTTAAATTTAAATCGTCGCTGATTTCTAAAATGTGAAAAATCTTATCAATAAATCTCTTTGGTAATTTTGTATCTTTAAAAATTGATTTAACAGAAGATTTACCGTTTGAATTTCGTTTTTCATTCACAAAAGTCAATAAATTTTCTCTACTTTGACCCCAAAAATTAGCTTTTATTTCATCGTTTGGTCGAATAAATCTTGAAAAATTCAATATAGCAGGCCCAGATAAATTTTTATGCGTAAACAACAAATCTCCTACAATATCTTTGATCTTCTTACCATCTCTTATCAATGAGAGATTTACATTATCAAATGAAATACCTTTTAAATCTGAAAACTGATAATTTTCAACATTCACTGGCGTAAGAGAAGGTGAAACATCTATGATAGTGTGGCCTAAATTTTCCGAAAAAACATATCCATCTCCTGTTGAACCTGTCGTTGGATAAGATTTTCCGCCTGTTGCAACTATAATATTTTTAGATGTTAATTTTTTGCTTTCTGTTTTTACTGTGAAAAATTCATGTTCTGAGTTGTAGTTGATTTTTTCTACATTTTGTCTAAAGGCAATTTCGGTATTGTTTTGTTTCAATCTCTTTTGCAAAGCTTTTAAGACATCATCAGCTATTAATGACTTCGGAAATACTTTTCCATCTTCTCTTTCAAAACTTTCTAGATCTAATTTATCTAAAAAATCTATGGTTTGTATATTTGTGAAATTTAATAATGCTGGTTTTACAAAGTTTTTACTTTCGCCATATTTAGTAAAAAAATCCTCAATGCTACCGCCATGAGTGTAGTTGCATTGCCCTGCACCCGATATTAATATTTTTTTGCCTGCATTCATGTTTTTTTCAAGTATTATAGCTTTTTTATCTAAAAAGCATCCAGCCATCAAACCCGCTGCTCCTGCGCCTATAATTATTGTATTGTAATCAGTTATCATGGTTACCTCTATAAAATTTAAGCGACCAAAAAGGTCGCCTAATATTTTTATTTAATTTTATTATTGTGATAACAACAACATTCTTATTTTATAAGAATACTAATAGCTTCAAAAGTTCCACCGTTATATGCACCTACACACAATACATCATCTCCTGGGTCTAAACCTGAGAAATTTCTATCAGAACCTGTAATAGTTCCGATATGTGTATTTGATTCTATAGTTATAGTAACCAGCTCATCAGTGCCTGCTTCTACATTGCCTATTCTTACTAATAATGTTTCTTTTTCTTCGTTTACATATATTATTTTGCCTTCTATAGATTGAGAAGTTTCAGTCTTAGAAGCTTCGATGCTTATAACTTCTGATCCTACAAATTTTAAACCTACAGTATATCCAACTCGTAAATCATAGATAGTTCTTGATTGATTTAGAATATTTATCTTTGCATTATCACTTACTACATAATCTGATATTTCACCTTCGTCGTTTGCTACTCTAATCGAATTTGTATTGCCGATTGTAATTTCTTTTATTACAGCTATCGCATCACCAGATGATTCAGGTGATTTGGCAGTAACAGCATCTAATTCATCATAGTCAGTTTCAACAATAACTTCATCGCCTATTCTTAGCTGATCAAAAGTAGTTTCATCAGAGTTTCTTACTACATCAGGTTCTTTTACATATGTGAAGGTATGCTTAACATTTTTTTCATCGTTAATTACAAGTGTAATAGGAATATCATAAACTATATCTTCAATTACACCAGTATAAGTTTGAATTCTACTAGTAGAATCAATTCTTGTAACTATGCCATCAACCATTCTCATAGTGATTATGTCATTTTTATTCAATTCATCAAAATCTATCTCTTCACCATCTAAAGTAACAGGTACATTTCCTGCAATCGTGAATGGTTCATCGTCTTCATCTCCGTCTTCGTTGATTATTTCAACTACAAGTTTCATCGGAGTACTAGTATAAATAGATTTGATTATGCCATCTATAGTTACTGTAGTAGTATCGATTTCAATTTCTGTCGCTATATTATCTTTAAGGCTAGCTGTGCAAGTAATCAACATTCCTTTTTCAAGGTCTTCAACATCAGAAGCTTTTCCGTTAATTTCTATTTTTGTGTCAGAATTAACTCTAACTGAGTGATTTTCTTCGCTATCATCTAGCTTAATCTTAACTATAGATTCTATAGGATTAGGGGTGATCGACTCTATGACACCTTTATAGTCAACATAAGTAGTAAATTCATCAAAATCAGGTTCAACTTCATTTTCATCTATATAATCATACAACTCACATACAACTTTTGCTAATTCTTGTCTAGTGATATTATTTTTAGGGCTGAAATTTCCGTCATTGCCCGACATGATTTCCTCTTCGTCTATTAAATAAACATAAGGGCGATAATCATCTCTGATGCTAGAACTATCATCAAATGGAAGAGTAAACAACTCATTAGAAAGATCGTTAGCTTCATCTTCTAATCCCATAGCTCTAATAGCAAAAACAGCTACTTCTTCTCTTGTTGCCTTGTTTTTAATCGTTTCATTTTCATAAATCGTTCTAAAAGTATCTACTGACAATAAATCTATCGCTAGTGACACTGCTAAATCCTTGTGTGCCCATTCATCTTGTCCGTCTGTTATTTCTTCAACTATAGGAAGATATTTTTCTTCTATCTCTTCTAACAAATCTTCGTCTATTTCATATAGACGTGACAATAAAATTACAGTTTCAAATTTTGTAATATTATCCATAGGCTTAAAAGTGTTGTCTTGATAACCTGTGATTATTCCTAGTTCTGCTGCTCTAGTGATATAATCTTTTGCCCATGCGTCATCAATATCTGTAAATTCTACTGTTTCTGCACTTACAACTAGAGTAAACATCATACATAAAACCATAATGCTTGCTAATATTTTTTTCATTAAAAAACCCTCCATGAGAAAATTATCTTTGTTTTAACATTGATATTATAGCACATCATTACTAATAATGCAATGAAGATATGATATATTTTGCATAATTTTACTTTAGCTGGTTACTACTTACAGTCGATTTATGGTGTTAACAAGGAAAAAGTAATAAAATATGGAAGCCTTATGGAGATTGGATTAAGTTGTGTGA
>CAYJLG010000045.1:0-17162 GCA_964371035.1 uncultured Clostridia bacterium | reverse complement strand
TGCTTTTAAACCAAAGTGCAAAACCTAAAAACATACTAAAACCATTTGTAAATACGGCACTTGAAACAGCACTTTTGCCGACTATAAACTCAATGCTCGGAATGGGAATAGTGTCGCTCCCTGGTATGATGACAGGACAAATTTTATCTGGTGAGCTTCCTACCACTGCAATTTTATATCAAATTTCTATAAATATCTGCTTGGCAGCTGTTGTTTCACTTGCTGTGTATCTATCGCTTAACTTAGGTTACAAAACACTTTATAACAAAGAAAATCAATTTACAATATAGGAGAATTATTATGGAAAACAAAGATTTTTGCCCATGTACTAAAAAGGATTGCGCTTTGCACGGAAATTGCAAGGCATGTATAATGAAGCATAAAAAAGCAAATCAAATACCACATTGCTTATTTCCAAACAACGAGGGTAATCGCAGTGTAGAAAATTTCTACCGTAAGTTAAAAGAGATTTATGGAAGTAAATAATTTTCATTATCCTTATGCGAGTATTAGCTAGGATGTGATTGGCTTATAGCAAAAAATTAAGTTGTGCCAAATTGAACTGGCACAGTTTTTGTAACTTGTTAGAATTATTTATTGTGGCTATATGCTTATATTTTGTGATCAAGCAACTAATTTTATACTACTTTAGCATTTACTCTGCCCACTGGGTGATGTCCCAAAAAACAGGTTTTATAAAGTGAAAAAACTAGTAGTAATAAAAACTATAAAATTTGCTTATGAACTGCCACAAGGTGTTAATTTAAGAGAAATACAAATAGTAAATACGAAGCAAGATGCTTAATTTGGAGGTAAGTATGCAGTATAGAAAACTTGGTAGGACTAATTTAGATGTAAGTATTATCGGTCTTGGTGGTGAATGGTTTAACGATAAATCTCAAGAGGTTGTAGATGAAGTAATACAAGCAGCTATGGATAAAGGTCTCAATTATATTGACATCTTTATGCCACAATCAGAAGTGAGAACTGCTATTGGTAAGGCGCTTGTAGGCCGTAGAGATAAGATGTTTATACAAGGGCATTTATGCACGGTTGTGCAAAATGGACAATATGAAAGAACCCGTGACATTGAAAAATTAAAATCATCATTTGATGATTTGCTGAGTAAACTACAAACTAATTATATAGATGTTGGAATGATACATTATGTAGATAGCTTTGAAGATTATGACACTGTTTTTAATGGTGAAATCATTGAATATGCTAAGTCTTTAAAGGAGAAAGGTGTTATAGGACACATAGGTGTAAGTTCTCACAATCCACTTGTGGCACTTAAAATGGTTGAAAGTGGTCTAATTGATGTGCTAATGTTCAGCATAAATCCAGCGTACGATCTTGAAGATGAAAACACAGATGTTATGGACTTAATTGAACATAAAAACCTAGACAAATCTGAGTGGACTATTAACGCTGCAAGACAAAAACTATATGCAGCCTGTGAATCACTCGGTGTTGGAATAACAGTTATGAAAGCTCTTGGGGCAGGTACCTTGTTAAAGTCAGAAAGTTCGCCGTTTGGAAAAGCAATGACAGTTTCACAATGCTGCCACTATTCGCTGACAAGACCAGCGGTGACTTCTGTACTTATAGGTTGTTCTAATATTGAAGAACTTAACGAGGCACTTTCCTACCTAAACAGTTCAGATGAAGAAAAAGATTACACAGAAGTTTTGAGCGGTACAGGCAAAATTAAAGCAACAGGTAAATGTATGTATTGTAATCACTGCTTGCCATGTCCTGTTAATATTGACATTGCAACAGTTACAAAGTTTTTGGATATTGCAAGAGAAAATAGCGAAATACCACCGACAATAAAATCTCATTATCATTCCTTAAATGCAACTGCAAGTGACTGTATTATGTGTGGGAAATGCGAGAAAAACTGTCCGTTTAAGGTCGAAATTAGAAATAATATGAAACAAGCAAAAGAAATATTCGGATAAAGAAATATTGTGGCAAGTGATTTGTCACAGTATTTTCATATCAGTTCCAGCATTCTAATGCGAATGCTAACTGGGATATAGTGGGCGTATATCAAGGACTGTTAAAAACAAACATTCAAAACTCTGCTAAAATATGCTATAATAAAAATATAAATTTTTGAAGGAATTTGTTTCTCATTCTCGTATTATAAGTGACAAGGTAAAAAAGCCTTGATAAAAAATAGAAATGGAGGAATATAATATGTTTGGTAACAAAAAAGAAAAACGTTTTATCATTAAAGATGAACAAGGAATACAGTTAGGTGGTATTCAAATAGTTGTTGATACAGTAACAGGTGTTAATTATTTAATGACTGTGGGCAGTGGTCCATCAGGAATAACTCCGTTACTTGATGAAAACGGTAATGTAGTTATAGATAAATAAAATGAGCATTGCCATGCAATCAATAAACTTTATTCAATGTTAAAGACTGTAAAATGACGGTTACAGTTGTGAGTTCAAGAATATATCTGTGGGTATTTGGCGAGAAGTTAAGCCTGATAATTTAATGAATTTATAGATGAAATTTATCTTGATAATGATGCGTCTAAAAAAAATATAAATAGGCCGATTAAGCCTAAATCTGCGTAATCGGCCATATTAAATATTATAAATATAACATTCATCATTTAGTTATTAGGCTTATAAAATGCAAAACATCCTGTTCAAGTTGAACATCTTTAAGATTTTTTGCTAGCAAAAGAGATTTATTGTAACATTCCATTGCCTTGGTATAATTTTTTAAGTTATAGTAAGTTATACCAACACTTAAAAATGAATTTGCTGTTTGAAAATGATTTTCTCCATACTTTTTTATATGCGTGTCTAAAGTTTTTATATAAAACGCTAACGCTGTCTGATGTTGTTTGATTTCGCTATAAATATACGCAAGATTTTTTAGCGATTGTATAGTATCATCATGTAGCTCACCTAATTTTTCAAGTCGAATATTTAAGGTATTGTGATACAATTTCAAAGTGGCATGATAATCTCTTTTTTTACTGTATACAAAAGCTAAATTGTTTAAACTCAGTGCAGTGATTGGGTGGTTTTCACCGTGGACTTTTTCTCTAATTTTAATAGCTTTTTTATTAATTTGTATAGCTTCATTATAATGCATATGGTCACACAAGTAGGTTGCTATGTTATTACAAATTGTTGCCGCTTCTTCAGTGTAGAGATCGTCCATATACTCATACGCCTTCATGTAATATTCAAATGTATGTCGAGAATCCTTTAATTCTTGATAGATACGTCCTAAGGAATTATAAGTTTCCATCAGCTTTTGCCTATCTATATTTTTCATATCTAAAATTTTATGAAATATTTCTAGTGCCAGTTTATACTCATTAGCTATATAACAAGAGTTGGCAATTTCTCTTAGGCAATCAAAAACCTCATCACTATTTTCACCAAAAAATTCTATACTTATACCTAATAATTTCTCTGTAATTTCATTAGCTTTTTCCCATTTTTTCAAATACAAATAAATTCGAAAAATGGACTGGTAGCAATCAATAGTACGTCTGTCATCAACTCCAAACACCTCTTCATAAATCCATAATGCATTTTGCTCCATCTCTAAAGCGCGATCATATTCTTCGGTGGTTTTGTAGAGAGAGGCCAAAAAAGTATAGATTTGTGCTGTATCTGTGTGTTCGCCCAAATCCTCTATGCTTTGGGCAAGTGCTTTTTCTAAAAAATTCAATGACTTAGCGTATTCGCCCATTCGCCTATACAGATTTCCCATGTAACAATAGAGTTTGTTTTTTTCTTGATTATCATCTAAACATATAGCATGACTTATCTCCAATGCTTTTTCATAAAAGATTAGTGCCATGTCATATTGAACTAATTTTTCATAAGTTACACCAAGATTTCTACACGCTATAGCGACTTTTTCATGCTCATTACCGAAAATTTGAGCTTTAATTTTAAATGATTTTTGGTAGTAAGCTAATGCACTATTAAAATCTTTTGACATATCACAATCAAAAGCCTGTTCATCGAAAAATTCTGCTTGTTCTAGTAAGGTTTCGTTCATTTTTACCTCTTTTCAATTATACAAACAATCCACGTACTACCACGAAAACCAATATATGAAGATTATCAAAAAATTTTCTTTATAATATTATACCCCCAAATATATAGTAGTTTCAAGTTATATCAAGAATTATTTTTACTACCCTTATGCGAATATTAACTGGGATATAGTGGGCATATAGCAAAAGTAATAGCTGTGCCAACTGGCACAGCTATTACAAATTAATTGAGTTATTTGTTTATATTTTTATAGCCACTATATGTATCAGTAAACTTTTGAGTTTACTGTGGACAAGCAATTAGACAAATAGTATCTGAGTTTCCAGTATAGGAACTACCACAAACATTATCAAACTTTTCTTTAACTACAAATCCATTTCAAGATTCATTCGTGTTTCTTGATAGTGCCTTAATTCAATATTCAGTTGATTTTGACCCCATGGTCAGATTGTTTCTTTATGAGTAGCCACATTTAGGAGCGTTGTTTATACTAATTGTTTTTTCATAAAATATAACACATTACCTGTCGGATATTTCAGGCAAGAAAAAATTTCATATCCATTTTTTAGATAGAAATCTTTTGCTTGGAAATCATAAGTTTCGAGATAGGAAAATATAGCACCTCTTTTTAATGCTTCATCTTCTAAATTTTTCAGTAGGTTTGAGCCGATGCTTTTTCTACGTGTACTTTCATCTACCCATAAAATTTTTATATGCAGTGCTGACAAGAGTTCGACATCGCCTGAAATTCCTCCGACAATCTTCCCATCAAGTTTTGCACATTTATATATTGAGTCAAAGACATTATTTTTCGCTAAATTTGTTTTGCTTGCATTATATTCAATTAGTTCTTCATCGATTGATACAAATTCATCATCCGAAATATTTTCAATAATCATTTTCAATCCATCCACTATAATTATCCTCCGAATTAAATTTTTATTCTCATTAACTGTAAATTAATCAAGCTAAACCACTATAAAAACAGACTGATAGCACAATAAACCAACAGCAATGCCATAATAGTATTTGTTGCTTTCGCATATTTAGAAAAAAGCAGTTTGAAAGCAGAACCAAATGCAGACCAAAGAATTGTGCACACAAATCCTATAAATGCGAGTAGTAAAGCAAATCCTAATAATGAAATTATTTCACCGCTGTAAAAAGGGAGTATGTATGCTTGCATAGATACAATGCAATAAATATAGATTTTTGGATTAATAAATTGTAAAACTAACCCCGATATGAAGCCACTTTTCGAATAATTTTCTTCAATTTTATCACTGCTTTTCCATGTCTTATATGCAAGGTATAGCATATATGCAGCCCCTATAATAAGCATAGGGAGTTCAATTTTGGGAATTAATGAAGAAAGTATGTTGCTTAACAGTGTACAGACAATCATAACAAAAGAAAATCCTGCCCAAACTCCAAAATTGAACGGAAAAGCTTTACGAAACCCTAATCGACTTGCGTTTGACATTGACATAATATTGTTAGGTCCTGGCGTTATCGCTGTGATGATTGCATAAGTAAGAAAACTTAGCCAACTAAACATAATAATTGCCTCCTTAAATCAAGTATGATATAATAGATTAAAAGTACAATATAACGACTTTCAATATATTGTACCATGAGTACAATATATTGTCAATAGATTTTGGAGGTAAATAATTTGAATATTAATTCTACTGTTTCGCAAAATATAAAGCTAATTCGAGAACAAAAAAAACTAACACTAGATATGGCCGCAAATGTTACAGGAGTTTCACGTAGTATGCTTGCACAAATAGAAAAAGGAGATGCAAACCCAACGATTTCTGTACTGTGGAAAATCGCCAACGGTTACAAAGTTGCATTTACATCACTTGTAGAACAAAAGAATGAAACGGCTATTGTTATTCGCACAGATACTTCTGAACAGATAATAGAAGGTGATGGAAAATATTTAAATTATCCAGTATTTCTTTTTGACGAACAACGAGCTTTCGAAACTTATCGTATAGTTATTTTAGTTGATGGAAGCCTTAATGCGGAACCGCACCTTGCTGGTACAGAAGAATATATTACAGTTTTTGGCGGAAACGTTGAGATTAAAGTTAAAGACCAAGTATATCATTTAGCCAAAGGCGATTCTATTCGATTTGCGGCAGATGTTTCACATTCATATAGAAATATTGGGCAAGAAGAAGTTTTGCTTAGTATGCTTTTATATTACACAAATAGGGACTAGACTTCCATCGATTAAAGCAGGTGATAAAATGATAATAAGTGCGACAAGGAGAACAGATATACCATCTTACTATGGAGAATGGTTTGTAAATAGGTTAAAAGAAGGGTATGTTCTAATCCAAAATCCGTATAATGCAAACCGTTACTCTAAAGCGATTTTAACTCGAGACGCTGTTGATATTATAGCCTTTTGGACTAAAAATCCAATACCTTTTATGAAATATTTACCTATTATCGAACAAATGGGTTATCCATATTATTTTCAGTTCACGATAACACCATATGGAAAAGAGACAGAAAAAGGACTGCCAGATAAAGAAAATTTACTCGATATATTTATTAAAATAAGTGATAGAATAGGTAAAAAACGAGTTGTATGGAGATATGATCCAATCATTATATCTGATAGATATACCTTAGAATATCACGCTGAATGTTTTTCATATATGGCAAAAAAGTTGTCGAATTATACTGAAAGATGTGTTATAAGTTTTGTTGACAGCTATAAAAATGTGGCTTCACGAATGGGACAAGATTTTGATTGCAAAATGACTAAGAAAAATATTTTTGATGTAGCTGATATTTTCTCAAAAATTGCAAAAGAAAACAATATTGAACTTTTTACCTGTGCTGAAGAAATAGGCTTAGATCAGTTTGGTATTAGACATGGTGCTTGTATAGATAAAGATTTAATTGAACAAATTTTAGGTGGGAGTATCAATTCTAAAAAAGATAAAAATCAGCGAAAAGAATGTCAGTGTATAGACAGCATTGATATTGGTACATACAATTGCTGTGCTAATGGTTGCAACTATTGTTACGCTCTAACAAACGATAATACGTCACTTTTGAATATGAAAAAGCATAACCCAAAATCACCTGTGCTCATTGGAAAAGTAAACTCAGATGCTATAATAACTAATAGAGATAGTGTTAGTGTGATAGAACGCCAAATATCTTTATTTTAATAATTATTTTGATCTTATGAAATCGGTAGCCTAACGACTACCGATTTTTAACTATCTTTATACATAACGTCTATTTTGTAGTTGATAATTTACAATTTTTAAACATCAAAATCAAATTGTAATCAGTTTTTCGTCACTCTGCAAGATATCAGTTAAAGGTTGACCATAATATATTACTTCTATTTCTAGATCCATCAATTTTTCAGCTACGCCGTACGTGTTGGCACAAGCTAGACAAGCAGTTATTTGACCACCATGCGATTTAAACATCTTGATTTTTTCTTGCACACCTTCGTCATTTGCGACAAGTCTAGCAGATGGACCCCAGATGATTACATTAACTTCATCCCACCACTCTTTTATTAGTGAATTAGTAGCGTACATAAAAACCATAGAATGTGCAACATTAGCATCTTCTTGTGTCCATAAAATATTCAGTTTTTTCTTTTCCATAAACGATCTCCTTTAAATTTATTTACACTGATAAAAAAGGAGCGATTAAACCCCGCTCCTTCATGTTGTTATTAATTATGCTCCAAAAGTGATTAAGTTTTCAGAAACTATCAAATCAGCCCCAGTAGCCGCTTTTACGTCATCTAGAGTAACATCAGGTCCGATTTCTTTTAAAAGTAAACCTTTATCAGTTACTTCTATTACAGCCATTTCTGTAATAATTAAATTAACTTGTGATTTTGCAGTTAGCGGTAAAGTACACTCTTTAAGGATCTTATGAGCACCTTTTTGAGTATGTTGCATAGCAACTATAACTTGCTTAGCTCCTACAACCAAATCCATAGCTCCACCCATACCAGGAACCATTTTTCCAGGTATTTTCCAGTTAGCTAGATTACCTTTTTCATCAACTTGTAATGCACCAAGTACAGTAGCGTCCACATGACCACCTCTTATGATAACAAAAGAAGTAGCACTATCAAAAAACTGTCCGCCTGGAAGAATAGTAACAGGTTGGCTACCTGCATTAACAAGTTCAGGATCAATATTGTCAGCATCAGGAGCAGGGCCTAAACCTAAAAATCCATTTTCTGATTGGAAAGTAACATCCATATTTTCAGGAATATAATTAGCGACTAAAGTAGGTAAGCCTATACCTAAATTAACAACATCACCATCTTTTAATTCTTGAGCAACACGTTGTGCAATTATTGTTTTAGCATCCATAGCCATTATTTGTCACCTCCTACGATATAATCAACAAAAATCCCAGAAGTCATTACATTTTCAGGATGTATTTCGCCAACCTCAACAATAGTATCAGCTTGTACTATAACAGTATCAGCTGCAGTAGCCATAATAGGATTGAAATTTTTCATAGTTTTATTAAAAACTAAATTTCCTTTTTTATCAGCAACACTTGCATAAAGCAGTGCAACGTCAGCCTTCAAAGGTTCTTCGAAAATATACTCTTTGCCATCTATGATTTTTTTCTCTTTGCCAATTTCAACTTCTGTACCTACACCTGTAGGAGTATAAAAACCTCCAAGTCCAGCTCCAGCAGACCTAACTCTTTCTGCTAAAGTGCCTTGAGGCACTAAAACTACATCAGTTTCACCTGAGTTCATTTGATTGCCAGTTTCAGGATTAGTACCTATATGAGAAGCTAAAATCTTTTTAAATTGCTTAGCAACTACCATTTTTCCTACGCCTTTATCAGGAAAACCTGTATCGTTACAAACAAGAGTCAAATCCTTTACTCCTTTTGCTACAAGAGCATCAATCAACTTTTCAGGAGTTCCATTTGCCAAAAAACCCCCAACCATGACAACCATACCATCTTCAATTTTTTCTATAGCTTCATCAATTGTAATTATTTTATTTTTCATAACAAGACCTTTCTATAATATTATTATCTTTCTACTAATAATGATGTGCCCATTCCGCCACCGATACAAAGCGTGGCAAGACCTTTTTTAGCATCTCTCTTTTGCATTTCAAACAATAAAGTAACCAAAATTCTTGCACCAGAAGCACCTACAGGGTGCCCTAAAGCGATAGCTCCACCATTAACATTTACTATTTCAGGATTGATTTTTAGATCATTAACTACAGAAAGCGCTTGAGCAGCAAAAGCTTCGTTTGCTTCTACTAAATCTAAATCATCAACAGTCCAACCAGCTTTGTCCAAAGCTTTCTTAGTTGAAGGTACTGGTCCTGAACCCATAATTGAAGGATCTACACCTGCCGTGCCATAAGAAGCTATTTTAGCCATATATTCAAGCCCAAGTTCATCAGCTTTCTCTTTAGACATTACTATTAAACAAGCAGCTCCATCGTTGATTCCTGAAGCATTAGCAGCAGTTACAGTACCATCTTTTTTGAATGCAGGTGACAATTTTGCGATTTTTTCAACAACTGCACCATGTTTAGGATACTCGTCAGTATCTACTACTATTGGCTCACCTTTTCTTTGTGGGATAGATACAGGCGCGATTTCATCAGCAAATTTGCCAGATTTTTGAGCAGCTTCAGCCTTGTTTTGACTCGCAACGGCAAATTTATCTTGTTCTTCTCTAGATATATTCCATTGTTCTGCGATGTTTTCAGCTGTGATTCCCATATGATAATTATTAAAAACATCCGTTAAAGCGTCGTGTACCAAACTATCAATCATTTTTCCGTCGCCCATTCTTTGTCCCCATCTTGCTTTAGGTAAAAGATATGGTGCGTTAGACATACTTTCAGTTCCACCACAAAGTATTACATCAGCATCACCAAGCATGATAAACTGAGCAGCCATACTTACTGCTCTAAGCCCTGAACCACATACCTTAGCTAGTGTAAAAGCAGGTGTTTCAACAGGTAATCCAGCACCTAAAGCAACTTGTCTAGCTACATTTTGACCTACACCAGCACTTAAAACATTACCAATTATGACCTCATCAATTATAGATGGATCAATATTTGCTCTTTTAATAGCTTCTTTAGCTGCAACTACACCTAAATCAGCTGCAGAAACAGAATCTAATGCACCTCCAAAACTACCGATAGGAGTTCTAGCTCCTGAAACAATTACTACTTCTCTCATTTAAAATTCCTCCATAAAATTATTATAACTTATCAAGTTTACATTAATATAACAAGCAAATATCATGCCAATCATTTAGATTTTTAAATTTATTGTTACTATTTATAGTCGATTTTTGGTTATCAATAAAATCTATATGTAGGGTGTGATCTTGACCACACCGAAAAGTCATATAAGCAAACATACATGTTTGCTTATATGCAAAACAACGGAACGGTCAAGACCGTTCCCTACATTTTATTTGATATTTTTTCATAAGATTAATATAAGGACAAAGAAATCTGCAAGATACATTAAATATAGTCATGCATATATAAATTGCGCTGCTCACACATGCAATGCTGCATATATGAGCAATATTGCATGTGCGATATTGCTCATATCGAGAAATAAAATATAAAATTAACCATTGTTTAAGCGTAAAAAAATCGTCATTCTTATCGAGTGACGATTTTTTTATAGTACATAAATATATGATAATAATTTTCACTTGTCACATAAACAATCTAGTACTTTTGAGCAAAACGATGTATCATTGCAGAAATTTCTGCTCTTGTAGCCGTGCCTTGTGGATCTAAAACACCATCGTTTTTACCGTTCATCAAGCCACTGCCTACTGCCCATTTGACATCTTCTATTGCCCAATCAGACACTTTATCATCGTCTGTAAACTTTGACAAATCATCTCTACTTGTTAAATCATAGCCTTTATATTCAGCATAGCGATAGAATATTACAGCAAGCTGCTCACGAGTGATATGCTCATGCGGTGCAAATATACTCTCGGTTAAACCCTTATAAATTCCATTTTCTGCTGTCCAAAGGACTGCTTCATAGTACCAATTATTACTTGCAACATCGCTAAATGAATTGCTACTTGTAACAGTAGGCTTGCCTTCCATGTTCCAGATGATTTGCGCCATCATTGCTCTAGTCACAGTGCCGTTTGGTTCAAATATATTAGTCGATATACCTTGCATAAACTCATTCTCATACACAAATGCTACATCGTCATAGTACCATACGTCGGTCGGGATATCGGTAAACATCAATTTGCCTGCATTTTGGTTATCTTCGTTTATATTTCTAATCGCAAATGTCGAGAAATGCGTTGTTGTAAAGATTGCTTTCTTTGAAGTCGCATTGTAAGTAGTAGGCATATAGCTTAGTTCACCATTTGCAGCTACATAGTATACTGCTACTTCTTCCGCTTTTTCATCATCTGCGAGCGTATACGGTACTGTCACAGTAGCGATACCACCATCAAAATCAGTGACGTAACTATCATCTACAACTATAAATAGTTCAAAAGCAGGTCTATCACCGATGGCATCTTTTTGTTCATCAGTCAAATTAGTTGCTTCTCTTATGACAATAGTTATATCTTTGCCATTTGCTTTTGCAAGAATATTTGCAAGGGCAATCTTGTCAAACGATGCAGTACCTACATCTGACTTAATCTCAAATACAGCATTTTCATTGTCAGACAAATCTTCAAGTACAGAGCTGTCAAGCGTAACCTCTACACTATCGGCACTTTTTGGCGTATCTACATTAATAGTGACCTTCGGAGCATTATCCGTGTCTTTTACCTCATCAAGAGCATCATTTATGGCTTCTTCTAAAGTATCATCGGGAATATCAGCTGTTGAATTGCCACCGCTTGTAGTAGGTTTCACTTCAATATCAACATTTGTTTCGCCGTCATTTGTTTCTGGATCTTTCACTTCTGGTGACGTACTGCCTGTTCCACTGCTACCGGTATTAGGTTCGGTATAAGTGCCGAGAAATATCGTTTCACCTTTTAAATTTAGGATGTAATTTTGTGGATTGTTAAAAAGAGTAATCTTAGATATATCCGAACTTTTCGCCCCCCACGCTACGTCGAATCCCTCATTGGCTACATCAGGCAAAATTACACAAATTTGAGCTTCATCACCCAAATTATTGACATAAATATCATGAGCTTCAGTTGAAAAAATTCCGCTCTCAGTAGTTGTATCGCCTATCTTTATGTCACCTGAGAGATATAAGTTACCATAATTTTTAATAGTAGAAATCACAGCATCTTCATTGACAGTTATAAAAGCAGTAGACTCATTGTTATTTTCACTGTACCCGTATACTTCATTCACCAAACCACCTGAGATATACGTATTAGCTGTGCCGAAAATATCACCATCGTAAGAGCCTCCATAGAGCGTATCAATACTACTATTCTCGACTGTTACATTAGTACCACCTGAAATTATACCTTTATAAGCACCACCGTAGGCGTATTTAACAGTAGCATTTATAATTGTTACATTAGTATCGCCTGAAATAGCTCCTACAAGACAGGCACCGTAGACATATCCAACAGTACCACCTGTGATTGCTACATTAGTGTCACCCAAAACATTAATTGATGGATTGCTATCTGCAATATTATCAACATTTCCTCCACCTACAATAGTACCAACATAACCGCCATCCATAGTGATTTTGGTTTTTGAGACAACTGCACTAGCAGTAGTACTGCCACCATATATACTATATTCCGAAAGGTCGGCGTTTTCTATTAATGCCGAATCATATTCTATATTTCCGTCATTATCTTTATCCCCATATACAGAGGTAGTTCCTTCAACTGTTCCTGCTGTAATGAATAAAGGTGAGCCATTTCCATATATTTCTTTGCTATTTTCAATGACTGTAGGAGCAAAGCTCTTCAATTTTACTTCTACATGCAAATTTTTATCTTTAATCTCATAGGTAAAATCCGTTGAACCATTTAGAATGATTTTTCCGGTATTTTGGTCATTAATATATTCCGATGCTACGTTTGTAGCAACAACACCTCCCTCGAAATCTTGAGGTATAGATGATACGACAGAAGCACTGTCTGATAACCCCTCATCTCCGACTTCAAAAGAATCGAAACCGTCTGTTACTGAAGGGCTGTTAATTCGAATACCGGAATCAATAGTATGCGTATATCCTATATTAACATTACCCGAAACGATTAGTTTTCTTTCATCGTAAACAGTACCGCTGTCAAAAGCACCACCGTAGATGCTATTTAAAGAGCTATCTTTAATATTTATGTTAGTACCAGACATAACATCACTGCCGAAAGCTCCACCACCATGCAAACTTCCCCCAAATGTACCACCAGTGATATTTATATTAGTATTACCGTAGACATCACTGCCGAAAACTCCACCACCATGCAAATTTCCCCAAAATGTACCACCAGTGATATTTATATTAGTATTACCGCCGACATCACTGTAAAATCCACCGCCACCGTACAAGTGTGAGCTAACAATACCGCCCATTATATTTATTTCGGTACTACTCTCGACATTGTTGTCAATACCGCCACCATAGACATATCCAACAATACCGCCTGTCATAGTTATTTTGGTGCTTATTACTGGTGCACTCTTAGCACCACCGTATATAAAAAAGTAAGAAAGATCAGCATTTGTTGCACCTTCCAACGCTTTGTCATCGTCATCTACAGTTCCATTATCGTTTTTATCCCAATAGACAGTCGTAGTATCATCTACATTTCCATCCACAATAAGCAAAGGGAATCCGTTCCCGTAGATGTTGTGACTCCTTGTTGAAGCATCAATTTCGACTGTAGGCGCAACTTCTTCAGCCCATGCGGTAACAGTAAATATACCCACCGCCACACAGGTAGCGAGCAGCCCAGAAAGGATTTTACTTTTTAAAATATTTGTCTTTTTCATAAGATCTCCTTGTAAATTTGTATTATCTATATCAAGACGGTTTGTCCGCCAAAATAAGGAAAAGAAACACGATATTTAGTGACAAAGAAATGTCAAATAAATACCAAATAAATCATAGCACATCAAAGACTCAAAAGTCAACAAAAGCGAGCGACAATTTTTTAAAACTTGCGCATTCATACGACCATATGATAAAATAGCAATTAAATAAATCTATGCGGAGAAAAAAGTTATGAGCAATAATTCAAACCATGTGGACGACGTAGATGTTTTGGAAAGATTAGAACAGCAGATCGAATATCTAAAAAATCAGCAATACATTTACAACGAGATGTTAAGCAAATTAGAAGACGGCATTTATATAACTGACAATTTAGGTGAAACGCTATATGTGAACGATGCTTTTTTAGAACTTTCAGGATTAGCAAGAGAAAAAATTATTGGTAAAACAGTATATGAGCTAAGAGACAGCAGAGTTTTGCCAAATTCGTGTTGTGCAAAAGTTATCGAAACGAAAAAGACCGTTTTTACGATAAATAATTACACAGAAGGACAAAGATGTCTAGTTTCAGGATCTCCGATATTTGATGAAAACGGAAATTTTATACGCGTAATCGCAGTAATCCGTGACGTGTCCCAACTAGATAAAATCATGAGAAACATCGCTGTAAAAGAAGATTTTACAATAGAAAACACGATATATCTAAATGATGAAAAAAATGATGACAAATTCATATCAAACAATGCATATGTGAAATCAATTTATAAAAAAGTAGAAAAAATAGCTAATTTTGATAGTACTATACTCTTGCTTGGTGAAACAGGCGTAGGCAAAGATTTTTTTGCTACACACATTTATAATCTGTCAAACAAAAAAAACAAAGGGAAATTTGTTAAAATAAATTGTGGAGCTGTGCCAGAAAATTTATTAGAATCAGAATTTTTTGGATACGAAGAAGGTGCGTTTTCTGGAGCTCAAAAAGGCGGGAAAAAAGGACTTTTTGAAGCAGCAAACAACGGAGTTCTTTTTCTAGACGAAATTGGAGATATGCCATATATTTTACAAGTAAAATTGCTAAATGCTCTCAATGACAAATGTTTCTATAGAATAGGTGGCGTCAAACCTATTGAATTCAATGCTCGTATTATATCTGCAACAAATGCGGATCTAGAGAAATTAGTAGAAGAAAAAAAATTCAGAAAAGATTTGTACTACAGATTAAATGTAGTGAATTTTAATTTGCCACCGCTTCGCCATAGAAAAGAAGATATCATTCCTCTTGCACAGTCATTTTTAAAACTTTGCAACAGTAAATACAACAAAGATTGCTATTTCTCAGCAGATTGTTTAGAAATGTTTATGGCTTATGAATGGCATGGAAATATAAGAGAAATGAAAAACTCAGTCGAAAGATTAGTTTTGATGACAGAGACACCATGTATAAGTAGGAATTCCTTTAAAGATCAACTGATAATAGGAGAGTTTAAACAAGAGCCACAAATCTATTTCGAATCTGAAAACGTTAAAGATAGTTCACTAAAATTCAAAGTAGAAGAATTTGAAAAAAAGCATATTGCATACGTTTTAAAAAATTCCAACACACTAAAAGAAGCAGCAAGTGCACTGGAAATAGACATATCTACGTTAGTTCGAAAAAAACAAAAATATAAAATTTAAAAAACATTTGAAATAATTATTAAATTATAGTATAATATATCTAAATAAGAATCCGAGCTTTATTTCTTTTAGAAAGCCGTTAGGGTATTGATTATAATACCTCCCGTATTTGGAAAGGATTTCTTTTTGCTTGTTTTATGAAAGGTAGTAAAACAGATAAGTTAGCAATCAAATAGATTGCAAAAACTTACATGCTACCAAGATAATGCACGCAGAAGAAATGCGTGCAAATAACGAAGGAGGTTTTTTTTATGAAAACAAGTTATAACGGTAAATTGGCTAGAATCAATCTTACTACAGGAGAAATCAAGACAGAACCACTAAACATGGAAGATGCAAAAAACTTTATAGGCGGTAGAGGATTAGGCACAAAAATTATCATGGACGAAAACGTTGCCACAGTAGATCCACTCTCAGCTGAAAACAAATTGGTTTATATAACTGGTGCGATGACAGGCACTGCCTCGCCAACTTCAGGCAGATATATGGTTGTAACAAAATCTCCACTTACAGGCATGATAGCTTCGTCAAACTCTGGCGGAAAATGGGGAGCAATTTTAAAATATGCTGGATGGGACGCATTAATAGTAGAAGGTAAATCAGAAAAACCAGTTTATATCAACATTGTTGATGATGAAATAAAACTACTAGATGCAACACCTTACATAGGAATGACAAGCGAAACTATTGATGAAGAATTAAAAAAACTATACCCTAAATGTTCAGTGCTAAATATTGGACCTGCAGGCGAAAATCAATCATTATTAGCTGCTATTATGAATGATAAAGATAGAGCGGCAGGCAGAAGTGGTGTTGGAGCAGTTATGGGATCAAAAAACCTTAAAGCTATAACAGTTTCAGCGAGCAACAATATTATTGAGCCAAACGATGCAGAAAAATTAAAAGAAACATTCGCGAGTTGTAATAAAAAAATAAAAGAAAATGGTGTAACAGGCCAAGGACTTCCAACCTATGGAACGGCAGTACTTGTAAATATCATCAATAACGTTGGTACTTTCCCAACTAAAAACTGGCAACAAGCGTATTTTGCTGAAGCAGACGATACTTCAGGTGAAACTATGAAAGAAAAATTCCTTAAAAAACAAGGATTTTGCCATAGATGTCAAATAGGATGCGGTAGAGTTGTAGAAAGAGAAGGGAAAAATATTGGTGGCCCTGAATACGAACCACTTTGGGCATACGGAGGAAACTGTGGCGTAAACGATTTAGCTGCAATTATTGAAGCCAATTATTGGTGTAATGAATATGGACTAGACGCTATTTCTACGCCATGTACTATAGCAGCTGCCATGGAATTATATGAAAAAGGGTTGATTAAAGAAGAAGACTGTGAAGGTGTACCTTTAGTTTGGGGCAGTAGTGAAGCAATAATTGAGTGGACTAAAAAAATGGGAGAAGGCAAATCTAAACTTGCTAAACTTATGGCTGACGGT
>CAYJLG010000044.1:0-17286 GCA_964371035.1 uncultured Clostridia bacterium | reverse complement strand
CTGCACCACAGTATGTACAGCTAAACCCTGCGTGCATTTCTATAGTTTCTCTATGCAGGTCATCGCTTTTTTCTTTCCAGTCGGTTTGAGATTTTTCCTCTTTTATCTCAGATGTAAAGTGACTTTCTGGATAAGTACTTCCACAGTAATCACATACTACTGTTTGTGTATCTGTGTCAAAATGTGTGGGACCACCACATGCTGGACAGCTATAATTCAATGCTGTTTGTGACATAACAACCTCCTTATGGAACAGTCTTGGTAATTTTTCAAAAATGAGGTCACGCAAGAGTGACCTCATTTTCTTTTTGTTTTTCACAAAACTTACACCTTATTTTTATTCCATATATTTTTCAATATATTTTACTACGAATCTATCAAATATTGTCGCTATTTCTGCTCTGTTGGCATTTCCTTTAGGCGCTAATTCAGTTGCACTTCTTCCTTGAACCAATCCTATTGAATAAGCCCATTTCATCGCCTCTACAGCATAATTTGATACTTCACTAAAGTCTATAAACTTAGACATATCTGGCTGTTCTTCAAGTACAGGTTCATCAGAAAATCTCCAAAGTATAGTGACTAATTGCTCTCTAGTTATATCATCGTTTATACCGAAGATACCATCACCATATCCAAGCATTATGCCTTCTGATACTATCCAATCAACGGCCTCTGAATACCACATGTCAGCTAAAACATCCGTAAATTCAACACTCGAATCTACATTTAATTCACCTGCTAATCTGTGTAACATCACTACTAACATCGCTCTTGATGACGTGATATATGGTGAGAATGTAGTTTCACTCGTTCCACGCATGATTTCTTTTTCAAGCATGCTCATGACTGCTTCATAGAACCAATTTAAAGGAGATACATCAGTAAACGGATTTGTGATTCCACCTTGTCCCGAACTTCCACCTGAGCTACCTGCTCTGTTCTTAGCTTCAATATATGCGGCTGTTGCTTCAAGCAATTTTTCTGTGATTGCAATAACATCATCTACATCTGCATAGAAGTCATCATACAATGCTTTTGCTTCTTCTACTAAAGCTTTAAACGCTCGAGTTTCACTAGCTGTAGCATTGCCATCATTAAACAATTCTCTTTCAGCCGCATCTATAGCTTCTTTAAGTGCGGATTTGTCAGTTTCTGTAATATTGATAATAACATAGTCTTCTTTTGCATATCTTGTGATTTCGCCTGTCGATGCTAATGACATGCCTTCCATAAGTCTTGCGACTAAAGCTACTTCGCCTACATTTTTAGTTATAAATTTATTGCCGTCAAATTCTACCAGATTAATATCATAGACTGCATCCCATGCAAGCATATGTTCCGGAATCGTCATTTCCACATCGTCTTCAGTCACTCCCTTAACCACAAACTCAATATCTGTTCCGAAAGGTACTTCTATATAATTTCTGCGGTTTAATTCTTCAATTCCATCATCTTCTATCGATTTAAGCGAAAATGTACCGTCTTCATTCATATTTTTTTGATAAATCTTTAAAGTCTCTATATCTGTAAAATCTTTTCTGATTACACTTACAGCTATAGTAGATGTATTTCCCGCAGAATCGGTAGCCGTTAAATCTATAGATTCCATAGCTATATCTCCGTCAAGGCTGCTATTAACTTCAAATACACCGTTTGCGTTGATATCTGCATCTGTGTACACTTTACCATTTCCACTAAGCACGACACCTGGTTCTGTTAAGCCTTTTATCGTATAGTTTCCGTTTGTATCCGCATAAAATACATTTTTTGTAGCATACATGCTGATTTCATTTTCTTCATCGTCATATGTCATCATCTCTTCTTGTGTTAAGCCTAACAATGGAGCTGTGTTATCAACTTTTACTGCTAAAGACGCGCCTAATATATCAGGAAAATCGCTACTCGTTATAAAGTCACCGTCAAAATTATATGCTTCAAACGAAACAATCAAATCTCCGTCAGTAAGAGGATATTTAACTTGTGCCTCTTTTGTATATGTCGTGCTATCATATTCATTTCCGTTAAATGTACCTTTAAAAGCCACATTGTCGTCAAACACATAATTTATTACCAAGAAATCCTCTGTCAAAGGCTTGCCGTTTAATATAGCTTCTCTGTTTGCCTCATCGATTTTTACTTCGAGCAACTTAGGCTTATTCGCCTTTGGCAACATGAAACTTTCGGTAGTGTATATATCTGATTCATCCGCTCTGAAATTAGTAGTAGTCCCATCAGCATTTATTTTTTTATTGACAGTCCTGATTTTAGCGATATATTCTCTTTCTGTCTCCAACTCTCCTATCGGAATGATTTCAAATTGCAATCCTTTATCAGGCCCTATCACATCTGAATAATAGTCGGTCGTATATGTCGGATAATCTTTATAGAAATATCCTCTTGCAACATCGCTCACATCTGTCAATGTACCGTTATCTTCTTTTCTGAAAATACTTACTTCATAATTTGTGTAGTCATCTTTTGATTCATCGGCGATATTTAAAAACATCCTTCCGTTGCCTGCATATATAAGAGATGCCGCATCTATTCCTTTCGGAAGATTTGGATTTGTAAATACAAATGATGTATCATCCCAAACATAATTTATGCCACCTGCTCCCGATAAATATGAAGCTACTACTCTATATGTTCCGTTTTTAAGGTTTTCAGGCAATTCTACTGTGAAGTTTCCGCCTGTCTCACCTTCTTCGAGATCATATACCATAGCTAAATATGAATTGTCGTCACCATTTTGTACACTTTCTATCGCTTTGTCATAATCCATCTCTTCTGTCAAGAATACAGATATTTTCGACTCTTTTGGAGCTTCTTCAGTTGCAGTCCATGTCAAAGGAACTTCAAATGGGCTGTTAACTGCATCATAAGTGTAACTTACACTGCTTATCTCTGCTACATTTTTGACTTCAAGAGCCTCTATCGTACCTAATGTAAGTCCTACTACATTTGATTTCACTGTCCATATACCTTTGTCGGCATCTATTGCATCTTTTTTTGAAAAATGCATATATAAGCTTCCATCAGGCATCTCTTGTATCAAGAAATTACCCGTACCTGAGCCGTCTGTCGCCGCTTCTGTCAATGCAAGTGTCGTATTGTCAGCCTTGGTTACTTTTATAGAAGTCGGTTCTAAGTCAGAAATATCTCCCGAATATTTGATAGGCACTGTAAACATGATGTTGTCAGGAGTATTCGTCCATCTTAATTCCTTAGTCTGCTCGGATTTCATAGTCATGGCTAAGTTTAGCAGATTTATATCATCTCCTACCGATGCCAACTCAACTACATTAGTTCCGAATACAGCGTAGACATCATTGCCACTTTCATCTTTTAACCAAATGCCTTCTCCAAGCCTTGCATCTGTGACTTCAACACCTGGAGGAGGTGTAAGACTTACTCCACCTGTAAGGTTGAAATCTACGTCTCCTGATGACCATGTATATTTGATTCCTACACCAATATCACAAAACTTGATATTTCCTCCTATAAAATCTGATGAAATTCCAAAATCTCCACCTGCGAAACTCGCTCCGCCGATAACTGGTATCTGAACAGGCACTACTACTTCAACTTTAGCATATCCATACCAGTAATCGTCCGTGATAGTTATCTTTAAAGCACCTTTCACTATTGACAAAATATCTGCTTCTGAGTTCATAGTAAACTTGATGCCGTCTGCCCAATTGATTCCGAGAGAAACAGTTCCGTTAATTAATTTTCCTACCACCTTACTGCTTGTAGGATCTTCTCCCTCAAGTATATCGCCCAAATCGACTACAAGCTCTAACTCATTCCATTTTTCTGTTAAAGTTCCCTCTACTATGACTCTGTTTGCCGCTATTTCACCTTTAATTTCCAGTCTCATCGCCTGAAAAAGTGCCAAGATGAATCCTATATTAAAGCTTGTATCGGGTACCTTTTCCAAGTATTCTTTATCATAAGAATCTGCGATATCTTTAAAGCCGCCGTTCATGCCGAGAAGCTCAACAGTGCCGAAAGTCGCAAGTGCCGTAGGATCTATCGCTCTGTTTTCATATCCTATCAAAATATTGTCTGGATAAACTTTATATACATCTTCTTTGTTTACTACGCTCTTAAATGTCACATCAATAAATCCCGCAAACAGTTTTATGATATCTAAGGAAGTTTTGACGCTGTATATATTGTCGATAGAATTGATAACTACTTCAGCTGTAAAACCAAATCCGCTTCCCTCTGCCAACTGACCAAAAGTGCTTGGTGGCAGACCGAGCTTTGTTGTGATATCGATTCCCACAAATCCTAATTCCTCAGGATCGTCTAAATGTTGTCCATATCTTACGTCTTCTGCATTGATATAAAATAGATCATTTGATAGTATAGTCCCTTTTGCTGTTTTAACTCCTACACCTTCAAAAGTCTTTCTTCCTTCTTCTTCTATTGTTAATGTGATCTTTCCGTCTTCATATGTGCCTTCTAATGTATCTTGATCATATACAGGATCTTTTTTCTTTTCCTGCTTACCATCGCTCTCGGTGTCTTTTTTACCATACTCTGTTACCGCCATAGGAATCTGTAATTTTCCTCCGAAGGTTATGCCGTAGATATCTTTGCCCACATAATCTTTTCGTCCTGCTATCAGTCTTTCTTCTACTCCTTTTTCTTTAACAAGAATACCTGTTACGATATCAAAAGACCATCCCATTACATTGTTTACAGCATATTCGGGTTTATCTGCCGAAAATTGCAAAGGCTTTTTAGTAGCTACAGATGGTTTTACCTCATCCCAATTCATAGAGTAGTCTTCATCATTTTGAAGGACGATATCCCACTCTGTCTCTGCCCAAAATGGTAATGCATTTATAACTGTGAGACCGCCGTCTGCACCGAGGTCGATAGTTCCCGTAGTCACTTTTAATATTAATGGATTGGTATCTTCTGTATAACGGACTATATTGTTTATCGTTACGGGTCCTTCAGAGGTGCGTGCAGTAAATATATTTGTGCCTTCTCCCGTTTCTCTGAAATTACCTCTCAATGTGATATACAACTCACTTGTCTTGACTTTATTTCCAAGTACATCTACTCTTTCAGGGTATGTATCATTGTCTATCTTGTGCTGTATGAACTCGTTAAGCTCCTCTTCCGAGTAAAATGTCAGTACAGAATGTTTGTAAGCCGTAGCATCCTCTGCATCCTCGCCATCTTCCAAACCTTCGATATCTTTAGAACCGGTAGTCTTAACTATCACCATCATAGTATAAAATCTCGATTTATATTTTATGTCATCTGAAGATTCAAAGGTTGCTGCAGATCTGATAGTATCTCCATACAGCTCTTTATAATCTTCATCGTAAAGCGAAAATTCCAAATAGTGTTTTCCGAGTTCCAATTTTTCCTCAGTGTTGATAGACATAGAAGTCATCGCTTCATCTATAAAAGCTATGCTGTTTTTAGCAATTCTAACTTTCTTACCTGTAGTCTCATGCACTAAAAACAAATCCCATTTTTCAGTTCCGAGAAGTCCTTTTAGCCCTGTCATGTCACCATGTACCATCAAGTACTTATATCCTTCATGATAAACTATCTCAGGTAGTATCTTATCCATTGCTACCAATGGTTTTTTCTTTGAAGTGCCGGGTAAAAGGATATATTTTGTGTCTGTTGTGCTTATCCTGCCTGATATCGTATCACCACTCATGATGTCAGCTTGAACTCTAAAAATTATCGGTTTTGCAGTGAGCATTTCTACTTCTTCAGCAGTCATTTCAAACTCTCTTCTCTGTATATCATTGTAAAGCATCTGTGAGATACCTATCTGCATGACCTTGATCATCTCTTGTTCTTCATCGTCTTCGTCTTCATCTTCGTCTTCGTCGTCTTTACTACCGTCATCTTTTGGCACTTCATCAGAGTCATTCGGGTTTTGTGCATCTATCCCCTCAGGAATTTGTGCCGTTATATTTATGTTCTTTAATAGTTGATTGTAAGCAAAAGTATTATTTAACTCTACAGTTACGGTAAAATTACCGTCATTTATATATTCGCCGTCATCTCCTAATACTACTGAATCCTGCACGATGATATTTATGCCTAGTTTGTTGCTGTCGGAAGACTCGGTAAAAGAGCCGACTCCATACAAAATTTCAGCATTTTTAGTGCCACTTGGAGCTAATTCTTCTTCGTCCCAGTACAAGGCCACAGATGAATCACCTGTAAGTTCATCATTTCCTACAATAGACATAAAACTAGAATATTTATTCGGTTCATATTCATATCTTGTGTTGGCTAAATGTGCCCAGTGACCTATTGTTATTTTATCGGGTTTTAGGGCGTCACCAAAGTCGAATGTTCTATCGTCGAATAGAAAGTATCCAGTCATTGCCGTATGAGTGCTGTTGAGTCTACCCGACATGATATTTGACAATCTGAGTTGATCGGGAATCTCATCCTCTGATTTTTCCAAACTTATCTCATGGAGCATAGGGTTGACATCATCATCAGAAAAGAAGTATGGCGCATCTATTTCCTTGCCAAGAGCCGTGTCAAACAAGACTCTCAATCCGACATCATGAGGCGTAGTACCTTTATTCACAATCGCGTATTTTATGGCGATATTTCCGGTAGTCGATTCTTCTTCATCATAGGATATCGCCGCCATCTGTGTAACTTCTATATCGCCCAAAGTCCAAGTAATGCTGATTTGTCGTCCTAAATCTGATTTCACAGGCTTACTTAGTGTTGTTTTTATATCGTAAAAATCATATTTTCTGCCAAAAATATAATCTTCACCGTCTATTCGCACAGTGACATAGGAAGTTTCTATACTTTTTTCTATGTCGTCTTGATACAAAAGAGGTATATTGTTATCTGCGCTTTTTTGAGGATGACCCTCTGCCGTAACGACAGAGAATCCTCCTGTATTTGGGTTAATTGTGTATGTCATGTATTTATTTTTTATGGTATATGGATCTTCGGGTGTTTCGGCCGTATCTTCACCTTCTGTTGTACCTTCACCCTCTGTATTTTCTTCGGTGTCTGTAGTATCTGCAAACACATGTAAAGGAAGTGATGTTATCAAAATCATCAGCGCCATGACACTCGATAGAATTCTTTTATTTAGTTTCATCTTACTCCTCCTCTTCTTCCTTGCTATCACCTCTAGCAATTTTTATAACAAAATAATCAGCCATATCAGTTTGTAAATAAACTGTATACCACTCGCCTTTTTCTAAACCTCTTAGGACAAAAGTTTTATAGTCTTCGTTTTCACTTGCGATAACTTCACCGTTAAACTTCATCTGCCCCATGGTTAAACTTGATTTTATGTAGCGTGCATATCCTTTGCCACCGGTATTTTCAAGAGTTATCTTGATTTCTTCAGCGTCTTGGTCAAGTATTATCCTGCCTGAACTGTCTGGAAATTCGCCATTTACTCTTACTATAGCATCATTTATGCCGACTAAGATTATTTCTCTTCGCACATCTGTTCTGTTGCCCGCTTCGTCATAAGTCGTATAAGTTACATAGTACGGCTTATTTCTGTCAAATTCATTGTTAAATATATTTATTGGGTCAAATTTATGAGGTTCTTCTGCTGTGCCATTGTCTTCATAAGTGATTGTCACTTCTAAATCTTTTTCTAATCCTGCGTACAAGTCATATGCTATAAAGCCTTCTTCAAGCATACCCGGTACATAAGGCTTATTATCAGAGTTTTCATATGCAGCCATATTTTCATAGAAGACGAGATCTTCTAACCCTTCGAGTTTATCTAAAGATTCTGCATCAAGTTCTAAAACATCTTCTGGCTTTACATTTGCTATACTCTTGATTACAGGTGGAACCAAATCTATGACATAGACACCGACTATATATTGGTCTTTTAGTTCATTTCTTGCTTCCATCGTGAATCTCGCAGTTCCTGATTCATTGTATTCTACAGTGTGTTCCGTCTTATATTCATCATAAGGGCTTCCCGTAAAATTAGACTCTTTATCTGTCTTAAGCGTAATTTTTACTATTTGATTAGTCTCAGGTTTCATATCGGGACCTAGATTATATCCGAGGCTGTCATCTACTGCGATATCGCCTGATTCAACATCAGGTGTCTTGCCATACAAGTCGGTATCATACTCATAGCTCATTTCTATGATTTTAGGCGGTGTTCTGTCAATGCCTGTCACCTCGACATCAAATACTTTATAATTGCCTAAAGGATCTCCCACTACGATATGGTAAGTTCCGTTTTCTGTGACTTCAAATGCATTTAGGTTGCCGTCCTCATCCGCTAATTTGATAGTAGTCCCAAAATACTGCGCAGTGTAGTCTTTTAATTTAAGCGGATGATTAATTTCTACTACAGTATCATCAAAATCAAACTTAATTAAAGCAGATAGGTTGTTGGCAGTCAATTCAGGTTCTATCAATTTGATTTGAGGCACTTTTCTCCAGATTTGTGTAGATTGGATGATCTTAGAGTTCTTATTTCCTACACTGTCATAGAATTCTACTTGTATAGTACCATTGTTTTCAAATCTTATCTTGTTATTTGTATAATCGACTGAGAAGTCTTTTTCATCTATCAGCCCATCTCCCGCATTTGTCGGTGTTATTTTTAAGATTTTTACATTCGCTTCATTAAAGCTATATGTAGCGAGTACATCTCCACTAGTTATGGCTGTAGAGCTAACATTATATATAACATTCATGATCGGAGCTGTTTTATCTATATTTGTTATGACAAACATTCCCTCTGTATTGTTGCCCGCTTTGTCGGTAACTCTTAACTTATAGAAACCGTTTTTATCTACAGTCGTTGAAGTAGCATCATCTGCAAGAGTGGTAACTGCACTGTTTAAAATCAACTCTATTTTTTCTATCCCCGATTTATCATCGGTTGCTGTGAAGTTGACAGTCACATTATCCTTTGTAGGATCTGTATCTGCTATCTCCAAATTTGTGATTTCAGGCGCAACTATATCAAATCTCTCAAATGTGACAATTTGTTCATGTGTCTGCCCAAAGGTAGTTTCTTCGAGTGTAAAAGTAAAAGAGTCATTTATAGGCGTCAATATTTTGCTTAGCGTTGAACTGTTTGTTGCTCTGATAGCTTTAGGGTTGCTACTGTCTGTAAGAACAATTTCCGCCCATACTCTGTTGTAGTATTGAGTATCACTATTAGGTATTTCATCACCTTTTGTATCCGAATCTGTCACTTTATAATATTTCACTTCATAATCAGTCGCAGGATCTATCTTTGCAGCCGCCTTAACCGCCGGGTCTATGACATTGACGATGTCTAATTGTTTTGTAGTCGTTAATCCGGCTTCATTTGTGATAGTTATGGTCAATTCGACATTAAGCTCTATCGGTATAGACAGATTAAGTCCACCTCCACCTCTATCATAGGTTTCAAAATCCAAGTCATAATCAGCCGAATCGTATGTTAAATCGTTCACCGTATAAGTAACAGTTCTGTTATCCGAATGTCCACTACTGTAAAAATAGTCTATTTCTACAGATTTGATACCGCTTTTTTGTGTGTGAGTCAATTTGTTGATCTCTTCATTAAACCACGCATCCTTTTCTTCATCTGTCAAGTTTGAAGAAGGGTCGCCGATATCATAATATAATTCAGAATCGTAGTCATCAGATGCAATTATAGTTACATCTATGCTGTCTTGAAGATCAAAATGAGACTGTGTCAATTCAAGCTTAGGAGCAGTCATGTCGCCATCAAAGCTCATAGTGTATTTACCTACTCCGCTCACCCAGTCATTCAGTGTTTCATTCCAAACTTTAACTTCATAGTAAACAGTATTTACGCTTTCAGGTGCATTAAAATGTCCTGTTCGTGAGATTTCTGTAAGATCTGAATCATTTCCAGACAAGTCTACTGTAAACTCACCGCTACTTCCTACTGCTTCTTCATCATATTCTAATCCGTCACCTGCAACGAGCATTGTTATAGCACTCGTAGTAGTACCTACAACTTTATCACCTGTAAACAAGAATTTTACCGAATAGTCACTCGGATCTCCCGTGTAACTGTCAAATGTCACATCTGTCTCTGTTGAACTCGCATTACCTGATGGTGTAGTCGTTATATCCACTATTTCTGCTATTGCCTGATACTCCACATTTTCAACCTGTATAGCCGACATAGTTGTATTTCCGTACCTATCCATCAAATAGAAATTGTAAGTGCCGTTTTTATCCGCTAAAAAGACTTGGTTTGTTTTGTATATTTGATTGATTTTGTATATATCTGTTGTTCCTTTAAGTTTTTCATCTACTAAAGTTCCGAGGTATTCCTCAAGATTTCTGAAACTGTTTTTATCACCCTCTATACCATCTTCACCGATTTTTATATTTTTGTCGACTTCAACCATAAACACAGGTCTGTTAAATCCGTTTACTTCTACCTTTGCATATCCCCACACCGGACCTGTAGGCAAAGCAACATGATCATATGCCATATTTTCTATTGTCATATTATCAAAATTAAGTTTTAACGTATTGACATTGTCTGCGGCGTCTTCTACAGTTATCATGACATAGTAATCTCCGTTTAAGCCTGTCAAGCTGAGCTTATAATGATCTTCCCACATATATTCGCCAAATCGATTTATCTTAGCAGGTGGATTTCCTTCACTATCTTCAGTGAAATATGAATTTTCCAATTGCATTGATAATCCAGCAAAATCATCTAATTCTTCGCCTGTATTCTTGTTAAACAACCTTATGCTCATCGAATCTTCAATATGCTCTGAGACGACTACCGTAACTTCTCCCACACCTTTATTCACCAATACGTCATATTCATCTTCTACAGCTCCTCCTGTGTCATCTGTAGCGTGTAAGATAGGATCAGTAGTATCGACGCTATCTACGGTCAAAGATATGTAGCGTATATTTCCAGCCTTGTCAATAACATTAATGACTCCATTTATTATGCTGTCAGTAAATACTAAGTCATACTCTCCTGTATTTTTCCCTTCTGAATCTAAAACAGGAATTATTTCTAAACCTTCATATCCTGGATAATTGCCTTCGTAGTCTACTTTCCCTTCTGTGATTCTGATGTCATCATATATAGTGTAATCATCCGACACTACCAATCTTCCTGACATTGCTTCTACGCTCTTTGTATCTCTCGGAGTTTCTATGTCTATAGTGTGTTCAGGCATTTTTCTATCCGAAATTATTCTGTAGATTTCGGTAAAATACGTCGCACTCTCTTCAGCATCATTAACTACAAATCTATATTCTGTTTGAATTTCATTCAAACCTTCAAAAAGCACTACCTCCACACCAATATTGGTCACGGATTTTCCATCTTTATACACAGGTCCTATGTTTTCATAAACACCCTCAGCTACTTCTTTTGTCGGTGTAATCCATTCTCCGTACAAGCCATTGATTGAAGTTCTGTACTGAATATATTGATCTTTAACAAAACTTTCTGTATCTTTTGCATCTTCGACTATGCTAAAATCAAGCGTTAGATTTTCTTCTTTTGTGAGCATTGTATCTTTATATTCTTCAAATTCATTTTTAAGAGTAAACTCAGATTCTCCATTTCTTACCTTAAATATTTCACTGTAAGTCGTTCCTGTAAATCCATTTACATCGGTAGCTTCAACTTTAAGCTTATACGCTCCTGTATCCAAATCTTCCAAGGAAATAGTTGTATCAAAAAAATTCGAACCTATATCTTCAATGAATTCTTTTGCCTGTCCGCTTATTCTGTTTTCGTCAACATCTACAACTTCATAAGACATGCTGACTATAGAAGAAATATCATCTGCGTTGATTCTTAAAGTCGCTGTTGATGTAATCTCTTCTCCTTCCACTTCTACATCCACATAAGGATCTGAATTATCAAAAATGAATGGCTTTGCATAAGTCAATGTATTGTTTGATTTTGAGGTTACATTGTAATTTAGAGTCCATGTGCCATCCATAATCAATTCTTTGATATTGCCTAAAGTATATTTGTCTTCTATTTCTCTGTAAAACTGATTTTTGCTTCCTACATTTTCATCACCTACAGAATAATTTACAGTTTCTGTGGTGATTTTTATTGGATCTGTATCATCATCATCGTCATGGTCGTAATTTCCCGACCAAAAATACGACAAATCTCCACCTTCATCTATGATAAAATCTATATCATAGTCTGTCGGATAATTTGAAAAAGTATCTGTTATCACTTCTGCTTCTGCTACATCAAAATCAAGTTTGTAGCTTTCAGTGTAGAATCCTTCTGTTTTAGTAGGGTTTGAAGAGTCTTGGAAACGTGTATTGTTGCCTAATTTATCTACTGCATAGTAATACAATGTCCCTGTGAATACTTCATCTTGCTCTGCAACTAATGTAACTGTAGTTCCTACATTATCCATTTCTGTATCGAGAACATACCATTGCTGTGGTTTTGAGTTGATTTCTCCGGTAGGCGGTATCGCAAGAGAATTGTTATATGAGTCTCCTGTAGGCGGATCTGGAACCATCCCTTCAGTCCTAAAATAGTAATAAATTTTAGCTGGGCTAATATCCTCTATGTCAAATTCAAATTCCATTGATTTTTGTGTATTTGTCGGATTTATCTTCTCTGTTTTCTCTAAAGTCACTCTCGGTGCACGAGTATCTAATATCAATTCTTCTGTAGCGACACTTTCATTACCGGCTCTATCATATGCCGAAGCTTCAAAATTATAATTACCCTCTATAAAAGCAGTTTTGTATGGACTTATGCTATACGCTCTATTATCTGCAAACAACACAGTTTTCGAGAAATCTTCGTTCGCACCGTCAAGCATTATCTGTTTGCCATTAGTATTATTATCATTTTGCTCATACAAAGAATATACGACTCTGTTCTCATAACGCTCTGCAGAATTTACAACATTTCTGCTGTAGGAAGTCTCATTGTCAATAAAATCAACTTTAAAATCAAACTTTTTTATAGGTTCATCAGTTTCGCTTATAGCTGTGATATCCATTTCAGGACCTTCGGTATCTATCCTATCATCTGAAAAAGTAATTTCAAATCTGTCAGCTTGTTTATATCCGTTTCCATCTCTGACCGAATGAACATAAGTGTTGCCATAGCAAGCAGATTCTATATTGTCAATAATCAAGCTAAATCCATTATTTTCTATATTTTTAATATCATCAAGGTTTCTGAAAGTAAATTCCATCGCAGTCGAAGCGGAATTATATCTTTGAGAACTCGCTTTGAACTCTTTTCCATCCACTTCTATATGAGCATCACCCTCAAAATTATAACCTATAGTGTCTACTAAATAGTTATTCCAATTGTTATAAGCACCTTTTTGATCTAACTCCGGATTTGCTATGGGCACTGAAATAGTAATATAACCATCCGAAAAATACCTTTCATAAGTATTGTTAGATCCAGGGGTGCTGTTGCCACTGTAAGTTGATTTATACAGTGATTTTGTAGGTTTTGTAAGGATCTCAGCCCCTACACCAAAGGCAGGATCATGCACCAAGGCAAAATGAGTGAGATTGATTTCATTGATGCCGTTTTTGTATAGTCCCGGCAAATCACCATACTCCAAATTCACTGCACTTTTTTTGCGCAAATCTGCCGGTGCTTCTTTTTCATCTACGATATATGTATACAATTCTTTTCCCATGTTTCCTACATTTGGGTTTACCTTGATTTCTAATTTGTTGATGCCATATTCAAGCATTTTATCTTTTAAATCAGGAAAATTTTCAGGTATCAATGCATATCCATAATTGAGTTTTGTCTCATCGTTAACAAAATATTCAAAATATTTATCTTCAGCATTCTCTGAAAAATATTTATTGTTGCCACCGCCTGAATCTATACCTTCAACACTGACTAACAAACCGTCTTTTGATGATAGAAATCCCATGTCAGGATCATATGCATTCAGTCTCCCGTAATTAGTCGACATCCATCCGTTCCATAGCACTGAATACTTAGCTACATCTTCATCTTTGTTATCATCATAAGGCGAAATATATGATTTTCTTAGAAACCCCATTTCGTTGTCATCAATGTTTCTTATGTCCTCCATATATTTGATAACAACTTGTGTCGCTAATGCTACATCATCCACTTTGCCCATGAATTCTTCATCTTTTTTAATCCATTCATCTTCTTTAAATTTTTCTTCAAACAATATTTGCTCATTAGTAGCATCCGGTTCGGTAGTCCTTATCTTAAAATGCTCAACTAACCAATCAGGACCCCATCCCTCATGTTCAAATCTTACCCCTACATTTTTCATGTCCCATGGAAATACGCTATCCTTCAATCCAAAATCATAAATATTATATCTATTGAGATCATTTCTTTCAAAATCATTCCCTCTAGCATCTAAAGAATTTGATTCGTCTTTTTTTCCTGCTCTGTCTTCGTACTTGAGGTATATACTGCCATCGGTTCCCGCTTGATATACATCTGCTGTTTTTACTTCAAATTCTAAGTATTGTTTATACTCTGCATCGTAATCGACAGCAGCCTCAACCCCACTCGGAAAATACCCGCCTATCAAGCTAAAAATCAGCAGAAAGGCAATCGTTCGTTTAAAATTTTGCTTCATACTTTCTCCTCTCGTTCTTTAATAAAATAATTGTGACATAGTGTTAATCATTAAAATATTGATTATTACTTTGTCTCATTTGCAAGTTTGTACTCTTTAGGTACACGTTTTCATATTGTTACTCAATCTTCAGAACTTTGGTAGTTTGTGTATTAATTTGTCACAATCAATATGACCGCCTCCTTTTTTTTCATTCATTCCTCATTGCATTCCATTCCTCATTAACACATAAATGTATGGAATTTTTTAAATTTTCAATTGTATTTTTTTACATGATAACAAATTTTTAAAAATAAAACATCCTCAAAAAAGCTACCCCTGAAAATTTTTTAATTTTTTCAGGGGTAGCTTTTTTCATTATTAAATTATTTTTCACCCATAATGACAAATTTTTTATCGACAACATCGGCAACAAGTTGTATAAAGCTCGTATATCCAGTTTTGTTTCTTATATTAGTCATATGAGTATGCAAGGTTGTTGCTTTAATACCTAATTGCTCACATATATCTTCTGTAGACAATCCATTTATTTTTCCTTGCAAAACCTTCAACTCTTTTGTTGTAAAATCACTTATTTTTGCCATTCCGATTGTAACTACAGGATGTGATTCAGGATAGTGTATATGCCCATTCATCACATTATCCATTACTTCGATTAAATCAATATCACTATGATCTTTATACCAAAAACCCTCACAGCCGATTTTCATTGCTGCATCGACATGTTTTTCTTGGAGTAGATATGTTAAGATTATTATTTTAATTTTTGGATATAGCTTTTTTACTTTTTCTGCAACAACAATACCGTTTTCCTTACCCTCTGTATAGACATCGAGCAAGATTAAGTCGGGTGTTTCAACTCGAAGTGCATTTAACACTAAATCTGCATCCATGAAAGATTTGATTAATTTGTATCTATCGTTTCCGAGTAAAATGGCGTATTCCATAAGTTTTTGCGAACTTCGTTGATCATCAACAATCATTACATTATACATGTTCATTTGATTAGGAATTAGTAGTGAGGAATTAGGAATTTTTTCCTTCGTCGTCACTTTTATTTTCCATTTCCTTTCTTAATTAGTATTTTCTTTTATTGTTTTAGTTATGGACGATAACAATTTCAGTAATTCACCGCAATCATTCCTAATTGTATCTCCATTATCACTCCATCTTCTGATTTTATATTAAATTTACCGCCTGTTTTTTCAATCATTTGGCGCAGTCCTGTAAGACCTCCACCCTCAATAATTTTGGGCAAGGTATGTTCTATTTGGTTATGTATGGTAACATTCACTATATCTTCTGTTTTGGTGATGTTTATGTTAAGTTTATCAGCATTTGCGTGGCAGTATGCGTTTTTGAGTGCTTCGTTGATGCAGAGCAGTATTGTGGTTTTGTTTTCATCATCAGTAGGTAAATCTCCGTTTACGATAACCTCGCAACCGAGTTTTTCACCAAATGATATTATATATTCAAGCGACAAACTTTGATTTCTTTCACTTGTTATATCAGTTATTATATTTGGAATTTCTGCAAAGTGTCCTGCTACATCTTGTATCTCACTATTTTCACGCGTTTCTCTTAGCATTTCTTTTGTTAGTGTTAATAGATTTCCGAAGTTATCGTGAAAACCTACTTTCATATTAGCAGTAATTTCTTTTTCTGTAGTTTGCTCAATTATATTTGTTAGTGATTTAAGTTTTTCTTGCCTTTTTGACAGCACTTCACTGAATTGTTTGGTGTTTTCGCTAAGACTGTAAAGTTCAGTTATGTCGGTGGCTTTTATTTCTATAAAATTATCATTATTGTGCTTTTGAACAATTTTTGAAAACTGCCACACTTTACCGCTAGCAAGCATAAAGGCAGGATCGTCCTCATTCATTACACATTTATCACTACTTCTAAGAGAAGATAACTCTCCCCAAATATCAACTCCGCTAATTAAGTCTTTACTGGTGAGTTCTTTGCACAGATTATGCATGATCTTATTGGATAGGAAAATGCTGTTGTCCTTCGATACAAAGGCAATACCTGTTGGTAAACTTTCAAGAGCTTCTTTGATTGAAAAATCGTTGATGCTATCCTTATCAGCTTTGTACACTTTATAAATGCTGTACGCGGAAATTCCTATAGAAACCAATCCTAAAATTATATGAATAGGATATGGTATATTATTTATTGTTTCGGCTATTGGAGAAAAATGAGTTTTACCAAGTGGTCTTGAAAAATCTATATACTCAATTAGCGCTGTGAGATCTATTATGATTACGAGCAATAAAAAGGAGAGTACAAAGGCCCATTTATTACTGCTTTTAGCTAAAAAGTTTATAATTAATGCTAATGTCATAGCTATAAATGCTATGAAAACTATTGCTGTAACATAACCCTGTGTATTTGTTGTTAATGATGTAAAAGTCAACAGTCACATCTCCTTTCTTTTAATTAGGAACTTCTTTTAATTAGGAGTTAGAAGTTAGGAATTAGTAATTAGTAATCATGGTAAAAAAACTTCGGTTTTTTGATTTAATTAAAATTTGCTAAAGCAAATTTTTTTCATTCATCCTTATTTTTCATTCCTCACAATCACACGGAATATTGAGCGAAAAATAATAGCTTTCTGGCTCTTTTACAATTTTGATTTTACCTTTTAGTGCAGATAATTTTTGCATTTCAAACTGCTCCA
>CAYJLG010000043.1:0-19084 GCA_964371035.1 uncultured Clostridia bacterium | reverse complement strand
AATATGGAAGCCTTATGGAGATTGGATTAAGTTGTGTGATAGTTTTATAAGCGTTATAGTCATCTTATGGCTTAGCCCTAAAAATATACTGCGTTATGACTTTGCGAATAAAACTACTCATGCCCTAACCCCATTTTCTAAATGAAAATGGCGGTAGGTCACATGCATGGAGAACCAAATCTTTGTGAGTTTAACGAAGAAAAAGTTCTGCGCCTTACAACTTCCCAATTGGAGTACCAGCGACAGATTTTATTATTTTTTTCCTTGGGATACATATGTTAGCTGTAAATAATTACAATTTATTAGGAGTAAATTATTGATATCTAAACATAGATATTGACAAATTCGCAAGCATGTGATATTCTAAAACATATAACATAGTTTTAAAGACTAAGTGCAATAGAAAATAAAACAAATAAAGAGGATGGAAAAATGGTAAGAATAATATCTGATACTTCGACATTATATTCTCCAGAATTGACTGAAGGACTAAACTTAGATGTATCTCCGCTAATAGTTACAATAAATGGTAAATCTTATAAGGAGTTAGTTGATATCAATACAAAAGAGTTTATTGATATAATCAATGTAGGTCATGTGCCTGTATCTTCACAACCATCTATCGGCGATGTAGTTGAAGCTTATAAAAAATATCCAGATGATGAAATAATAAATATATCTATGGCGAAAGGTTTGTCAGGAACATATGAATCTGCACTTACTGCAAAAAGCATGGTAGACAATAAAGATGCTATAGATGTTATAAACACGAGGACTTTGTGTGGACCACATCGATATTTGGTAGATTTAGCAATGAAATTAGCTGAATTAGGAAAATCAAAAAATGAGATAATTAAAGAAATAGAAACCTTGATGGACACGGCAAAATCATTTCTTATGCCAGCAGATTTTAAATATCTGGTTAGAGGAGGAAGATTATCTTCTCTTGCAGGTGCAATAGGCGATTTAATTAAATTTACACCAATCCTTACGCAGACAGAAGACGGAACAAGATTAAAAAAATATGCTACAAAAAGAACTTTCAAAAGTGCAGTTTCTTGTATATGTGAATTTTTTGAAAAACATGGGATTAATGAAAAATATAAATTTTATGTTTCGCATGCATGTGATGAAGCAAATGCAATATTTGCGAAAAATTTCATTGAAAAAAACATTGAAAATGCAGATGTAGAAATTGTTTTGCTGACACCGGCATTTACAACACAAGGCGGACCGAAGTGTATCGCAATACAGTATGTAAAAAAATTCGAATTTAAAACTGTTTAAGGTGGCAAGAAAAACTATGGAAAATTTTTTAGAAAAAAGTGAATTAGACCAAATACTAAAATTCAAATTTCCAAGATATGCAGAATTGCCTTCAATCTTTTTATACAAGGACCAAGTGATCAGTTATGTTGAGGCAGTACTATCGCCTTTAAATTTTGTTGATGGGGAAAAAATGCTGACCCCGACAATGCTAAATAATTATGTAAAACAAAAAATTATTGATCCACCTGTCAAAAAAAAATATAGTACAAACCATATCGCATACATTTTAGTAGTGTGTATGCTAAAACAAAATTATTCACTTTCCGATGTTTTTATGATGCTTGAGATACAGAAGGAAACATATTCTTTAGAGGAAGCATATGATTATTTTTGTATTGAATTCGAAAACACAGTGAATTTTGTTTTCAGTAATCTAGAATCACTAGGACCAAGCAAAGCTAAACAACGAACACCTGAATCGGAACTGGTTAGATCATGTGCGATTTCAATAGTTCACAAATTGCACATACAAAGATGTTTGCAAAAACATATAGCAGAAAACTCTGTTGGCAAATTTGAACAATAAAATTTGAAAAATCATGACAGAATAAAATTACAAATTAAAGACTACCTTTTACTTACCTAAAATTATGAATTACTCTAAATTTTAGGTGAGCAAAAGGTAGTCTTTGTTATTAATTAATATTAGGTTCAAAGATTTTCGTTGAAGGATTCCACTTAAGAGTGTCTAATAGAGTAAATGTAGATTCCATTTCTTCTGTATAATGTATGTCGAAAGTTTCTAGATAATCATCAGTTAGCGTAAATAACACATCAGAATTTAATCCAAAATATTTTTCAAAATTAATATCATCTTTATCTATCCAATCTATTGTTGAAAAAGATAGAGCATTTACTTCAAACAAGAAAGCACTCGCTGTAATATATCCTTGGTTATACATATTGCTAATAGTAAAAATTACTGATTTACCACTATCTGTAGGCAATACATGAGGCATTACAGCATCACCAGCGACTGAAACTTGAGACAATAGTTCTAAAGAATCAAGATCATATATAGCATATATTTTTCTATCAAATCCATAAATATGAGCTGATGTATTTACTTGAAATAATATCAAAAGTTCATTGGCATAATCAGAAGTGAAACTTCCTTTAATGATTGTGTTTACATTCAATTGCTCTTTTGCCAAATATTCATCTTCAAAAGAAGACAAGTAATCATCTTTTCCTAGATCTAATTGTGATATCAAATAATCATCATAGCTACCCATATATAAATGATCTAAGACTACAGAATTTAAAGTATCTAGAGGGGCTCCATAATTACCATAATTTACTGATCCATCTCTTAAGGAAATTGAAGGATAATAGTTAAATTCAAGACCATTATATAAGGTAATTACCAATTCAAAATCAGGGTAAATATCACTAATATTTGCTATGAGATATAAAATATTATCACTAGTTTCATATAACAAATCACCTCTAGTTTGATTGAAGCCATCGTCTAAAAACGTCTCATAAACCTTAATTGTACCACCTTTAATATTTTTTATGAGATAACATTCATCGCCATCATTTCCATAGAAAGACACATTATCAAGTTCTTCCTGTGTCAAGTAATATTCAAAGATTTCAACAGGCCACTCATATCCGTAACTATTGAAAATAGTGTCATGATAACCTAAAAAACTAACATGAAACGGATTTTCGCTTCCGTAAGGACCCCAGTGGAAAAAATCTGTATAATAGTTATATAGATTCCAAGTGTTTTCTTGATCGTTAGAGCCAAGCAAAAACCAACGTTCTGAATGGCCAGGCGGTATTTGACCTATAAATTCTATGTATTCCAAGTCGGCAACTTCATTCACGCGCATATTCACAGCTGTTTTATGATCTAAGTTTTGAGCGATAGGGTCATTTGCTACGTCTTCAGCCAAATAAACCGTTTCATATCCAAATTCAGTTTCAGCGATAGTAGAAATATCTTCCACTATCAATCCAGTATACTGAATAATATGCTCATTAATACTAGAAAGTGTATTATCGACTACATCTTTCATCATTTCGTCATAGTCGTTTTTAACTAATGAATTTAAAAGTTCTACTACCATTTCTTCATGTTCGTTGGCAGGCGCATCTTCATACAGTATAAAATATTTATCTTCAAAAACAGCACTTTCACCGCTATTATTTGAACGTGGATAGCTAGATAAAAACTCCATAGTTAAATCATTTATTTCATCATAATTTGAAAATTCACTATGAGCAACAACATAATGGCGTGTCAAATCTTCATGCCATTTATTATATTCTAAGTAAAACTCATCTTCAGAATCTGCAAAATTTCCGTTGATATAAAAATCAACAGGATCAGCATATACGTCATCATATACCATGTTAAAATCTTGAACTCTTATAAACCCAGATTCTGTATATCTCCAAAATACTTTTTCGACTTGATTGCTTTCAAAAGAAAAACCTCCTGAAACCATATAAGTTTCTCCATCTACTTCAGCATATTCAATCAAAAACTCTTTCATTTCACCATCATAATACACGATTGGGAATTCAGCATCGTGTCTTATTCCACCGTTTTCATCTAAAGAAAACACTTGAACGACAGGATTAGTCCATTTACCTATGAAATTATCATTATTATAATGATAAACATCAGATCCATCGACTAAATCTTCGTAAATACGAGCCACTACAAGTTCAAAAATACCATCACCATTAAAATCTATTAAATTACTATATAGATATCCTTTCAAATGATCTATTTCGTAGCCATATTTTAACGCATTTGTATATGCATATATTATTGATGAATAAGCACTATAATCTATAGCATCTAATTCGGTATTATCTATCTCGTCTGTTTTATCAACGCCTGTTTTATCATCAGTTTTATCGTTTGATATTTGTTCTACATCAGAAGTGTTTTCGTCTTGAGAAACATTAGTTGTGTTGCTGTCAAGATTTACTGTTAGTGAATCAGTATCTGCATTTTCATCTTGAGAACAAGCTGTAAATAACAGTGAAATAGAAAGCATTAAAATCAAAAAAAACTTTATTTTCATACGTGTTTAGTATTGTACAAAAACTAAATATACAAATACTTTCCTCCTATGGATTGAATTGAAATTATTTATCATATATTCAAGCTAAGAAGTTGTGACGTCAGTAAGAGCCACAACTTTTAGTCTATGATTTTAACTTATTATGCCCAAGGATCTGCACTTTGAGGTTTTCTAATATCAGGTAAAAGAAAATATTCCCACAAAAACCATTCGCCAGTAGATTCTTTTTTGCGAAGCTTAACACCTCTTGCCGAGTCAGCTCCCCCAGATTTTACAAATAATTGTAAATATCCTTCGCTAATTAAATCTTCACTATGTGAAGTTTTATATACAGTAACTGTAAGTGGTTCGCTAGGTTCATACTCATTTTCGGGTGTAGCTCCGTTAAAATACGAAACAGCAAGATAGTCTTTATTTCTAAAACGGTCGCTTAAAAATTGTATTTCGTAATTTGATAATGGCCGAGGTCCTTTTAGATAATTCAACATTTCTACACAAAGATCTTTATTTATAGGATACATTGAAAGTGCAACTATGGTAAGAGCCACAACTTTGTTTGGATCTTTAAAATCAGCACCCTCCATTCCTTTAAAGTTTTCTAATGATGTTGGCATATCAGCAATAGAGACAGTGACTTTGCTAGCATTAGAAACGCCATCGCTATTGTCACTAGCAACATTGTTTATAACTTCTTGTGCACTTTTTTCAACTTCTCTTTTTAATTTGTCAAAAAATTTCATAACTTCCTCCTAATGTTAATGTATTTTAATAATTATATAACTATTATAATACAGGCAAAAGTAGGTAATGTAAATGTGCTAAAAAGCACATTTTAATTATTACTACTTACGGTTAATTGAAATTTCAACGGGAAAAAATAATAAAATCTGTCGCGAGTACTCCGATTGGGAAGTTGTACGACGCAGAACTTTTTGCTTGTTAAACGCACAAAGATTTGGTTCTCCATGCATGTGGCCTAGCGCCATTTTCATTTAGAAAATGGGGTTAGGGCATGATCACTTTTGTTCAGAATCCCCAAAAGATGATAGTCAGGAAGGTCATACCCACGTTGGGGCAAGACCTTCACAAAAATTTCACACAACTTAATCCAATCTACATAAGGCTTCCATATTTTATTATTTTTTCCTTTAATTACATAAATTAAGAAATTTATACAATATAAAAGCAAACATCGTTAAATGTTTGCTTTTATTATGTGATTGTTAAAAATTACTGATTAATACTGCATATCTGCCATTCTCTTGTATGATAAGTATCTGTCTTTAGCATCATTTTCAGCTCTAGCAAATAAATCATCTGCAACATCAGGGAAAGTTTCTTTAAGAGAAGTATATCTTACTTCGCCTTCTAAGAATTCTTGGAAAGATGATTTTGGTTCTTTTGAATCTAATACAAATGGATTTTGTCCTTGATCTTTAAGCTCAGGATTAAATCTATACAAATGCCAGTAACCAGCTTCAACAGCTAATTTAGCTCTTTCGATAGTTTTACCCATACCAGCCTTGATACCGTGATTGATACAAGGTGCGTAAGCTATAATGATTGAAGGTCCTTTGTAGCTTTCAGCTTCTGTTAAAGCTTTCATGAATTGGTTTTTGTCAGCTCCTATAGCAACTTGAGCAACATACACATATCCATAAGTTGTAGCTATCAATCCTAAATCTTTCTTCTTAGTTCTCTTTCCAGCAGCAGCAAATTTTGCAACTGAGCCTGTAGGAGTAGCTTTTGAAGATTGACCACCAGTATTTGAGTAAACTTCAGTATCAAATACAAATATATTTACATCTTCTCCTGAAGCCAATACTTGGTCAAGACCGCCGTAACCGATATCATAAGCCCATCCGTCTCCGCCAAATATCCAAACTGATTTCTTAACTAAGTAATCTTTTTTATCGTTAATCTCTTTAACTGCAGCTTCGCAAGTAGGGCAAGTTTTGATAGTTTCTAAAACTTCTAATACTTTTGCAGAAGCAACTTTAGATGCATCACCGTCTTCTCTTGTGTTTATCCATTCAGTAAATACTTCTTTAACTTCAGCTGAATCAGTAGCTGCAATTATAGTTTCCATAGCCGTTTGGATAGTATCTCTTACCATATTTGTTCCAAGAGCCATACCGTATCCATACTCTGCATTATCTTCAAACAACGAGTTAGCCCATGCAGGACCTCTGCCGTTTTTATCTTTACAATAAGGAGTTGAAGGAGCTGATCCACCCCAGATTGAAGAACAACCTGTAGCATTAGCTATCAACATTCTATCTCCGAAAAGCTGAGTTACTATTTTAGCATAAGGAGTTTCTCCACAACCCATACAAGCTCCTGAGAACTCAAGATAAGGGAATGCAAACTGACTACCTTTAACTGATTTAATATCTGCGATATTATCTTTAATAGAAACCTTATCCATCGCATATGACCAATTGTCTTGTTCAGGCATTTGTGATGCAAGTGGTTCCATTACTAAAGATTTAACCTTAGAAGGACAGATGTCAGCACAGTTTCCACAACCAGTACAATCTAATGGACTAACTTGAATTCTATATTCTAAACCTTCAAAGCCTTTACCTGTAGCCGTTTTAGTTACAAAGCCTTCAGGTGCATTTGTCTTTTCATCAGCATTTAACAACATAGGTCTAATACAAGCATGAGGACAAACGAAAGCACATTGATTACATTGAATACAGTTATCTACTTGCCAGCATGGTACATTTACTGCGATACCTCTTTTTTCGTAAGCAGCAGTTCCTTGAGGGAATGTTCCATCTTCTCTACCTATAAATGTACTTACAGGAAGACTATCTCCTTCTTGTCTGTTCATAACTTCAACTACATTAGTGATAAACTCTGGCTTTGCATCGCATGAGCAAGTGTTACAACCACAGCCAGCATCGCCACAAGCATTTGCCCAAGAAGCAGGAATTTCAACTTTTGTAAGTCCATCTATACCTTTTTGAACAGCAGCTTTATTCATGTTTACTATTTTATCACCTTTTTTACTGTAAGAATCAACAATTGCATCTTCTAAGTATTTAACAGCATCTGCCATTGGAATAACGTTAGCTAATTTGAAGAACGCAGCTTGCATGATCATGTTAGTTCTGTTTCCAAGTCCTAACTCTACAGCTTCTTTAGTAGCATCTATTGTATATAAATTGATTTTTTTATCAGCGATATATTTTTTCATGCTTGCAGGAAGATTAGCATCTAATTCTTCGTTGCTCCATGATGTATTTAATAAGAAATTTCCACCTTCTCTTAATCCAGCTATTACATCGTACTTATCAACATAAGACTGTTGAGAACATGATGCAAAATCTGATTCGTCGATCAAGTAAGTTGATCTGATAGGTGACTTACCGAATCTTAAGTGAGAAACAGTGATACCACCAGATTTTTTACTATCGTAAGAGAAATAACCTTGAGCATACAAATCAGTATGATCTCCGATTATCTTTATTGCACTTTTGTTAGCTCCTACAGTTCCGTCAGAACCAAGTCCCCAGAACTTACATCTTACAGTACCTTCAGCTGAAACATTAATAGATTCTTTTACTTCTAAAGAAGTGAAAGTAACATCATCATTGATACCTATTGTAAACTGGTTTTTAGGAAAATCTTGTGCTAAGTTTTCATAAACTGCAAATATTTGTGCAGGAGTAGTGTCTTTTGAACCTAAACCATATCTACCACCTACTATAACAGGCTTAAGATCTGAATCATAATATAAAGATTTTACATCTAGATATAGTGGATCTCCTATTGCTCCAGGCTCTTTAGTTCTGTCTAAAACAGCGATTTTCTTAGCAGTTTTTGGCATAACATCAAAGAAGTATTTAGCTGAGAAAGGTCTGTATAAGTGAACTATTACTAATCCTACTTTTTCTCCTTTAGCAATTAAGAAATCAACAACTTCTTGCATAGTTTCTGTAGCAGAACCCATAGCTATAATTACTCTTTCAGCATCAGGTGCTCCATAGTAATTAAAAGGCTTGTATTCTCTTCCTGTAATCTTAGTGATTTCTCTCATATAGCTATTAACTATATCAGGAACAGCAGTATAGAATCTGTTTGAAGCTTCTTTAGCTTGGAAGAAGATATCAGGGTTTTGAGCTGTACCTCTAGTCACTGGATGCTCAGGATTTAATGCATTGTCTCTGAAAGCTTTAATAGCTTCATGATCTACTAATTTAGCAAATTCAGAGTAATCAATTGCTTCGATTTTTTGCACTTCATGTGAAGTTCTAAATCCGTCAAAGAAATGTAAAAACGGTACTCTTGACTTGATTGAAGCAAGATGAGCAACACCACCTAAATCCATAACTTCTTGAACACTACTAGATGCTAATAAAGCAAAACCTGTTTGTCTTGTAGCCATAACGTCAGAGTGATCTCCAAAGATAGATAGTGCGTGTCCTGCCAATGCTCTAGCAGAAACGTGGAATACGCAAGGTAGTAATTCACCTGCGATTTTGTACATATTAGGAATCATTAACAACAATCCTTGAGATGCGGTATAAGTAGTAGTCAATGCGCCTGCAGCTAAAGAACCGTGTACCGCTCCTGAAGCTCCACCTTCAGATTGAAGTTCACTGATTTTAACAGGTTGTCCAAATATGTTTTTCTTGCCATTCGCTGCCCATTCGTCTGAAAGTTCAGCCATTGGCGATGATGGTGTTATAGGAAAAATAGCAGCAACTTCTGTGAATGCATAAGACACATATGCAGCAGCTGTATTTCCATCCATTGTTTTCATGACTTTTGCCATTTATAATTACCTCCTAAGGTTTAAAATTCGATAACAGAATAAAGTATAACGCAAAGCGTAAAAAAAATCAATATTAAAATTGAAAAAAACGCAATTTTTTAATTCAAAACATCTTATTTTTACTAAAATAAATAAAATTAGTTTTTAGTAAATAAAATAAAGAAAATATTGCTAAAGCTTAACATATTATATGGAAATGAAATCTATCAATCTGACTTTACGCATAAAAGCTAAGCCAAAAATGAATGTGAAAAAAATAACGGTGCATTTGCAAAAAAAAGAGTGAATGACAATTAATCATTCAAAATTAATTGTCAGTAGAACTTAAAAATCTCTTTTTATACATATCTAAAACATTGTAACCAAGCAATTTTTGCCTATAGTTTTTAGCTGCTACTTCAACTACTGTAGCAATATTTCTACCTGCTTTTACAGGTATTAAAACAAAAGGCAGATCAACGTCTAAAATATTTGTTTTACTATCGTCAATTCCTAATCTATCGTATTCTGTATTAGGATCCCATTCTTCAAGATCTAAAACTAAATCTAAAGTCTGATCAATCTTTATAGCTCCAACACCATACATATGTTTGATATCTAGTATGCCAATGCCCCTGATTTCAAGCAAATGTTTAGTTAATTCGGGAGATCTTCCCCATAAAATACTATCAATTTTTTTTAGTATCACAGCATCATCAGCAATCAATCTATGTCCTCTTTTTAAGAGTTCTAGTGCTGTTTCACTTTTACCTATACCACTTTTACCTCTAATTAGCACGCCTACACCGAGCACCTCCATTAGTATCCCGTGTACTGTTATTTCAGGTGCTAGGATATGTTCAAAATAAGATATAAGGTGATTTATACACTTCATAGTCTTATGATTGGTTCGCATCAAAATTCTTCCGTATTTTTCAGCATATTTAAGGAAGATTTCATCTATTCTCATCTGATTAGCAACAATAGTGACAGGCACATCATAACTAAAAAATTTATCTAATCGCTCTTCTTTGACTTCTTGGCTTAAAGTATCTAAATAAAGCAACTCAGCTTTGCCTATTACTTGAACTCTCTCAAAAGCAAAAAAGTCGAAATATCCTGCCATTTGCAAGCCTGGTCTTACAACTTCAGAAGTATATATCTTTATAGACAAAACTCCTTCAGGTGCATAGACTGTTTTCATTTCAATATGATTTTCCAAGTCTTTAAGTTTTACTTGTATCATAATCAATTTCTCCTAAATTTAATATTTATTATAATTGTTTTATATTATAACTTATTTTTCATAATATTACAATGATTATTCATTTTCGCATTTAAGTACGTTTACATCTTAAAAAAATTATGTTATACTGTTTGTGAAAAATTGAGAATTAACCTAATTATTCATGATTTGTTTCGAAAAAAACTTTTTGAACGGAGGAGAAAATATATGCGAAAATTAAAATTAGCGTTTATTATTACAGCGATAGTATTGATGGCTACAATGCTGATCTTAGTCGCACCTATTTTCTTTAATACTTATGATCAAAATTGTCTGCTAGTATCTGAAATCAATGACAACTATGCCGATGCAGTCGCTAACACTTCAGATGGATTTGATGTTATAGAATTAGAATACCAATCTCCGCTTCGCGATTTTGAATTTGGCAAAAACGTTGCATTATATGATACACAAGGCATACTTTTTTCTAACGAATATGAGAATTATGACTTTATTCCACATTTAACTCAAACAGTTGTGATTGCAGTAAATCGTTCGCTGACAGATGAAAAAATTGAAAGTTTTGCAGATCTATTAACTACAGATTTGCATATTAATTTTGATTTTGGAAAAATGGTTGCACCAAACATGTGGGAATATGATAAAACACATCAAATTGTAATTTCTATGGCAAATGCAATATATGGAGAGTTTGATATTGATTCGATTGCCAAAAATTTTAAGGATATAAACGAAGAAGGAAGATTTTTTACAGATGACATGTCAAAGCCTATTATCGTTACACATGATAGCACTGTTGTGGAATTTTTAAAAGAAGGAAAAAATCTTGAGATAATTATACCGAGTGATGGCACATTAAGTTTTGATTTTGGAGCAGTTGTATATAATGATAATATAAAATTCGACACAGGTTTAGATGAAGAATTGCTAAAATATGGATACAGATTACTTGACGGTAGAAGTGACCTTAACTATTATCCACCAACAGAAGAATACCTTAAAGCTAGACATATAGTAGATATAGACGAATACAATTTAATAGCTACTTCAGTAGCTAAAACTCTTAGGAGAAAATCTTTTGATACAAGAAAATTTGGCTTCACTAACTCTATAGAGTTGACTACTTTTTTTCTTTTTTTATTGTTAGTAGTCATATGTTATTATCCTGCGGTTCTTCGTCGAATTACAGAAAAAAAAGTCAGAAGTACTGTTGCAACAATATTAGTGCTTCTTATGTTTTTTTTAACAATAGGACTAATGAAATCTGTCAATTACAATAACAGTTTCCTAGAAACTATGTTGTGGTATTTTTATTATATACCGATTTTATTTATACCTGCATTATTTGTAAAAATAGCAATACAATCATGTGAAAAATTTCCACGCCCCAAAATTAAAAAAATTTATAGAGTTTATTTTGGATTGACTTTTTTGCTTTTATTGTTAATATTGACAAATAATCTGCATAACTTTGTATTTATTGTAGAAGATTACTATAATAGTTATTTTACTTACAATATTGGTTATTATTTTGTTGCCGTATGGGTGGTAATCAGTGTAATAATCGCATATTCAATCTTGATGTATAATAGTATAACGAGTCCTAGAAAATGGACGCTTGCATATCCTATTCTCTTGAGTATTATAGTCGGAACATACGTTGTAGCTTTAGTTTCAAGATTTACTCCAGTAAGAGAATTTGACGTCAGTTTTGCAATTACTATGTTAATTTTGCTTTGCATAGAATCTTGTATGCAAAGCAATCTTTTACCTACAAACAAAGGGTATAGTAAGTTTTTTTTGCATTCAAATTTAGCTATGAAAATTAAAGACAATAGTGGAAAAACTATTTACAAATCTCTTGTGACAAAAAACGTAGACGATAAATTTATTAAAAAAAACACAGATATCGTAGGTGGAAAATTTTCTTATTTTGAAGACTATACAGTGTTGATAGCTGCTGAAAAAAAGATGTCAGAAATAAATAGTAGAATAAAAACAAACAATGAGCTGCTACTACAAAGAAATAAAGTAGGTGCTGACATTGTTGCATTAAACGCTGAAAAATTAGTGTATAGAAGTATAGACAGCATATTGCTAGAAGGTACAGAAAAAATTGAGCAATTGATAGATGAAATTAAAAAAGGGAAGAATAAAAAAAGAATTTTAAACATCATAAGTATACATGCAGCTGTCATGAAGAGGGAGTGTATGTATCGCATCAATGCGTTATACCAAGATGCACAACCAATTTCAATATTAATAAATTCATTAATTGAACTTAAGGAATATACCGAAAACATAAATCTCTCTATCACCATTCGTTGCACTCTAGCGGATTCGATGTCAATTAGTAACATGTCAACAATGTATAGTTTTTTTATAGATGCAGTTGAAAATGCTATTGATGTAGGGTGTGAAAATATAATAGTACAAATTTATAAAGAAGATGGCGTGGTGTTTTCAGTTTTAGCCGATAAACCAATATTTCTAGGTGGGAGTTTAGAATCGCTAAAAGCTAATTTTGTAAATATAAGTCTGACTTCAAAAAAATGGGAAGATACAGAAATTTACCTTTTAAACATGCCTTATGACATAAAAAATTACTCGAAGCTTTCTTAATACAATAGATTTATAGCTGAATTGATAATGACTAAGATCAAAACAATAAAAAAAGGAGGAGCAAATGAGTGTGCTTTTTTTCTACCCTGAACGTATAATCTTAATAATGTTTTTCGTCATGATATGCCTTTTTGCTGCTCAAGGTGCATTTGCAAGTGTGTTATTGTCTAATTATAGATTAAAAGATAAAAACTATTTTATTGGTGAGTGTTTAATGCTTGGATATATTGCGACTATAGTACTGATTTCAGTTTCAGTTTTTGTAAATAAGCGTCAATCTATGATTTCAGTATTTCATCTAGATTTACTACTAAAAATTATTGCTCTACTAGCCATACTAAATTTTATATTTTTGATTTTCAAAAAAACTAAAGGTAGTGTTCTTGCAATAATTGGCATTGTTGCAACACTTTTGATAACAGTAGAAACTGTAAATATTTTATTTGCCATAATAGTTACATCTGGGATTTTAGTGCTATTTTACCGATTGATTATATTAATAGACGCAACACTGTGTAGACAGAAAAATGAAATAACAGCTCTTTCAATCATAGAAGGATTAGATTCATTACCATGCGGAGTCATGTTTTGTGACTTGAATGGATATATATTTTTGACTAATGAAAAAATGCGTGAATTAGCTATAGAGTTTGTAAAAAAAGATTTTAAAAATAGTAAATTGTTTTGGGAGAAATTATCGGAATGTAGCAACTCTAATGCAGAAGCACAGATAATAGATGGAGATATACTTATACGTACACCTGATAAAGCATGGCGTTTTTCGAAACAAGCACTAAAAACTGCTAATAGCAATTATATTGAAATTATTGCTATAGATGTAAGTGAAAGTATAGGAGCGTTTTATACACTCGAAGAAGAAAACAATAAGCTTGAAAAACAAAATAGAGAGCTAAAAAAACTAGCAAAAGACGTGCAAGTTTTACATAGAGAGAGAGAGTTTATTAAAATAAGGTCGCGTGTGCATGACGTGTTGGGTCAAAGGCTCACAGCAATACAACGCATTAGTCAAAATGATGAAAATCCTGACTATAATACTATTTTATATCTTGCCCAAGACTCTGTTGCTCAGATAAAAGAAAAAAGAGAAGATAATGCAAAACTACTGTATGGTGAAATGTATCACTATTTTTATCAAATCGGTCTAAAAATCGAGATTGCAGATGAATTTCCTGAAGATGAAAATATAGCGTTTTTGTTTTTATCTGTTTTAAGAGAAGCGTGTACAAATGCAGTCAAACATGCCGATGCTACAAAAGTTTTTGTTAAAATTGTAAAAGCATACGAAAAATATCGAATTGAAATAACAAACAATGGCAAGCAACCTGATAAAAGTATAGTCGAGGGTGGAGGATTGTTTGGAATAAGAAATAGAGTAGAAAATGCAGGCGGCGTATTGAAAGTAGAGCTGATACCTGAATTTAGTTTAATAATAACATTAGAGAGGAGTATTCAAAAATGATAAGAGTATTTATAATTGACGACCACAAATCTGTTCTAGATACATTTAGCAATAGTTTAAAAGCAGAAAAAGATATTGAATATGTAGGTAGTACTGATGATTTAAAAGCTGTAATATCTCTCTGCAAAGAAGCAAAACCAGATGTAGTACTAACTGATATTTCAATGGAAAAAAGTGACAGTGGGATCACACTTGCAGAAAAATTGAAATTCGAATTTCCCACGTTAAAAATTATAGTAATGTCAGGATTTGATGAAATTTCATATATTCCAAAGGCAAAGCAAGCTGGGGCAGATGCATTTTTATCCAAATCCAAATCGATAAGCGAATTTGTAGATATGATTAGAGCAGTTATGGAAGATAAAGGAACATTTCCAGAAGAATTACAAATTCCTACAGCATCAGGAGAATCACCATTTACAGAAAGAGAACTAGAAATATTAAAATTATTATGTCACTCATATTCTCGCAAAGAAATAGCTGATGAGATGAATATTGCAGAAGGAACTGTGAAAAGACATATTGAAAACATGCGAACAAAAGCAGATTGCAAAAGTGTTATGGAACTTGTGATTTTTGTTATTGGGAATGGATATATTTCTTCAAAATAGCGTAAAAAAAAAAATAAATGTGCCAAATGGCACATTTATTTTTTTTAAAAATTTTGATAAAATAGACGCATATTAAATTAAAAATTATATTAATTATAAAGGAGGCAATTTTTTATGGGTCTTATTAAAGCAGCTTTTGGAGCAACTGGAGGGGTATTAGCCGATCAGTGGAAAGAGTTTTTTTATTGTGAATCAATGCCAAACGATACATTAGTTAGTAAAGGACAGAAAAAAACGTCTGGAAGAAGTTCAAATACAAAAGGTGAAGAAAATATTATAACAACAGGATCGGTTATAGCTGTAGCAGATGGGCAATGTATGATAATCGTTGAAAATGGGAAAGTTGCAGAACTTTGTGCGACACCTGGAGAGTACACATTCGATAGCGAAACAGAGCCATCTATTTTTTCTGGAGACTTAGGAGAAGGTATAAAAAATACTTTTATCAACATAGGCAAAAGATTTACATTTGGCGGACAGGCAGCTACAGATCAACGTGTATATTATTTTAATACAAAAGAGATTATGGGTAATAAATACGGAACTCCAAGCCCTGTACCTTTCCGTGTAGTAGATCAAAACATAGGCTTAGATATAGATATTTCTATTCGTTGCCACGGAGAATACTCATATAAGATCATAGATCCTATGCTTTTCTACACAAATGTATGTGGAAATATTTCAGGGGATTTCGACAGAGAAGAGATAGACGGACAGTTAAAGAGTGAGCTGATGACTGCTTTACAACCAGCGTTTGCTAAAATCTCTGCGATGGGCATAAGATATAGTTCTTTACCAGGTCATACTTTAGAAATGTCGGATGCGCTTAATGAAGTACTTTCTAAAAAATGGGGAGAACTAAGAGGGATAAGGATTCATTCTTTTGGTGTTTCTTCTGTAAAAGCATCTGAAGAAGATGAAAACATGATAAAAGAACTACAAAGAAATGCGACTTTCAGAAATCCAAACATGGCAGCAGCACACCTTGTTGGAGCACAGGCATCTGCGATGCAATCAGCAGCTTCAAACGAGGGTTCAGGCGCAATGATGGGATTCATGGGCATGAATATGGCACAGAATTCTGGAGGAATGAACGCTCAAAATCTATTTGCTATGGGTCAGCAACAGCAACAACAGCAACAACAATATGCACAGCAAGCTCCTCCTCAACAAAACACATGGGCTTGTAGTTGTGGAAATGCATCAAACACAGGTAAATTCTGTAATCAATGCGGTACGCCTAAACCTACAGAACAAGCAGGTTGGAATTGTGGATGTGGCGCAGTTAATACAGGCAAGTTCTGTAACGAATGTGGCACTAAAAAGCCAGCAGGCGCACCTACATACGTTTGCGATAAATGCGGATGGAAGCCTGAAAATCCACAAAATGCACCAAGATTCTGCCCTGAATGTGGAGATGTCTTTGACGAAAACGATACAAAATAATATGACATAAAAAAGTTATAAGGAGGTGTTTTATGTCCGAAAATATGCTTAAATATCAGTGTCCTGCCTGTGGTGCTCCACTTGGATTTAATGCAGAAAAACAAATGTTAGTTTGTGACTCTTGTGATAGTGAATACCCACAAGATTTCTTTGCAGAAAATCAAGAAGGTGAAAATCAGGAAAAAAGCACTATTGATTGGAACATAGAAGGATTTGTTCGTGAGAAAAAAAGTTCTGAAGAACAGAGTGGATTTACCTGCACATCATGCGGTGCAGAAGTTGTATCTAACGGGGATACAGTAGCTACAGAGTGTATGTATTGTGGCAATCCTGTCGTTATGGCAGAAAATATAAGCGGAATGGTTACTCCAGATATGGTTATACCATTTAAAATAGACAAGAAAAAAGCTGAGGAGATGCTTACTAATTTTTATAAAGGCAAACCTTTATTGCCTGATGCGTTTACAAAAAATAATCGCGTATCAAAAATTAGTGGTGTCTATGTACCATTTTGGCTATTTAGCTGTACAGGAAGTGGTAGCGCGACATTTGGAGCAACAAAAGTTAGAAGATGGAGCGACGGTGATTACAATTACACAAAGACCGAATATTATGAAGTATATAGAAGTGGGCAACTTGGATTTTCAAGTATTCCTGTAGATGCGTCGACAAAGATGGATGACAATTATATGGACGGAATAGAGCCATATAATTACAGCGATTGTGTTGATTTTAGCCCTATGTACATGGCAGGATACTTTGCAGATAAATTCGATGTAAGTGTAGAAGAATCTTCAGAACGCGCAAATTATAGAGTAATAAATTCGACAGAACAAGCGTTTAGAGAGACTGTCAAAGGATATACTACAGTAAACAAAAAAAATTCATTCGTTCAAATGCACGGAGACGACATACGCTATGCTTTACTCCCTGTTTGGATGCTAAATACTAAATATGAAGGTAAAATGTATCAATTTGCTATTAATGGACAAACAGGGCAAGTTGCGGGAGAATTACCTATAGACAAGAATAAATTGCTAAAATATCGAATAGGAATAGCATTAGCTTCAGCAATACCAGTAGCTGCATTAGCGCTGTTCTTTATGAGTTAGGAGGAGTGAACATGAAAAGAATATTACTAACACTTATTTTAATAGTGGGAGCATTTCTTGTTCTCCCTTTTACCACCTTTGCAGAAAGCATGTACATCATTGATGAAGCAGATATTTTTACGGATGAACAAGAATCAAAATTGACAGAAAGAATAGAAGAAATAAGAAATATCTACGACTTTGAAGTAACATTTGTTACTACTGAAAACACAGGGAATCTATCGTTAGAATCATATTTGAGATCTCATCCTGGTTTAGACCAACAAAAAGATGGATTAGTTTTTGGTCAAAACACAGTGGCAAGAGAATATCATACTGTCGGCAGAGGGTATGGCGTAACAGTGGTTAGTGATGCTGCACTTGATAGGATAGATGCGATAATAGTACCATATTTACAAGACGGAGATTTTTACGGTGCATATGATACATACTTAGACGAAACGATTAAGTTTTTAGATGCAGCTGCAACAGGTGTGCCGTATGAAGGTGAATCGCTGACTGCAACAAGTTTTTTAATTGCTGCAGCAATAGGTCTAGGAGCAGGAACACTAATAGCTTTTGCAGTAACAGGTGTTATGAAATCAAAAATGAATACTGCAAGAGAAAAGCACGAAGCTGCTAGTTATATAAAACAAGGATCATTTATACTTGGAAGAAGCAACGATAGGTTCTTGTATGAAAATACTACGAGAACAAAAATACAAAAACAAAAGGATAGTGGTAGCAATAGCAGTCGAGGCGGCAGTGGCGGCGGAAGCTATTAATTATAGAAAGGTAGGATTATTATGGGATTATTTGATAAAAAAGAATGCGATGTGTGTGGAGAAAAAATTGGATTGTTTGGAAATCGTAAACTCGAAGATGGAGATATGTGTAAAGATTGTGCTAAATTACTTTCACCACTATTTGACGAGCGTCGTAATTCTACATTAGTTGAAATAAAAGAACAATTAGAATATCGCAAAAACAACGAAACTGTTTTACAATCATTTTCGCCTACTAGATCTTTTGGTAAAGATGATGAACTTAAAGTAGATGAAAGAAATGGAAGTTTTATTTATTGTAGACACAGAGATTGGCGTGATGAAAATCCAGATGTAATTATGATTTCACAAGTGCTTAGCTGTAATCTAGATATTAGAGAAGACGAAGAAGAAATATATCGTGATAATAATGGAGAACGAGAAAGTTATTCTCCACCTAGATATAAAACTTTATATGAATTTTATATGAACATTCAAATAAATAGTCCGTGGTTTGATGATATTAAATTTAGACTTGATGAAAGCTTTGATGAAATCGATAGCAGATTTAGTGAAGAATACAGAAAATGTGAACAAATGGGCTATGAAATATGCATGGCTTTAGGTAAACCTATGCAAGGAGGTTATCCTCAACAGCAGGGCGGTTATCCTCAACAACAAGG
>CAYJLG010000042.1:0-19098 GCA_964371035.1 uncultured Clostridia bacterium | reverse complement strand
AAAAAGGAGTTACTCATTTTACCCACTGGTTCCAGCCAATGACAGGCATTACAGCCGAAAAGCACGACAGCTTTATCTCACCGCTTGCCGGTGGTAAAATTATAATGGAGTTTTCCGGCAAAGAGCTTGTAAGGGGCGAGCCCGACGCATCGTCTTTCCCAAGCGGTGGCATAAGAAGCACATTCGAGGCCAGAGGCTACACTGTGTGGGACACAACATCCTATGCTTTTATAAAAGACGATACACTTTGTATTCCAACTGCGTTTTGCTCTTACTCGGGTGAGGCATTAGATAAAAAAACGCCGCTTCTTCGAAGCATGGAGGCAATTAACACGCAAGCTCTTAGGGTATTAAAGCTTTTTGGCAATAAAACCGCAAAAAGAGTTGTTTCAACAGTAGGCCCCGAGCAAGAATATTTTTTAATAGACAAGCAAATGTTTTTAAAACGTGCTGATTTGATGTATTGTGGAAGAACACTTTTTGGCGCAAAACCGCCAAAAGGGCAAGAGCTTGACGACCATTATTTTGGCACAATTAAGCCACGAGTTGCCGCCTTTATGAAAGAGCTTGATGAAGAACTTTGGAAGCTTGGCGTTATGGCAAAAACAAAGCACAACGAGGTTGCACCTGCACAGCACGAGCTTGCACCTATTTTTACAACTTCAAACATTGCAACAGACCATAACCAGCTTACAATGGAGCTTATGAAAAGCATTGCAGATAAGCACGGCCTTGCATGCCTATTACACGAAAAGCCTTTTGCGGGTGTAAACGGCAGCGGCAAACACAATAACTGGGCCATTTCTACAGATACAGGCTTAAATTTATTAGAGCCGGGCGATACCCCCCACGAGAATGCACAGTTCATTTTGTTCTTAACAGCCGTTATAAAAGCGGTTGACGATTACCAAGATTTGCTTAGGGTTTCTGTTGCAAATGCAGGTAACGACCATCGCCTTGGCGCAAATGAAGCGCCTCCTGCAATTGTTTCAATATTTTTGGGCGATGAGCTTACAGCTATTTTGGAATCGCTTGAAAACAAAGAGGAATACAAGGGCACACAAAAAACAACTATGGAGCTTGGGGCAACTGTTTTACCGCATTTCCCTAAGGATACCACCGATAGGAACAGAACGTCGCCCTTTGCATTTACAGGCAACAAATTTGAATTTAGAATGCTTGGTTCAACATTCTCTATTTCAGGGCCGAATATAATTTTAAACACAATAGTTGCAGAGGTTTTAAGCGAATTTGCAAGCATTCTTGAAAAAGCAGATGATTTTAACACAGAGCTTACAAAGCTTGTTAGAAGCACTATTAAAAAGCACAAAAGAATTATATTTAACGGCAATAACTATTCTGATGAATGGGTGAAAGAAGCAAAAAATAGAGGGCTTTTAAATTTAAAAACAACAAAAGATGCCCTGCCTGAATTTATAAAGCCAAAAAATATAGAGCTATTTAAAAAGCACAATATCTTCACTGAAAGCGAGGTTCATGCAAGGTATGAAATTTTAAGCGAGAATTACCAAAAAGCAATACATATAGAGGCGCTAACTTTTATAGAAATGGTTTCTAAAGATATTGTGGGTTATTCTTTAAGCTTTCAAAATGAGCTGTTAGACATAGCAACAAAAAAACAACAGTTTAACAGCGACGCTTCTTTAGAAAACGCTCTTATAAGCAAGTGCACCTCGCTAACTAAAGATATATACGCTTCGCTTCAAAAGTTAAACAGCACTTTAATTGAAGCAAAAAGCATACAGGGCGTAAAAGAGCTTGCTGATTTCTACAGAGATAAAGTTTTTGCACAAATGACTGAAATTAGGCTTATGGTTGACGAGCTTGAGATGATAGTGCCTAAAAAGCACTGGAAAATGCCAACATACGGCGAAATTTTATATAGCGTGAATTAAAAAACAAAATAATGCACAAAGAGGTGCGTTTAACCGTTCAAAACGGTTAAACGCACCTTCTATTTTATAGGTTTAAATTTAATTTTAGGAGGATTTAACAATGGAAGCAGTTTTAACGGAATTATATGGCGTGTGGTTTTTAATAGGTGCCGCACTGGTGTTCTTCATGCAAGCAGGTTTTGCAATGGTGGAAACAGGTTTTACACGGGCGAAAAATGCCGGAAACATTATAATGAAAAACTTAATGGATTTCAGTTTCGGCACGGTGATGTTTATATTTATAGGTTTTGCCGTTATGATGAGCGAAGATTATATTTTAGGGCTTTTCGGTATGCCAAACTTCGATATTTTCACAGATTACGCAAACTTCCCATGGTCGGTTTTTATATTCAACTTGGTTTTCTGTGCAACAGCCGCAACAATAGTTTCAGGCGCAATGGCAGAGCGCACAAAATTTAGCGCATATTTAATTTACAGCGCAGTTTTAAGCGCAATTGTTTACCCTATAGAGGCAGGTTGGGTTTGGAACTCTCAGGGTTGGCTTTTTGAAATGGGCTTTATAGATTTTGCAGGCTCTGCCGCAATACACACTGTTGGCGGTGTAAGCGCAATAATAGGTATTATGTTTTTAGGGCCACGCATAGGTAAATATGAGAAAAACGAAAAAACAGGCAAAACAATAGTAAAAGCAATACCCGGGCATAACTTAACTACAGGCGCACTTGGCGTATTTATACTTTGGTTCGGCTGGTATGGTTTTAACGGTGCTGCCGCTACAACTTTAAACGGCATTGGCGGCCTTGCCTCAATATTTGTTACCACAACTATTGCGCCAGCTATTGCCGCTGTTACCACAATGTTCTACACATGGATTAAAAACGGCAAGCCCGATGTTTCAATGACACTCAATGCGGCGCTTGCAGGCCTTGTTGGTATTACCGCAGGCTGTGCTACTATGGACGCCGTAGGCGCGGCACTTGTGGGCTTGGTTTCAGGTTTCTTAGTTGTAATAGCAGTTGAGTTTATTGATATAAAGCTAAAATTAGACGACCCCGTTGGCGCTGTTGCCGTTCATGGTGTAAATGGTATTTGGGGAACACTTGCGGTTGGGCTTTTCGCGATAGATGGCGGCTTAATTTACGGAGGCGGCGTAAGGCTTCTTTTAGTTCAAGCAATTGGCACTGTTGCAATTATAGCGTGGACTGCAATTGCAATGTCTATTACATTTGCAATTATTAAAAAAGTTCATGGTTTAAGGGTTTCCGAAGAAGAAGAGATATTAGGGCTTGATACAACAGAGCACGGCCTTGAAAGCAGTTATGCCGACTTTATGCCTATAGGCATGGTTGCAGAGGAAAAACCTCTTGTTGCAACCCCAAGCGAAAAAGCAATTCCTGTTGTGGATAATTCAAGCGGTGTTTCAAAAATGACAAAATTCTCTATTGTAACAAAGCAAAGCCGCTTTACAAAATTAAAACGTGCTTTGGAATCAATTGGCGTTACCGGTATGACAGTAACTAATGTAATGGGCTGCGGAATGCAAAAAGGTATGCAACAATATTACCGTGGCGTTGAAGTAGAGGCAACATTACTTCCAAAAGTAAAAGTTGAAATTGTTGTTTGCAAAATTCCTGTTGAAACTGTTATTCAAACAGTTAAAAAAGCTCTTTACACAGGAAATATAGGTGATGGCAAAATATTCATCTACGATGTTGAAAATGTAGTAAAAGTTAGAACGGGCGAAGAAGGCTACAGTGCTTTGCAAGATGACTAATATAATTTTAATTTTATAAAAACACTCTTACGGTGGCAAATGCAAAAGTTTCCCTCAGCATATAATATATGCGCCCTCACGTCATTTTGCAAAATGCCCCGCAAAGATATAAAGCAGTTTAAGTGCTATCACATAGCATTTAAACTGCTTTTTTTGTTGCATTTATTTTGCTTTTGTGGTATAATATTAAAAATTTATATTTGCGACAAAGAGGTCGTGTATATTGCGCTATATTTGCGCTTTATACGCGACCTCTTTTATATATTATACCAAGGAGGGTGCAAATGCAAAACAACACATTATACAACAAAAGCTTTGAACACGATGCCTGCGGAATAGGTGCCGTTGTGTCTATCGACGGTAAAAAAACGCATTCTGTTGTTTCAAACGCCCTTGAAATTGTTGAAAAGCTTGAACACAGGGCGGGTAAAGATGCAAGCGGCGAAACCGGTGACGGCGTTGGAATACTTGTGCAAATTTCTCACGAGTTTTTTGAAAGCTTAAAACTGCCTTTTGAAATAGGGCAAGAGCGCGATTACGGCATTGGCATGTTTTTTATGCCTTGTGAAAAAAGCAAAAGAATGAAAGAAAAAAAGCTTTTTGAACTTATTGCAACAAAAGCCGGCATAGAAGTTTTAGGTTGGAGAGATGTGCCAACAAATTCTGCCGTGCTTGGAAAAAAAGCAATAGAAAAAATGCCCTATATTGAGCAATGCTTTTTAAAGCGTCCAAAACACATTGAAAAAGGCATTGATTTTGACAGGAGCCTTTACATTGTAAGGCGAGAGTTTGAGCACAGTGCCACAAGTACATATGTAGCAAGTTTATCTTCACGCACTCTTGTGTATAAGGGTATGTTTTTAGTTGGGCAATTAAGGCAATTTTACTTAGATTTACAAAATAAAAGCTATAAAAGCGCCATCGCTATGGTACACTCGCGCTTTTCTACAAACACAAACCCCAGTTGGGAGCGTGCGCACCCAAACAGGGTAATTTTGCACAACGGTGAAATTAACACCATAAGAGGTAACGCCGACAGAATGCACGCCAGAGAAGAAACGATGTATAGCGAAGTTTTGGGCGAAGATATTGCAAAAGTTCTGCCTGTTATTAATGGCGAGGGCTCTGATTCCGCCATGCTTGACAACACACTTGAATTTTTATATATGAGCGGCGTAGATTTACCGCTTGCTGTTATGATGGCAATACCCGAGCCATGGAAAAACAACAAATACATGAGCAAGAATAAACGAGATTTTTATCGCTATTACGCCACAATGATGGAGCCGTGGGACGGCCCTGCAGCAATTCTTTTTTCCGATGGTGATATTATGGGCGCTGTTTTAGACAGAAACGGCCTTCGCCCTTCACGCTACTATATACTTGATGATAACACGCTTGTTTTATCATCTGAAGTTGGCGTTTTAGATATTAACCCTGAAAAAATAGTTAAAAAATTAAGGCTCGAGCCCGGCAAAATGCTTTTAGTTGACACTGTTAACAAAAAGTTGATATCTGATGAGGAATGTAAAAATTATTATGCAAACAAAAAACCTTATGGCGAATGGCTTGACACTAACCTTGTAAAGCTAAAAGACTTGCAAGTGCCAAACAAAAAAATGCCAACACACACACAGGCACAGCGAGATAAATTATACAAGGTTTTTGCATATTCTTACGAGGATGTAAAAAACAATATTTTGCCTATGGCAAAAAATGGTGTTGAGCCAACTTCTGCAATGGGCACAGATATCCCCCTTGCTGTTTTAAGCGATAAACATCAGCCTTTATTTAGGTATTTCAAACAGCTTTTTGCGCAAGTTACAAACCCTCCTATAGATTCACTGCGCGAGGAAATTGTAACCGACACAACAGTGTATATTGGTAAAGACGGCAATTTACTTAGCGACAGCGCCCAAAACTGCAATGTTTTGGAAGTAAACAACCCCATTTTAACAGCAACAGATTTAGCAAAAATTAAAGCCATAAATATAAATGGATTTAACGTTAAAACCGTTTCACTGCTTTATTACAAAAACACTTCGCTTGAAAAGGCACTGGACCAGCTATTTGTAAAATGCGATAAGGCATATAGCAAAGGCGCTAATATTATAGTTTTATCTGATAGAGGCGTTGATGAAAACCATGTTGCTATCCCCTCGCTATTAGCTGTTAGTGCCATGGAGCAATATTTAATTAGAACTAAAAAACGCACAGCTGTTTCTATAATTTTAGAAAGCGGCGAGGTTCGAGATGTTCACCAGTTTGCAACGCTTTTAGGTTATGGCGCAAGGGCAATTAACCCATATTTAGCCCACGAATGTATAGCGGAGTTAATTGATAAAAAAATACTGGACAAAGATATTTTTACCTCTATTAGCGACTACAACCATGCAGTTTTACACGGTATTGTTAAAGTTTCCGCAAAAATGGGTATATCTGCAATTCAAAGTTATCAATCGGCGCAAATATTCGAGGCGGTTGGCATTAACAAGCATGTAATAGACAAATACTTTACAAACACAGTTAGCAGGGTTGGTGGCATTGGCCTTAAAGAAATAGAAGAAGGCATTGAATTTAGGCACTCGAAAGCATTTGACCCCCTTGGCCTTGGTGTTGATAACACGCTTGATAGCATGGGTTATTCAAAGCTTATCAACGGTGAGGATAAAGAAGATCACCTTTACAGCCCTGAAATTATAATTGCTCTTCAACAGGCTTCTCAAAGTGGCGACTATAGCAGGTTCAAGCAATATACCGCAATGGTTGACGACATAAACAAACCTCACACATTAAGGGGCTTACTCGCTTTTAAATTCGGCGAGGGTATACCTTTAAGCGAAGTAGAGCCTGCAAGCGAAATTGTAAAGCGATTTAAAACAGGTGCTATGTCTTACGGTTCTATATCTAAAGAAGCGCACGAGTGCATGGCCATTGCCATGAATACGCTCGGTGGGAAATCTAACTCCGGCGAGGGCGGAGAAGACCCTGCAAGGCTTGGCACAATAAAAAACAGCGCTATAAAGCAAGTTGCCTCTGGGCGCTTTGGCGTTACAAGCGAATATTTGCTAAGCGCAAACGAAATACAAATTAAAATGGCGCAAGGCGCAAAACCCGGTGAGGGTGGGCATTTACCCGGCGGAAAAGTTTACCCATGGATAGCAAAAACAAGGCACTCTACCCCGGGCGTTGCGCTTATTTCCCCGCCGCCGCACCACGATATTTACTCTATTGAAGATTTAGCGCAGCTAATATACGATTTGAAAAACGCCAATAGAGATGCAAGAATTTCAGTTAAACTTGTGTCGGAATGTGGCGTTGGCACAATAGCAGCAGGCGTAGCAAAAGCAGGCGCAGCGGTTATATTAATTTCCGGCTACGATGGCGGAACAGGCGCTGCGCCAACAAGCTCTATTTTAGATGCAGGCCTTCCTTGGGAGCTTGGCCTTGCAGAGGCGCACCAAACGCTTATTCAAAACAATTTACGCAGCAGCGTTGTTTTAGAAACAGACGGCAAGCTTATGAGCGGGCGCGACGTTGCCATTGCGGCAATACTTGGCGCAGAGGAGTTTGGCTTTGCAACAGCACCGCTTGTTACTATGGGCTGTATGATGATGCGTGTATGTAATTTAGACACTTGCCCCGTGGGCATTGCAACGCAAAACGAATGTTTGCGAAAGCGCTTTAGCGGCAAACCCGAGTATGTTATGAACTTTATGATGTTTATTGCCGAAGAGCTGCGCGAAATAATGGCAAAACTTGGCATTAGAACATTGAAAGAATTAACAGGGCGAACAGACCTTATAAAAATTAAAGACAAAAAAGTTACAAGCCGCGCAGAGCTTGTTGACATGAGCCTTGTAATATCAGATATTCATGCAAACAGCAATGAAAAAACCTTTGATGAAAGCAGTTTATACGATTTTAAATTAAGCGATACCATAGATGAAAAAACACTTCTTAATAAATTTAAAAATGCCATTGAAACTAAAGCTACCCACACCGAAAAAATTAATGTTTGCAGCACAGATAGAACACTTGGAACAATTTTGGGCGCTGAAATAAGCAAAGTGTATAAAAACACGCTTGATGATGACATGTTTACAGTTGAGTGCACGGGAGGCGCCGGCCAAAGTTTTGGGGCGTTTATACCAAAAGGGTTAACGCTAAACTTGCACGGCGATGCAAACGATTATGTTGGCAAAGGTTTATCGGGCGGTAAAATAATTGTTACAAAACCTAAAGGCGGCAAATTCAAGGCCGAAGAGAATGTAATTATAGGCAATGTTGCGCTATATGGGGCAACATCCGGCGAATGTTATATTAACGGCATTGCAGGCGAGCGTTTTATGGTGCGAAATTCAGGCGCAACTTCAATTGTTGAAGGCTGTGGCGACCATGGCCTTGAATATATGACAGGCGGCAAAGCTGTTATATTAGGCTCTACAGGCAAGAACTTTGCAGCCGGCATGAGCGGCGGTATAGCTTATGTTTTAGACCTGAAACACGATTTATATTTAAAGCTAAACAAAGAATTTGTAACTATGTATGAAATTTCAAACAAGCATGACAGCGACGAGCTTAAGCAGTTAATCGAAAAACATTTTGAGCACACCGGCTCGAAAAGAGCAAAAGATATTTTAGATAGTTTTGAAGATGTTTTACCGCACTTTAAAAAAATAGTACCAAACGATTATAAAAAAATGCTTGAAACAATAAGCAGCTTTATTGAAAAAGGTGTATCTGTAGAAAACGCTCAGCTCGAAGCTTTCACAAAAGTAATAAACAGAAATTAGGTGTTAATAATGGGTAAAATCACAGGGTTTATGGAGTATGACAGGAAATCCAATGAAAAGGTCCTCGTTAAAGACCGCATATTGAATTTTAACGAATTTTACAGTTATAACGAAAAGCAAGAGCGCATAAACCAAGCTGCAAGGTGCATGAACTGCGGTGTGCCTTTTTGCTCAAGTGCTATTGAACTAAAGGGCATGGTTACAGGCTGCCCTTTGCATAATTTAATACATGAATTTAACGACGAAATTTATAACGAAAATTTTAAACACGGGCTATCAAGGCTTTTAAAAACAAATTGTTTCCCCGAGTTTACGGGCAGAGTTTGCCCTGCACTTTGCGAAAAAGCATGTATTAACGGCATTCACTCAGACGCTGTTACAATTCACGATAACGAGCTTTTTTTAATAGAGAACGGCTTTAAAAAAGGCTATATGGCGCCAGAGCCACCCTTGGTGCGAAGCGATAAAAAAGTTGCAGTAATAGGCTCGGGCCCTGCCGGCCTTGCCGTTAGCGAAAAATTAAACAAGCGCGGGCATAATGTAACTGTTTTTGAGCGCGATGATAATTTCGGTGGGCTTTTAATGTATGGCATACCCAACATGAAGCTCGACAAAAAAATTATTGAACGCCGCATTGAATTGATGAGGCAAGAAGGTGTTGTTTTTGAAAAAAACAAGGATATAGGAAACAATATTAAACTTGAAGATTTACAAAAAGAGTACGATGCAATAGTTTTATGTTGCGGGGCAAAAAAAGCAAGGGATATTAAAGTACCCGGAAGAACTGCTAAGGGCATTTATTTTGCAGTTGATTTTTTAAAAAGCACAACAAGCAGTTTGCTTTCAAACAATTTAACAGGCGACTTTATAAACTCAAAAGGAAAAAACGTAATTGTGCTTGGCGGCGGTGATACAGGTAACGACTGCGTTGGGACATGTGTTCGCCACGGTGCAAAAAGCGTAGTGCAAATTGAAATGATGCCAAAACCTCCTATCGAGCGCCAAGAAACAAACCCATGGCCCGAATGGCCTAAAGTGGCACAAACAGATTACGGGCAAGAAGAGGCAATTCAAGTTTTCGGAGCTGACCCCAGAGTTTTTGAAACAACTATTAAAGAAATTTATGAAAAAGACGGTAAAATTACCGGCGTGTTAACCGTTAAGGTTAAATTTGAAGACGGAAACCTATGCGAAATTGAAAACAGCGAGCAAAAATTAAAAGCGGATATGCTTTTAATAGCGGCAGGTTTTACAGGATACGAGCAGTATATTGCGCCAAAAGTGGATATTCCTGCCAAAGCACAAACTTCATATAAAACAAGTGTAGATAATATTTTCGCTTGCGGCGATATGAAAAGAGGGCAATCGCTTGTTGTTTGGGCAATTGCAGATGGTATTAAATGCGCAAAAGAAATTGATAAATATTTGTTAAATTGTTAGCTTAATGTGCATTTATATTACAATATAATTATAAAAAGCTTTCATATTCCATTGGCTGCCTCAGCCTGTCAAAGAAGCCTCGTTTTAATTTGTAAAACGAGGCTTCTTTGTGTATTTTGAGCAATATTAAAGAAAAAAGCAGGTTTTTTAAACCCGCATTGCCGGTTTTTTGAAGTATGCGCCGGTAAATTTAAGCCTAAGCCAATTCTGTTTTAAATGCTCACCATGTACTCATGTACAGGCATTCACCTGTTCTTTTCCTTGCTTATTCTTACTGCCATTAACGCTAATTCCCTTGCTTTTTTACACCGCCTTCGCCGTTCTCAACATTATTTTGCTTTGTTTTTTCCCTTCATCTGCATCTCAAACCCCACAATTTAATTACATTGCACAAAACACACGGCAATTATATGAACACATTGCACAGTAATTAAAAATGTCACTAAAATAGTGTGACAAACTTAAATTTCTTTATGTTGATTGCACAAAATTCATGTGCTATACTAAGCACATGATGATAAATGAGCTCATTAAAAATCACAAAATTATTTATAGGTGGTATGCAATTATGAAAAACAAAGTTCAAGGATTTGGACGCTTTTTAAGCGGAATGGTTATGCCAAATATAGGCGCTTTTATTGCATGGGGTTTAATAACAGCTTTATTTATACCGGCGGGCTGGCTTCCTAACGAGGCACTTGCCACTATAGTAGGGCCCATGCTCTCTTACTTATTGCCTATTTTAATTGGTTACACAGGCGGTAAAATGATAGCAGATGTACGCGGCGGCGTTATTGGTGCCATTGCAACTTTCGGCGTAATTATGGGTTCTCCCTCTACACCAATGCTTTTAGGTGCTATGATTTGTGGCCCTTTAGGCGGCTTAGTAATAAAATATTTCGATAAATCTGTTGACAAAAAAATACCCGCAGGTTTCGAAATGATAGTAAACAATTTTTCAATTGGCATTTTAGGCGCAACTCTTGCAGGAATTTCATTTTTTGGCATAGGGCCGCTTGTTGAAATAGGTACTCAGGCACTGGGCAGCGGCGTTGAGGCTCTTGTTTCTATAGGCTTATTGCCACTTGTTTCTATATTGGTAGAGCCTGCTAAAGTACTGTTTTTAAATAACGCAATAAACCATGGTGTTTTTACCCCGCTTGGTGCTCAAGAAGTTTTAGAAGCCGGTAAATCTATTTTTTACATGATAGAATCTAACCCCGGCCCCGGTTTAGGATTATTGCTTGCTTATATGTTCTTCGGCAAAGGCAGTTCAAAAAGTTCTGCATCGGGTGCTGCAATTATCCACTTCTTTGGCGGAATACATGAAATATACTTCCCGTTTGTTCTTATGAATCCTATTTTAATACTATCCACAATTGCAGGCGGTGCCTCGGGCGTTTTTATTTTCTCTATGTTTGACGGTGGTTTAACAGGCCCTGCAGCACCGGGTAGCATTATAGCGCAAATGATAATGACCCCGAGCGATGCTTATTTTGCAAATATTTTAGGTATAGTTGTATCAATAATTGTAACGTTTGTTTTATCGGCGCTATTGCTAAAAAACTTCGGCAAAGATGCAGACCTTGACAAGGCAAAAGAAGAAATGCAAGCGGCCAAAAACGAAGCAAAAGGTATTGTGCCAAATGTAGCTACAGGTACAAACGAATCTAACTTAAAATATGCTAAAAAAGTTGTTTTTGCATGTGATGCAGGCATGGGCAGCAGTGCAATGGGTGCAAGCAAACTGCGCAAAAAGCTTAAAAATGCAGGCATAACAGATATTGAAGTTATTCACCACCCTGTAAGCGAAATACCACAAGATGCAGACATTGTTGTAACGCACGACCAATTAAAAGAAAGAGCAACTGCAGCTAACCCAAGCGCTTACCTTGTAACCATACACGACTTTTTAAATGCACCGGAATATGAAAAGCTTATAAGCGACATTAAAGATCAAAAAGGAGTTTAACATGACTACATTTAGCTATATAATTACAGACGAGCAAGGAATTCACGCAAGGCCTGCAGGGCTTTTGGCAAAAGAGGCACAAAAATTCACCTCTTCCATCACATTAGTTAAAGGCGAAAAAACAGCAGATGTAAAAAAACTGTTTGCACTTATGAAGCTCTCGGCAAAAAAAGGCGAAGAACTTGTTATTACTGTAGACGGAGAAGACGAAAAAGAAGCTGCAAGCGCAATTGAGGACTTTTTAAAAAGCAATTTATAAAAACAGTGTAAAGCAGGAGGTAATTAAATGCAGATAGTATCGCAGCGACTAATTAAAATTTTCAAGTTGCTAATAGAAAGCAACAAACCAATAAGCGTTAGCGAATTTGCAGAAATTTTAAGCGTTAGCAGGCGCACTGTATTTAGAGAACTTGAAAACATAGACACGGTTTTAGATAAATTCAACATAAAACTTGAAACAAGTTTAAAAGAAGGGCTTTATTTAAGCGGCAGCAAAGAAAACATACTCGAGTTAAAAAAAACAATTCTAAACACCCAAAAAGTAACAGCTTTCAGTAAAGACGATAGACGAAACACATTTGCCCTTGCACTGCTTGATAACATCGATTTTCAAAAACTATATTATTATTCAAGTATTTTAGAAGTTAGCGAATCGACTTTAAGCTTAGACCTTGACGTGCTCGAAAAGGAATTCAACAAATTTAATGTGGAATTGCTGAGAAAACAAGGGCTTGGCGTAGCAGTGCAAGGCTTAGAAAAAGATATGCGAAAAGCTATGGTTTACTATTTGTCGAAAATACAAGAGCAAAACGGCAATAACGATATTTTAACAAGTAAATTTAAGTTTCCAAAAGATAATATTACTGCAGAAGTTAATAATATTTTATCGCTTATGTCTTTACAGCTAAACTGGATAACACCCGATACTTTAAAAATCTTACAATTAAGGCTATGTGTGCAAATTTCACGCATATTAAAAAACCAACATGTGAAAGACGAAGAGTTTTTTGCAAAAAGCGGTGTATTATGGCAGCTATCTAAAAAAATAGCAGATGAAATACAAAAGCGCTTTGAAATAAAACTTAGCGACTTTGAGATTATACGCATAAGCAAAGGCCTTATGGCTACACGGGCAAAATACAAAAACCCAATAAGCGAGCAAGAAGAAACATTGGCATACAATAAAGCGTTAAGCTTAACATATATGCTTATAGAAAATTTTGACGAAAGATTAGCGCCCACTTTAAAAAACGATGAAGAATTTGTTAGAGGTTTAAGTGTGCACTTATGGTCGGCAATTGAGCGAATAAAAAACGGCTATGAAATTAAAGACCCCCTCGACGGGCAAATAAAAGCCGAATTCCCCGATATTTATAAGCGCTCTGCCATGGCGGCGCACATATTGCACCAAGAGCTGGGCAAAGAAGTGCCGGAAGGTGAAATTGTTTGCATAGCAGCACACTTTGGTGCAGCAGTAATGCAAATAGGCTGTAAAAAATTGCACCGTAAACTAAAGGTTGCTATTATTTGCCTTGGAGGTATAGGTGTTTCTTACATGCTAAGCAGCCAGGTTAAAAAGCACTTTTCAAACGAGATAACAGCGGAAGTTTGCGATTACAACAACAAAGAGCAGTGGCAAAACTGCGACTTTATTATTTCCACAATACCGCTTGAAATTAGCGAAAAAACTGTTGTAAATGTAAGCCCCATACTTACTAAAAAAGATTGCGACATAATTAGAAATACAATAGAAAACACGAAAGCTATTTGTGCAAGCTTGCAACACGAGCATACAAAAGAGCTAAGTGCAAATATTATTAACGCAAAACAGCACCTTACAGAAGTACAGGCAATTTTAGATAATTTTGCAAATATTGTAGTTAGTGATATATACACAGTTGAGGGTATAGCAAAGTTTGTAAGCCTTCACTTTGCAAATTCTAAAAAGCAAAGCGAGCTTATTTACAGCGACCTTATAAAGCGCGAAGAAATTTCTTCACAAGTTATAAAAGGAATTGATTTGCTTCTTTTACACTGTGTTTCAAACGGAGTTGAACAACCTGTAGTGGCTATTATATCGCCGGAAAAAGGCAATATAAAAAACGCCGCCGAAGAAACTGCAAAAGTATGCCTTTTGGCGTTGCTTCCACAAACAGCGAGCGCACAAGCCAAAGCAGCCATTGGGCTTATAAGCAGCGAATTAATTGAGAACGATAATTTTTTAAACAGCTTAATACATAAAGACGAACAAGCTGTGTTTATAAAATTGCAACAGTTAATGCAAACACATTTATCGCAGTATTTCGGGCATTTATTTAAGTTGTGATTTTTCGTTTATAAATTAAGCTTTTCAAAATTTAAATTTAATAAATAAAGGAGACTTGCAAATGCTAAACGCAGACAATATAATTTTAAATCAACCCTCCACAAACAAAAAAGATGCCATAGAGCTTTGCGGCAAACTTTTGACACAGGCAGGCTATGCAAAAGCAGAATACACACAGGGCATGATAGCACGCGATAATAATTTTTCAACCGCAATAGGCAATATGATTGCCATTCCTCACGGAGAAAAAGACTATAAAAAGTATATACAAAAAACGGGCATTTGCGTTATAACTTACCCCGAAGGCATTGAATGGGACGGTATGACAGTTAAACTTGTTGTAGGAATTGCGGCTCTTGGCGAGGAGCATCTTGATATTTTAGAGAATATTGTTGATGTGCTTGAAGAAGAGAGCGATGTTGAAAACTTAATTAACGCAAACAGCAAGGAGAAAATAATAGAGCTTTTTACAGGGGGAAATTAAATGATTATCACTTTAACTTTAAACCCTGCTATCGATAAAACCGCAATTATTGAGCCGCTTAAACCGGGTGGTTTAAACCGTGTTCAAAGCTTTACGCAAGACGCAGGCGGTAAAGGTATAAATGTTTCAAAAGTAATATCAATGCTTGGTGCAAACAGCGTTGCAACCGGCTTTATGGGCGAAGAAAACGCAGATGTTTTTTCAAGCGCTTTAAATAGGCTGAATTGCAAATTTGACTTTATAAAAGTAGCCGGAAACACAAGAACAAACTTAAAACTTTTTGATGAAGTAAACGGAATAACAGAGATTAACGAACCCGGAATTTTTGCTAACGAAGCGCAAGTGGAAAGGCTTCTTAATGAAAACTTATTCACTTATGCATGCAAAGACGCAATTTTTGTTCTTGCCGGCAGTATGCATGTAAACGCCGACAAGGGTTTTTACAAAAATTTAACACAACTTTTAAAGCAAAAGGGCGCAAAAGTTTTTTTAGATGCAGACAACGAAGCTTTTGCACTTGCACTTGACGCAAAACCTGATTTTATAAAACCAAACAAAGATGAATTGCTGCGCTACTTTAAAAAAGAAAGCGCAAACGAGCAAGAACTTGTAGACATGTGCAAAAGTTTAATTAATAAAGGCATTGACACTGTAGTGTTATCAATGGGTGCACAAGGCGCACTTTTTATAAACAGTAAACAAGCATACAGCGCAAAAGCATTAAGCGTAAAAGTGCAATCTACGGTTGGCGCAGGCGATAGCATGGTAGGCGCTTTCGCATATGCAGCCATAAACGGATTTAGCCTTGAAGAATCCGCAAAGCTTGCCATTGCTTGCAGCGCGGGCGCAGTTACAACAAGTGGCACAAACCCACCTACGCTTGAGCTTGTAAACGAATTGAAATCACAAGTTGTTTTAAACAAAATTTATTAATCGAAAGGAAATATTTATGATTACAAAAGCAGTTAGACTTTACGGTGCAAACGATTTAAGGCTTGAGGAGTTTGAGCTTCCCGAAATTAAAGATGATGAAATACTTGTAAAAATAATAAGCGACAGCATTTGTATGTCTACATATAAGCTGTTAATACAGGGCAAAGCGCACAAGCGTTGCCCGCAAGATGTAGATACAAACCCCATTATTATCGGCCACGAGTGCGCCGGTGATATTGTAAAAGTGGGCAAAAAATGGCAAAACGAATTTAAGCCGGGCGAAAAATTTGCCCTTCAACCCGCTTTAAACTATCAAGGAAAATTAGACTCCCCCGGTTACTCTTACGTACACTGCGGCGGCGCTGCAACTTACTGCATAATGCCACAAGAAGTTATGGAGTTAGGTTGCCTTCTTCACTACGATGGCGATAGTTACTTCGATGCATCTTTGGGCGAGCCGATGAGCTGTGTAGTTGGCGGCTACAACATAATGTACCACACAAACAAAGTTAATTATAACCATGAAATGGGCATTAAAACGGGCGGTAATGTGCTTATTTTAGGCGGCTGTGGCCCTATGGGGCTTGGCGCTGTGGAATATCCGCTTGTTGCAGGCAACCGTCCTTCAAAAATTGTTGTAACAGATGTTGATGACAACCGCATAAGCAGAGCAAAGCAGCTTATAACACCGGAATTTGCAAAAGAAAAAGGCGTTGAGCTTACATATTTTAACCCTAAAAATTCTGCCGATGCATACAAAGAGCTATTAGCATTAACAGACGGCGAGGGCTACCATGACGTATTTGTATATGCACCAATTAAAGAGCTTTGCGAATTAGGCGATAAACTTATGGCGTTTGACGGTTGCATGAACTTTTTTGCAGGCCCTGCTAATTCTGATTTCACAGCTGAAATTAACCTATACAACTGCCACTATATTTCCACGCATATTTTAGGTAGCACAGGCGGTAACATAGATGATTTAAAAGAGTCTATTAAGCTTGCCTCAGAGAAAAAACTGCACACGGCAGTTATGGTTAGCCATATTTGCGGCATAGATGCCATTGCAGATACAACAGCAAAACAGCCCGATATAAGAGCCGGCAAAATTTTGAGCTATCCTCAAATTAATTTACCGCTTACCGCTATCGACGATTTTGAAGAGCTTGGCAAAACAAACCCGCTTTTTGCCAAACTTGCACAGTGCACAAAGGCGCAAAACGGGCTTTGGAATGCCCAAGCAGAGAAAATATTGCTCGAACATTTTGATGTAGTTTAAAGCATATTTATCTATATTATTCTTAAATTTAGAGGTGTAAAAATGATTGTTTTAAATGGCATTGGCGTTTCTAAAGGCATTGCGATAGGCACGCTTACATTTTCAAAAAAAGAAGTTGTCACTGTAGAAAAGCGAACAATACAAGACGCACAAAGTGAAATTGATCGCTTTGAATCTTGCAGAGCAAAAGCCATTTTACAACTTGGGCAACTGGCTGTTATAACAGCAAAAAAACTTGGTGAAGAAAACTCTTTGCTTTTTCAAATACACCAAATGATGCTTGAAGATTTGGATTATCATGACACAATTGTTAGTTATATTGAAGATAACATGATATGCGCAGAATATGCTGTTAGCGAAGTAGCGAAAGAGTTTGCACAAGTGTTTAGCGAAATGGACGACGAGTATATGAAAGCAAGGGCAGTTGATGTTGAAGATGTTTCCAGGCGTGTTATAGAGATATTAATGGGCGTTGATACAGATAATTCCTTGTTTGATAACCCTTCCATTTTAGCAGGTGACGACTTTTCACCAAGCGAAACCGCATCGTTTGAGAGAGATACTGTGTTAGGGCTTGCAACGGCAAACGGAAGCAAAAACTCTCACACTGCAATATTTGCAAGAACCCTTGCAATTCCTGCAGTTATAGGCCTTGGCGCCAGCCTTAAAAAAGAGTATGAAGGCGAGGTAATTGTACTTGACGGCGAAACAGGCGAAATAATTATCACTCCAGATGAAGAAGTGTTAAAAGAAAAGCTTGAAAAGAAAACTAACTTTGAAAAAGAGCAGGAAAAACTTAAGGCATATATAGGCAAAAAAACTGTTACAAAAGCAGGCAGAGAGGTAAAACTTTATGCAAATATAGGCTCTGTAAGCGATGTTAAGTCTGTTTTGGAAAACGATGCCGAGGGCATTGGTCTTTTTAGAAGCGAGTTTTTATACCTTGAAAGTATCGATTACCCAAACGAAGAAACCCAGTTTAACTCATATAAAAAAGTTGCGACAAAAATGGGTGAAAAGCCTGTTATAATAAGAACAATGGACATAGGCGCCGACAAACAGGCTGATTATTTTAATTTGCCCAAAGAAGAAAACCCCGCGCTTGGTTACAGGGCAATAAGAATATGCTTAACGCAAACAGAAATTTTCAAAACTCAGTTGAGGGCTATTTTTAGGGCCTCTGCATTTGGAAATATCTATATTATGCTACCTATGATAAACTCACTATCAGAGGTTTTAAAAGCAAAAGTAATTATAGAAGAAGTAAAAGAACAGCTTATAGCCGAAAATGTAGACTTTAAAGCTGACATACCCGTTGGCATTATGATAGAAACACCGGCAGCCGCTGTTATAAGCGACATTTTGGCAAAAGAAGTAGACTTTTTCAGCATAGGCACAAACGATTTAATACAGTACACATTAGCTACAGATAGGCAAAACGAGCACATAGCAGACTTTTGCGATACACACCATGAAGCCGTTTTAAGGCTTATAGAGCTAACAGCCAAAAACGCGCATGCAAACGGAATTTGGGTGGGCATTTGCGGTGAGCTTGGCGCAGACACAGAGCTATATGATTTTTACGAAAAAATAGGTATAGACGAGCTATCGGTAATACCATCGCTTGTTTTAGAATGCCGCCAGAAATTGAGCGTTACATAGCATAAGGTGTTTATGTGCTAAGTGATATTTTTACAATTTCTTATTTAAGCGAATCATGCATATACTTAAATTAATTTATCAAAACAACACCACCGGTAAAGTGCCGGTAGTGTTGTTTTGTTATTTGCCCTCTTCGCTTTTGCGCATGCTTTTTAAAATTTCTAAATTTTGGACATCCATAAAAATCAGGCTCCCGACCCTAAAGCCGAAAGCCTGATTTTTGGTGATAATACGCCACATTTTGTGGACTTCCAAATCATCACACTGAGATGGTCGAAGTGACAGGACAAAATTTGCTTTGCAAATTTTCACCCTCGTGGCATAGCCACTTCGGGCTTCGCGCCTAAAAACAATGCGCTGCATTGTTTTTAGGCGCTCACCTTCTTAAGGTTCAAGCCCTGCCTTTTAAAGCAAACAAAAAAAGCACGCTATTGCGTGCTTTTTTGCTTGTCTGGGTTATGCAAAATAGATACCCGAAAATCAGCCTCATTGAACCTATAAAATGAAGATTATTAC
>CAYJLG010000041.1:0-19350 GCA_964371035.1 uncultured Clostridia bacterium | reverse complement strand
TTTGTCTAACAGATATCGCTCCATGGCAACAGCATCGGGAATCAACTCGAAACCTCCCTTAGAGCCTTTTACACACAGCGTTACCCCTTCATTTTCGTTGTAATACTGAATTGCTCCATCCAGCCTATGCCTTAATGTTTCCGAAACAACTTCACCGTTAAGGCCGGCGCCAAGAACGATAACAGCTTTTTCACTGCCTATAGCTATTTTTATTGGCATAGTTGAAACAACTATAAGCATAACAAGATAAAAGGCAAGGCCGGAACAGAAAATTATAGCAAATATTCGCCCAATTCCGGCACTGCAAAAATCGTTAATAATGTTAAAAAATATCGCATACATTATCGAAACTACAGTTAAAAAATATACAAAAGCGGTGCCGATGTTAATTCTGGTGTTTAACATCAGCACTGCACTTTCGATTACAAGGAGTATCGACAAAGCATAAATAATTACTCTAATCATGGTAACTATTATACACTGTTTTTATTAGCTTTTCAAGAGGTCACCAATATCGCTAAATGAAATCCTTTGCTCTGCTAAATGAAATCCTTTGCTCCGCTAAATGAAATCCTTTGCTCCGCTAAATGAAATCCTTTGCTCCGCTAAAGGATTATACAAACAAGGCCGGAGCAGCCCTCGTTAATAATCCGTTCTACAGTTTCCTGCATTCTTCCTCTGGCATCGGGTGGCATATGCAAAAGTTTGCTCTGCAATCCCTCGTTAACCAACTCATGAAGAGATTTTCCAAAAATGTTGGAGTTCCAAAGTTCTTCAGGATTGTTTTCAAAATCGTTTAACAGCGTCGCCATTAGTTCTTCGCTCTGCTTTTCAGTTCCTACAATAGGGGACACTTCAGTATTTAGTGTCGCTTTCATCATATGTGTTGTTTGTAACAAACAGAAGTTTTACCACTGCGTGATATCAGATACTTTTGCTCCCCTTCTAACACCTTGAAATACACATTTAAGTTGACCTTTTTCTTATCGCCCGTGCCGTAAACCTCTATCCTGTCGAGTAACGAATCGATGATGGAGGCATCAAACCCCTCTTTAAAATCAAGTTCGTCTGCTATCACCTGCCGTAGCGTCTCGACGGTGGCACTAACCTCTTTATTTTTTTCTTCTTCGGCTTTAAGGTTTTCTATCTTGATTTCGGCGGCGGTGATATCATCGTTAAAGGAATTGTTGCGTTTTTTGAACTCCTCGTCGGAAAGAGCACCTTTAATGCTTAAATCAAGCAGTTTGTCCTTCTTTTGAATGGTCTCGTTAATCTGCGTTTGCAGTTTCGCAATATCCTGCTTTATGTCTGACGTATTTGCGATAGAGGAATATATTTTAACAAGCTCATGGATAATATCCGTCTTGTCCTTTATTATCTGGTTGTAGGCATCACGCATAATCTCGTCCAGCTCGCTTGTATAAACAACAGGAGAGGTGCACCCTGCTTTGCCTTTTTCGGCATATAGTTTGCACTGCCAAAGCTCTTTATCCCCTGTTTTGTATTTAAAAACGTTGCGGTAATAGTATGTTTTGTGCTCACCGCAGATAATTTTGCAGCTGTATTTGTATTTATTGCTGTAGCTACTCGAATTTTCCGAAGAATGTTTTTTACTGCGTTTATCAAGTATTTCATTCGCCTTGTCCCAAAGTTCCTCCGAGACGATTGCCGGAACATTTTCCTCGTCTTTATACATCACCCAGTCGGCTTCGTCAAAAACCTTGCGCTCGTTACTGCGATAATCGTATTTGTGTGATTTATTGCCGCAGTAATACCCCTTGTATTTGGGGTTCACCAGAATATTTTTGATGGTAGAAAAAGAAAAATCGTTGCCCTTCGTATTTTTAAAGCCACCCTCGTTCAGCACGGCGGCAATTCCTCGAATTCCAATTTTTTCGATGGCATAAAGCTCGAATATTTTGCGGACAATCTCCGCCTCTTTGGGCTCTATAACAAGTTTGCCGTCCTGCTTTTTGTATCCCCAAATTCGACTGTTACCCAGAACAACTCCGTTTTCGATGGCACGTTTAAAGCCGAATTTAACACGCTCCGATATTTTTCGAACTTCGTCTTGTGCTATGCTAGACATGATGGTAAGTCGCAGTTCGGCATCCGGCATGAGCGTGTTTATATTATCAGACTGAAAAACAACACCCACGCCGCTATGAAGCAGCTCCTGGGTGTATTTTATGCTATCAAGGGTGTTGCGAGAAAATCTCGAAATCTCTTTTGTTATAATCAAATCGAATTTATCAAGCTTGCTGTCGTCAACCATCCTTAAAAAGGCTTCACGTTTAGAAACGCTTGTCCCACTCAAAGCTTCGTCGATATATCCCTCAACGTATGTCCAGTTAGAATTTTTGCCGATAAAATCTCGATAATAATTTATCTGATTGCGAAGCGAATGAGCCTGCTCGTCACTGCCGGTTGAAACACGTGCGTAAAAGGTAACTTTAAGAGGCAAATCGTAGATGGATTTGCCCATGCTCAATTCGTTCCTTAAGTCATATAAGTCCATAATCTAAACTTCCTTTTAGAATTGTTATAAATTTTTAAATCACTTCTTTGTGTTACAATTCAGTATAATATGTATTTATATGTTTGTCAAGTTATAGTTGAATTATCTTTCAAAAGAATCTCTTTTATTTTTCGCAAGAATCTGCCTTGGTGGTGCTGATTTAATAATAATTTCATTTGCCTTTATGTACATCTCCTCGGTAATCATATCTTTTAGGTAAAGACTCTTGTTGACAGCAAGCTTTAAATCGATTTTGGCAGATGCAATATTGCTATCGATATCGTTCGTGTTGTTGTCGTTATTTTTATTCATTCTCTCTCCCCCTTTTAACAATGATATTAAAGAATCTTGTTTTATATTCTTATTTGCTGAATATAAAACTTCGATGAGTATCAATTTGATGAGTATCAATTTGATGAGTATCAAAGAGAAATTCACCCCTCAATACTCATGCCGAAAAAACGGGGGTTTAAGTACCAAAAAATTTTATTTGATTAAAGGTTTTTTTAATTTTACATTTATGCATGGGTATTAGGTCTCCTAACAAGCGAATTTGGATAGCTAAATTCAGTGCTTGCTGAGACTAATTATAGTAAAGTCCTTGTATACGGAATGGATTAGCCGATAAATACTTAATCGCTACACAAAGCTAAAATCCCGCGAGATCCAACTCACGGGATTTATAAGTTTCATTAAATTTTAACGGCTTTTAGAGACCGCGTTTTTTACGTTGTAGAACTCATTGTAATTTGACTAAAATTAAAAATGGCTCTAAAGCTCTTCAAAAAATTCCAGCGCTGCCAAAATAGTATCGTCCATATCATAGTATTTATATTCGCCAAGCCTACCGCAAAAATAAACATTTTTTTCGCTTTCAGCAAGCGTCTTATATTCTTCATATAGTTTAGCATTTGCAACATCATTCACAGGGTAATAAGGCTCGTTTTCTTTATTCCAACTTTGCGGATATTCGTAGGTAATAACAGATTTACCACCCTGCATAAACTCAAAATGCTTATGCTCAATTACTCTTGTGTATGGTGTGTTTTCATCTGTGTAATTCACAACCGCAACACCTTGATAATTGTCGCAATCACAAACTTTATCTTCAAAACACAAACTGCGGTATTCCAATGCACCGAGGCTATAATCAAAATAACTGTCTATAGTGCCTGTATATATAATTTTTTTTGCCTTTTTGGTAAGCTCATCTCTGTTTTTGTTGAAATCACAATTTAAAACAACATCACAACCGCTTAACATTTTCTCGATTAAAGCTGTATACCCACCAATAGGTATGCCTTGATACTTGTCGTTAAAATAATTATTGTCGTAAGTAAACCTGACGGGTAAGCGTTTTATTATGCTTGCAGGTAGATCTTTGCAAGACCTGCCCCACTGCTTTTCGGTGTAGCCCTTTATAAGTTTTTCGTATATATCTTTGCCCACGAGTGAAATTGCCTGTTCTTCTAAATTGCGTGGCTCGCCATTAATTTCACTGCACTGCTCTTTAATTTTTTGTTGTACCTCTGCCGGTGTGAGCGTGCCCCACATCTTGTTAAAGGTATTCATGTTAAAAGGCAGATTGAATATTTCACCATTGTAATTTGCAATGGGCGAATTTATGTAATTATTAAAATCTGCAAACCTATTTATATACTCCCAAACTTTTTCATACGAGGTATGAAAAATATGTGCGCCATAGCGGTGTACATTTATACCGTCTGATTCTTCGGTGTAGCAATTACCTGCAATATGACTTCGCTTTTCAACAATTAAACAGGTTTTGCCTTTTTCTGTTGCCTGCTGTGCAAAAACCGCACCAAAAAGCCCGGCGCCTACAATTAGATAGTCGTGCATAACTGCCTCCGCTTTCTATCTGATAACTTAATACAATTTACCTTGTTTTTTCATCTATTGCCAATTTTAGTTTAGAAGAACTTGTGCTTTCGGTATACGGAAAGAACACAAGCTCTGCACCCTGGGATTCTAAATATGCTTTTTGCCTTAACCAATTGGCGTCGTTTGTATAATCGCTACCGGAAAACTGTACATCAAATCTGTATAAATTAAAAGCATCTTCACTGCCGCCAAAATCCAGCGGTATCTCGACTGCTTCATCAACATATTTACAGCATGATACAATTTCAATGCGCTCTTCAAAAGGCACAAAGGGAGATGTTTTCTTGTATTTTAAAACACCATCATCACTTACAACGCCAACAATTAACTTGTTGCACTGCTGTTTTGCACGCTTTAACAGATTTAAGTGGCCTATATGAAACAAATCAAAAACACCGGCAATATACCCTACATTATATTTTTTATCTGTTGATGTATCAAGCACATTTTCAACTGTTTTTTCTTGACGGTTGTATGAAATATTAGGGTCGTATATGCAATAGTTTTTTATCTGCAGCTCATCAAGCTGGCGTAGAACACCGATGTAATTTTTTATGCATATAATAATTTTGTATCCACCACATGCAAAATCGTTTAATTTTTGTGGTGTCACAATTTCATAGTCACCTATTTTTTCGCCCCATTTTGCACAATTATTATCAACAACGCAATGTATGTTGTACTCTTTAGAGTAAAGCGCAATAAACCTTTTTGCAAAGTTGCCACTCCCAAAAAGAACAAGTTTTTGACCTTGTAGGTCTCTAAAAACGTCTATAAAAATTTTTTGATACTCGCTTGCGGAATAATTTAGTTTTATACGGTTAGAGTTTATAATATTTGCATTTCTTTCATGTTTGCGCATGTAGGGTGCTAAATTTTGCAGGTTACGCAAGTTGTTTAAATACTCCCATGTAAGCTTATGATAGGCTTCTATATTTTTATCAAGATTATATCGGTTGAAAAAAAATTGTATGGGTAATTGTTTCTGTAGCCTAAAATCACCATCATACACCCCATGTATTGCTCTGAAAAGTATTAGATTTGCAGGCAAATTTTCAATGTACTCTTCCTGGTCAAAAAATACTAGCTCATTTCCGCTGTTAATGCAGTTGTGTGGAACAAGGTCAATAAAACCGCGTTCTAAAATAATTCCCATTTCATCATCGTTTTTAACATGGTTAGAAGATTTTAAAAGCAAGTCGTTGTAGCTGTCTATTGCTGCTATAAATTTATCTTTATCCTCAAAAAAAAGCTCGCATAGTTTTTTCACAAGCGGTTGCCCTTTAATAAATGGCATGGTATAAGATGAATTAACTATGCTTCCCTTTACTGTGTTAATCCCTTGTTTTGCCAAATAGTCAGCATTTTCATTTAAGTTATATAATCTCTTTACGCCTTCTTTGTAAAGTGCTCGTTTTTCTACTGTATCATTATTTCTTATTATAGTTGCAAATGCTTTTTCTTTTCCTCTGTCCATAGAAATCGTGGCAGACAAAGCGTTTGAAAAATCACCATTTTTCGAAACTTCAACAAAAAAAACGTTTGCCATTGTGTGAAACATACTGTTATTAATAAGATCGCTCAGCAAAAATTCTTCTTCCAAAAACACAGTATTGGGACTCTGATATTTCGGAAAATATCTGCCGGGAAGCGCTTCCTGTGGGTTAGCTTCGTCCGAAAAAATAAGTTGCGGCATCTGCAAATTCGGAAAGACGCTATAAAATTTGTAATCTGTAATTGAAGCATCAATAAGCAAATCGATTATCTCAGATTTGCTGTAACAACGAGCAATGTTTTGTGCATTGGTGAAGTCCTGTGCCCTTCTGTAATTCTCGATTCCATCAAAATTGCGATTTGTGTGAGGGTCCCGCTCACCACAAAAATAATTGATACCCAATCTATTATTCAGGTATAATAGTATTTTGCCATCAGGGTTTAGCAATCTATAGCACTTTTTTATAACGTTAGCCGGATCGGTTGCTTTTTCTAAATCATCCGAAATAACAGCATAGTCGTATTTACTTTCAGAATACGCTTCATCTTTAAGAAAAAAAAACACTTTTTTACTTATCGACCTTAAATATTCTGCAACAGAATCATTTTCTTTGCCATAATAAAGCACTGTGCAACCTTGCTTAAAATCAAACCAATTAACAATTGCTTTTTTATAGTCTTTTATTATATTTTCAACTTCGACATTGCTCATGTTCTTATGCCTTTCCTATAGTTTTAAGGTTTTTCACAAAGTACCTTAGTGCTAAATTTGAATAAATTCACAAATTGCATTGCATATTTTCTCACCCGCACTACCATCAATGTTTTCGGCGATATCAGCTAAAGCTTGCTTTTGCAATATTTTAACGTCCTGCAAATTGTCTTCTTTTATATCTTTAACAAAATCCTCAAAGGAAAACAGCATGTTTTCTCGTTTGCAAAATGTTTCTTTAAGATCATTTCGGAAAAACCCTTTTGATTTGCCTAGCGCAGAAACAACTACTTTATTATAACTTTCGTCATCTATTGTGATGTAGCTACACTCGACTTCATCCTTTTCAAGGTCGATTTTAAATATTTCACCATCAAATCCATTTTGCAGCACAATTTCGTTTTCATTTTTATAAATAGGTAAGCCCTGTATATACTGAATAACACCGTTCATATCTTGCTGTGTGAGTTGTTTTTCAAAAAGGTTTGGCATATACAGTGATGACTCCTTTGTTTTCTTGTTAATCTTCACCATTGAATTTGAAAAGGCCGGAAAGGTATAAATGTAATCACCGTAACAGTAAAGGCCTGCATATGGCAGAGTTCTGTTATAACTGCTTTTCCAGCTTATAAAATCATCCGGCATGGTGTAGCTTTCAATTTGATTATTTTGTTTGTCCCAACGTATCACCTCATTTTTGTAAACACCGGCAAGCCAAAAATATTCTCCATCAAAGCTAATGTCAATATAACTTTGTGTTTTGGAGCCCACCTCATGCAGTGTAAAGGTTTCTTTTTTCATATTAAAACAGGTGATGATATTGGAGTGGTTAGAGGTTATATAAACCTCTTTATCCATCTGTGTGAAATTATAACTATCGGCATAATAAATTATTTCATCATGTGAAACTGGTGGTATTGAAAATTTTATAGAGCTGAATTTGTTTTTCACCGTATCGTATATTATAACCAAGTTGTTTCGTTGCGGTAGATAAATAATTTTATGCTTATAACGTAACACCTTCATGCAGCGCACAGGTTCATTAAAGTTTAAAAGTTTCTCAAATTTACTTTTTTGTACGTTGAACCTGTAAAAATATTTTGACATTATGGGAGCTAAATACAAATTGCCGTTATAAATCACTCCATAATTATAAAGTGATTCAAAAAAAGTTTCGGCATGAAGTGCTTCTACATTTGCCATACTAAAATTATTGTTAACTTTATAAACCCCGTGAAAGTAGTTAGAAGTTGTGTAAAATTCATCGTCTATTTTTATAAGCTGTGTGCAAAAAAGCCTTGTCTTCTCTTGTCTGAAATAGGCTCTGTTATAATAATTGAAAATAAACACCGGCTTGTTAGCAATGCCAAACAAATTTAACACAGAGCTTCCGTCGTCGCCAATGTATGCATCGCAAATAGCAATTGTGTTTGTGATATCCGGTGTCGTGTCTAAAACGCCAATGTTTTCGTTAACAAAATAGTTAACAAGTTCGTCGTATTCTGTGCGCAACTGAGGGCGCATACTATCAATCGTAGCACCTAATAACGGGTGAGGGCGCCATATTATTGATACATCTTTCACACTTTTCATGTATTCAAAAACAGCTTGCAATTTGTTTATTACAAACTCTCCCTGCGACAAAAACGAGCCTATTGTGGTGTTTAACATTAAGGCCTTTTTGCCTTGAAGTGTCTTTTTCCACTCTTGCGGAACTATCCCACCTTTTTCACAAATCTCCACAACTGCGTCTAATTTAGGAGAGCCAAGAGCTAAAACTTTTTCATAAAAAGGTGTATGTTTAAATTGTTCTTTAATGCTTTTAGATTGCACAATTATATAATTTGCATATTTGTATGCACTCAAACCCAAATGCTCTTCTTGCAGCTCACCCGTAGTTACATAATAAGGAATATAAACAAGAATACCTACACTGCGTTTAATGTTTTCAGAATAATACTCTTCGTATACTCTTGTTACATAATTATAGCCATCATAGGGATTGTGAATAAACGCTGCCTCGGGTGCGTTTTTTTCAAGCGAATATTCACTGTAATGAACTGCATTGATTTCGGGTGGAAAATCATCCTTTTCATAACAATCTTTCCAGGTGTTTGCCTGTCTGTCGAACGTTTTGTATGGAATAGGTACAACTATACAAGTATAGTTTGGTTTTTGCTTATAGGCATTGTATACACTTGCCATACTGTCCCACATAGATGCTGAATATGGGAGAAAAACAACCTCATAAGTTGTTTCTTCTTGGGTGATTTTATGTTTAACCTCGCTAATTATATCATCTTGTTGTTTTAAATCCTGCTGCTCAATTTCTTGTTTTTGTGCAAGTGGTAACAGATTATTACAATAGGTGCTTAGCAGATTATCGATGTCGCTGATATTTTTTATATGCTCGTTAGCAGTATTGCCAATAGCAACGGCGGACTGTTGGCAAAGCATCAGATATTCCACCCTGTTTTCTATACTGTTTTCGTTCAAGATAATCTTGTGCATTTCTAATGTAGAACTACACAGCTCTAATATATTATTTTTTATAAATTGTCTCACGATATTCCCTCGTTACTTCTTATCATTTTTAATCTCAACAGCTAAATCAGGCTTGTTTGTAATAATTGCATCTACTCCCATATCCATAAAACAGCGCATATCGCTACCTCTGTTAACCGTCCAGACATTAACGGATTTGCCTACGGTTTGAAGTTTTTTAAGCTCCTGCTCGGTGCACAGATAATGTGCCGGGTGTGCAATTTGAATATTATATTTGTTTAAATACTCAGGCACATCAAGTATACCGTCTGCATATAAAAAAGCACATTTAGCTTCTCGGCACATGCTTTTTATCTTTAAAATGCTGCTATGATTGAATGAAGAAAACAACACCTTTTTTAAAGAATTATACCGCACAGCCATCTCTAAAACAGCTTTTTCTATTCCACTGTATTCGATGATGTTGTTTTTGATCTCTATATTGAGTATAAAATCTTTATCTGCAAATTCTTCAAATACATCTTTAAGGGTGGGTATTTTAACAAAGCCGAAACTATCGAAGCTGTTATTAAAATTAAAGTTGTATAGTTCGTTTAATGTGTAATCTTTAATAAGTCCATCACCATTTGAAACCCGATTTATAGTTTCATCGTGAGCAATAACCAGCTCTTTATCTTTTGAAAAATGAACATCAAACTCTATTCCATCTGCACCCATTTCGTGTGCGAGCCTAAAAGCTTGCATTGTGTTTTCAGGCGCGTATTCGCTTGCCCCTCTGTGTCCAATTACCTTTGTAGAATATACACCCATGTAAACCTCATTTACGCATTCATTCGCAAAATTTCTTCGAATAAAATAATATGTTTTGCGCTATACCCTTCAAGCTGCTCGGTTATCTCGTCAAAATATGAACTTGTTATAATAAACACCGTTGTTTGCATATCAAGCGTTTTAATTTTTTCGGGGTTATAAATATTGATATTATGTTTTGTTGTGCCCCACATCATTTCATTGTTGTCAAAAACACAAATGGGCAAGTAATCTTTGCCATAATATTTCATATAATTATCAAACATTTTGCCGGAGCCGAAAAGTGCAATTTTTTTGTCCGAAATGAGCTTAAGTTCATTTTCGAAATGCACAATTTTACTGAAATGTTCACCTATCATAAATATGTATTTCAAAGTAGTGGGTAAAAAAGCAGTAGGGGTGTTAAGTAAAACCTTTGTGGGCTCAAAACTAAATACACCATCGAAGCCTATTGTCCGCAACGCCACTAAAAAGCCGCTCCAGTCAGTAGAGCATCCACCGCTTGGCGAATAGTTGTAGGTGTACGGAAGTTGATGCTGATCTTCACAGCCGTCGTTATCATGCAGATGCAACACCTTTAAATGTTTACTAAGTGTAAGCACTTCACGGCCTATATTGCGTCGTAGTGCATTGGCATGGCCAACGTCAAAACACGCAGCAAGACAGCTCTCACCTACAAGTGTATTCACCTGCTCTATCATTCTAACTATGTCATCGGCAATACTGCAAACGCCTTGAACAATCCTCCCGTTATAGCGTGCATGCAAGTTTTCAATGCAGATGCAAACCCCATATTCTACGCCCAATTTACCCAATTTTTCAAAGTAACGTGCGTTAAAATCCCATTCCTCTTCTAAGGTCATCGCTATGCCATGTTCAGCCCAAACTCTGTTGCATAGGTGTATTGGATGCACTACATAATTTTTGCACCCTAAAATGTTACAGGCTTTAAGCCCATGTTCATATTGCAGTAACAGTTGACCTAAGTCCTCCAATGGGTCAAAGCCAAAAAAGCGCGGGGCATGAGTTTGATGAAATTTGATTCCATGCTTATCGGCAATTTGTTTGTGCTCGTGCAGATAAGCCAAATCTTCAAAAACATCAAAATCTCGCCAGTCGATATTATAATCAACATAGGCAAAGCCTGCCGCCTTTATTTTTGCATAGCTTTGCTCGAGGCAATTTTTGTTTATGATTTTATAAGACTGTATGCCGACTTTATGCATTTATTCTCCTAAAATTGTTTTGTAAGCGGTGTAGAAATACAAGTATTTTAACAACTTATACTTCAATACTCTAATTTTGGACACCATTAAAGCAGACATTATTGTATGCTTTCTCTATCACGGTAAAGTTGGTCAAAATTGTTTCACATATAGCAGCCGTAGTCATTTCAGTGCTTTTTTCACAGATGCTACGTCATCAAACTCTAATTTTCGCAAGTGCTTATACGGTTTTGTAGTTTTTCAAGTACAGTAAACTAATCAGAAATCATATTAATATAAGAAACATCTTTACTGCAAAACGACTTTTCCCTCTCTGGATGCCACATATGTGCAAAAACTTTAAAATATTCATGTTCCACCGCCTCTACACTCCCATCTAAACTATGAGCACTAATGAACAAATCGCTTTCCTCAACATCTTCGATCACATAGTTGTGATAAGAATTCACATCCAGACTATCATGCCCCTCTATACTATACAACCGAGACTCTTTGTCGATGCTCACCTCATGTCTAGTAGCAACATGTCCTGAACACTTTTTTAACGAACATCCAAAATATTCACCTATGACCTGCATACCACGACACACCCCTATCAGGGGAATATCCTTGTTGATGGCAATGTCAATCAACCCCTTCTCGAAGCTATCACGCATCTTGTTTTCTTTCGTGTCATTAACACTCGCAAGGTCATTTCCTCCGGTAAGAAGAATCCCCGACAATGAAAATTTCTCAAAATACAGTTCAGGACTAACCGTAGCACTCAATATTAAGGGTGTGAATCCGCTCTGAATAAGCAATTCATGCCACTTTATATCGAGTGCTTCCCTTATCTCACCGTAACTTTCGATCACATCTATTCTCTGCGTAATTCCGACTAACTTCATATTCTATACTCCCTCAAAAGAAGAAATTTTCTTAGTAAGGCAATCAATGCTAATGCGTTTTTTGTTTGACCACTTAGCATACTCCTTTTCGCCTATCCCAATAACTGCAGGAATCGAAAGCTCTGCGCACCGTATAGCCATATGGGAGTTTGCGCCCCCGTAAGCGCACACTAAACCCGAAATATTCTTATTAAATATATAATCATATCCCGGGTCAGCTGAGGGTATAAACGCTATCTTCCCCGACAGGTCATCCGAAGCAAATTTAGAAATCACCTCTCCACTAACGCTGTTTTGGGTAACAAAATTTGGTTCTTGCTTTAACATTGAAAAACTGTACACATCACTCGGTTTTAAAATTACACTCGGCAATTTGACTTGCTTTGCATACTCGTACATCTTCTTATTATGCTCTATATTTTCATTGAAAATCTCCTTCAAGTCCACACACTCAACAGAAGAGTATAAATTTTTCACAAGAGCAATGTCAAGAAAAGCCATGTTTTCACGAGAAATCTCATACATTTTTCCGAGTTCCTCCATGAGAACCAACACCATACTCAGCGACTTTGTAAACTTAAATTTTGCATACTCACGTCCCTCAATCGCACGCCTAATAAACTCCAACAATTCGTCAGCACTTACCTTAATTCCACTGTCTATGAGCAGCTCATCGATGGTATTTAATTGTATATCACTAAATGATACATGGTTTGACTTAGCAAAGTCGTGCGCACCCATGAAATACTGTTCAAAATCCTCATCGTATCTATTGCTCATTATATCATACGTACCCGGTCGGATGTGTCCGTATTTTAACAAAAATACTTGCTTTGATATTTCACCATTTAAAAAACGTCTGTAATCAGCGTTCATCATTTTACTTACGGTGGAAAGAGAAGCCATAAAATGTGATTGTTCAGTTTCCGAGATGATTCCAAGTTCCACAAACGACCTTAAGAACTGAACCGCAATAAACCCGGCTCGTGCAACTCCTGCAAAGGGAAGTGTGCCGTATTGCTTACAATCTTCAAGTAACCAATATATCTTATCTATAATGGACAGTTTGCTGTTTACTATACTGTCATATTTCTGTTCTATCAATTCTACCTTTTTTAAATCCTCAAAATAAAATCCGTTTTCGCACAACACATCGTTGGTAATACCCAGCAATTCAAACTCAATGCGCTTTATCTCATCTTTATTAAAACCATGTTGTTTGAGTTCCTTTAGTTTTTCCGAGATCCCAAGGTAATAGCAGGAATGTACAATTTCAAACTCTACTTTATCGTGATAGTTAGGACTATCTATAAGTTTTTTAATATAGTAATCTGCAAGTTTTGATGCAATTTTCTGGTGCAAGTTGGAAGGAATAAAGGAGTTAAACGTAATCCTTACATCAATATAAGGTATGCCGACAAAAGAAACCAGTAGTGGGTGCCCAACTAAATTTCTGTATCCATAGTTAGCACGTTGATGCGCCCACATTTCATCGGTAATAAGTTCTTTATAAAGTGAAAGAGCAAGCTTTTTAGGTCGGACTCCGATAATCTCAGCCGGATTCCAGTCTGGCATGACACCGAACACTGTGTTGGAGCCTAATAAATTCGGGTGTGTTCTCTGTAGTTTTTCTATTTTCTTATATACTTTATTGAGCACAGGCTCAAGTTTCAAAGGTATGCGTCCTATCCTTTTTGCGTATACAATAGGTCTAACTTGGAATATATACACCTCCCCGGTTTGTGTTACTCCAAATTCTATGTCAAGGCATTCGTTTTTAAAGTAATCCTCTAGTTCGCGGCAATGTGAAATAAGTGTCGAAACCCAACCATCCGTAGAATTCAGTCCTTTGAACACCACCATTGTGTGTACATCATTTGTTCCACCGGATGTAATTCCATCACTATTACCACCCGCCTCATAGTTTATCACGTAGTAAGGTGATAGTGTGTTCATATCCGCTGTGAACACAACGCCCGCATAAGCCACATCTTCAAGCATCGGCTGAATCAAAACTTCTTCGTTTTCGTCGCTCTCATACGAGTCGATAACTTTGGTTATTGCGTCTTCCAATTCTTTATCGCACCTAACATCAAGCACTGAACAATAATGACCCGCCATGGAGCGTTCTTCAGTGTCCTCTGTTCGTGAGGACGAACGCACTATAAGTGGACAATCTCCAAAAGTCTCTCGAATTTTGCGAATCTCTTTGTCTCTATCGCTCAAGAAATTCTCTGTTTCGAGGATAAGTATAGGAAGAGTGCGAACGGTGGGTATGTGGTTTTCGATTTGTTTAAGTGTTTGAGCCTTTGTCACCATAACACTCTCCTTCCCTTGCTTTATGTATCGCCAGATGCTTTAGCACCGGATGAATAATATAGAACGTATTGCCCTGCTTATTGCTTTTGGTCAGAGGGGTAAATTTTTCTTCACTTGCAAACCAATCGACAAGTGTCTGGGCTCGTATTAACGGGTCAACCACACTGTCAAAATTGTGATAACCCACAGGAATGTCATAATGATGCTTAAATAGCAACTCCCCCGCATCTATTTGTTCGTTCATAATAAACAGTGAACATGAGAGTTTTTTTTCTATCAGCATTTCATAGTAATATGTTGTGCTACCTTTGTAATTCGGCAAGTCTCCCGGGTGTACATGTATGAATTTTTTCCCACATGATAAGATTTCTTTACGTAATATAACGCCCCCGGGGCCGGCGTAAACTGCATACTCCGTAGGCAATTGACCTACCATATTCACCACTTCGGGAGAATTAACATCATCTGTAAATAGCATTTCATGTTCGATACTGTGTTTCGCCAACGTGGTGAGTACGTGTTCTTTTTCATCTACTGTGCAAGAGATATCAGGAACGCTGCGAATGAGTTTTTGAGTTGTGTTCGTGTCTATAGTCAGCAGTCCCTTCTCTTCGGAAAGTGCAACCTTACCCTGTAAAAATAACACTTTTTCAGGGTGATATCCACATCGTAATAAGTTTTGCAAATACGCTTTAGCACGCATTGTATTTGCAATCAACATAGAAAATCTAAACATCCTTACACACCTCACAATATATATCAAGCTCCTTGCCAATACAATATGCGAGTACCTCTTGCTCATCTTTGATTTGAATGTCAAGTGAGATTAACAGGTCGTTGAGTTTAAGTAGAGTATTAAATAAAATAAGTTTCTGTCCATTATTTTCAGTCTTGTGATACGCATTAATTAAAGCTACTCCAAACATTAAGTAGTTTTTAACATCCAAAAATTCTTCACTTGTACGTTTCCATGTATCAAAATTATAGTCTGCATATATTTTTTTACTGACCTCAAATCGTTGTATAAGTTTGAAAATCCTTACGTCTATGTTTGCGCCTATCGTAGATATATATATATCAAACAGTAGTTGAACCGTGCCTTGTGACATTTTTTGCCACGAACTCAAAACATTTTCAATTTTTCGAGTGGAAACCAGGTGTTTTGTCAACATGTTTTTACGATTTTTTTCGTATGCATCAAGGAAGAACGAGCCTTTATACTGCGTATATTCATACTTTTCAGGATATTGTAGTCTGTTTTTTTTTGAAAAAGTATATTTTTTTTCTACGCTCAACCCTAGAGCTTCTATAATCTCAATACTCTTTTTTGTAAAGTCTATGTTGTACGCATTATTATTAAACGTAAAGTCGGGATGCATCGGATGGTCATACTTCATATCCACTCCAACTACATTTTCCAAGTTGCCTTTAAGTGCCTTTTTATATAGTTGCTTGTTGTCTCGTGAAATCAGGGTTTCCATAGACACATCGATAAATACCTCTTTATATTCCTGAAAATGTTCTTTGTTGTAGTTACGCACTTCGTCGCTTATAAGCAATACACATGAAAGCACGTTTATTCCTTGAGTATCAAGCATGTAACATAAATTTGAGATGCGATACGCATTTTTCATTCGGTCAGCTATCGAATGTCCCAAATCCTCACCAAAGATAGTACGCATGGTATCCCCATCAAGGAATACCCATGCACCACTATCCTTAAGCAAATTATACATTTCCAGACCAAGAGTGGTTTTGCCCGAAGCGGAAAGTCCCGTAATCCAAATAACCATAATTATCGCCTACAAATCGTAATCTTTTAGTGCCTCTAAATCCTCGAGTGAATCTATTTCAAGCCATCCGCCGTCAATAAAACACGCTCTGAATTTCACACCACTGTTTATTAGAAGTTGTAAAAAACTTGTCATAAACATATTGTCATAATTTTTCCCGTCATATATAGCATCTTTGTCGAGCTGCTCATAAAAAGTTTTAATTCGTTTAATATCCTCGGCACAAAACTTGATAAGTCCAATATATTGCCCTTCAATATCATCGTAGCTCGTGGGCTTTTTACCTAGTTCGCTGATATACTCTCCATTGAGTTTTAGTGTCTCGGCATCTTGAAGGGGGTTTTCCATGCGAAGTTCCCACAATTTTCGCCACTGTCTATCCACGACAATCGCACTACTTTCTTCATTTTTAAGAATTTCAAGAACTCTGTTAGTATATACAATATCAGCGTAAGAAACAATGCAATCACCCGATAATACTTTTTCGGCGCAAAACAAAGTGCTAACCATGTTTGTGGTGGCATAGTTTGGGTTTTCATGTATTGTTACATTTGGATCATCTGACAAAGTCGCTTTTATGGCATCGCTACAATACCCGGAGATAACATGCACATCCTTAATGTCACAAGTTTTTGCATTTTCCATTATATAGTGAAGAATTGGCTTTCCCTTGTATTCCACCATGCACTTAGGCCTATCATTTGTTAAAGGGCGAAGGCGCGTGCCTTCGCCGGCTGCTAATACTATTAGCCTCATCTGTTTCTCCATTTCTCTACGTATGTATATAGTCTGTCGTATATTATATTCTGTATTTCTTTGTCAAATATTTCCTCTTCTTCATTATCCATAGCGAAATATCGCAGATTTTTAGAACTGTCCACCACTAGCTTGTATTTATCGTCTATTGCAAGGTAAAAGCCATCAACGGATTCAATTAAACCTTCTTTAATTAAGTTTTCTCGTAGTATCGGATTGTAATAACCGGAAAATCCAACTTGTACTACATTATCTAGATTGTTTGGAAACTTTGAATTCGTTAGAAGTTCAATAATAATCTCATCTAAATCTACAGTTGATACCACACTATCCACTATTCCTGATTTGACTGAACCTCCTTGTACAATTAATGGAATATGATATGCATTCGAGTGGTATAATTCGTTTTTGCTTTTTTCAGTTTTTAGAAAGGCACCTTTAAGGTTTCGCGAGTGATCAGCATAGATTAATTTAATTGCACTTTCTGATAACATTTCAAGATAAAACTCCGCTTGTTCATCAAGGTAATGAAGAGCTTCGGCATGTCGCATATTAAACAACTCTTGTATTTGAGTTGGAGAGTCATTATCATAATGGAAAAACGGATTACTGGGTTTGTAGTTGGGAAGAAAGGCAAACGCCTTGGTTGCAGTAGAATGATTTCCACCCAAGCACGGTAAGTGTGTTTCTTCATAAAAGTACAGGTAATCCACTAAAGGTTTATTCGATGAGACCATCTCAGTTAGAGCATTCCAAAATACCGCGGGCGACGATGCAGACATATTTTCGTTTCGTTTATATAGCAAAAAATCTATTTCTATTGTTTTTTTTAGATTATTCGTTATGTACTCACTTGCATATATATTAAAATCATAATTACAGGATTTCACTTTGTCAACAAGTGGGCTGGCATGTTTGTTGCATTCACTTGCATACAATAACAAGTCGTAATACTCTTTAACTTTCTTTTTTAGAAATGTACACGCAGTGCTATCTTTCGTGTAAATTGCAGGGGAATACGCCTTTGTGCAATATGTTCCTGAATTTTTTAGTTCATTAAAATAAGGCATGTTGCTTTCATTATGATAAATATCATGTGCCCCCAAATTGTCGAAAAGTAATAATAATATGTCTTTTGATTTTCGAGCTTTGAGTTCCATCCTCAAGTTCTTTAACAATGTATTCAGTTCATGTCTAAGGATTATATATTTTTCTGGTGAATTATATTCAGCAATCAATATATCTATATATTTAAGTGCATAAACAAAATCCCTTATCTTTAGATACAAACAGATTAATATCTCTAGTAAGTGGTTTTTTTCGTCAACATTTGTCGCTTCTACATAAGCACACAGTTTCATGAAGATTTCCAGATGGATACTTTGTGCTCCAGAAGGCACTTCTAAACGTGCATCTGCCAGAGAACATATATGTATATTAGGGTTTATACTTTTTATTTGATTAATAATTTCTACTGTAATATTCTCATCACATACCACTACAAATACATTCTTTATACTGTTTTCTATTATGTATTGCGGGTCACTAACTAAATATCCGCCGATGCTTTTGCCCCAATTTTTTTCATTATTGTCGATTATTGATTTTAGATTGTGAGGAGACACATTCAAATTATTCAAAATAATTTGCGACATTTCTCCCGCGCCCCAAATTACATAGGGTTCTGACCAAAAATAATTTTTAACTACGTAATTAAAAACAGTGCAGAGATATTCATCATTAGCTTTACTTTTATAGGGCACACAGAAACTATTTATTAATTCATTTACTTTCTGCTCGTAACGATTCTTAATATACTTCATAACAGTTCTCCTTACTACTTTAAACAACAGTCTGTACAATTCCAAGTAAGAACTTCACGATATGTTTATTATACCACAATACATTTGAAATGCAACTTCAAAATATGCACTATGACAATTTTTTTATGATTTTATAAGGCTGTATGACAATCTTCGGTATTCCCACCCCTATCATTTATAGACCTCTATGTTCTTAAACCCTAATTTTGTCGCAGTATCAATCATCTCTTTCGCAAAGTGTTCGGACTTTTTTTGTGAAACAGCTATATATAAAAGACAATTTTTGTTTTCTACTTCGTCTATTGCTCTTATTGGCACTCCGCAAAGCTCAGTTTCTTCCCCTTTTTGTGTAACTGCTACAAAAGATATTTTATGCCCTAGTTGCAAAATTTGCATCGTAAATAGCACGCTTAGGCCTACCTTGCCAGCGCCGTATATAACTACATCATTAAAATCAGACAAAAGGTCAATAATATTATTACGGGTGGCATCGACTTTTTCTTTTTCGATTAGTATCGTTTCGGTAGCAAGATTAGCGTTTGTGACAATTATTGATATCATTTCGTTCATTTCTGCTGTAAAAAACGATTTATCGTACCATCCTA
>CAYJLG010000040.1:304-20799 GCA_964371035.1 uncultured Clostridia bacterium | reverse complement strand
TAGAAATCCCAAAAACTCCGGCAACTGATAGTTACACCCTTGAATCAAGGCAGGGAGTAGCGATAAACTACATGGTCGTAGCTTAAAAATTATAAAACAAACAAATATATTTACACAGAAAAAAATTGAGTAACCACACCCTCACTTGGGTTATGATTACTCAAAATGGTCCGAGTGACATGACTTGAACATGCGGCCTCTTGACCCCCAGGTGCTCTCTGAATATTTTTTGTTGCATTTATGACGGTTTATAGCCATTTTCGCTCGGTGTAAGTTGCTCTTTAGGCCTCTTTGTCACTCTTGTTAGCATATGTTCCGAGTCTGTCTGTGACTGTTCATGTGGTCAAAAGTTCTAAGGAAACTGCTTCTGCATTTAGCGTCTGTTGCTTATAGTTTAGGTTGCCCCCTCAGTAAGCTGCTCAACACAAAATTGTCTAAGCACGGGGATATCTACCGTTGCGGTTTCCCATATAACACGACGACTCATACTGCCATAGCTATGTGCAACCATATTACGCATACCCTTTATCGGCCCCCATTGAATACGTTTAGAGGTAAGCTTTCGATACTCATCGGACAATCCACCGCCGAGTTCTCCGATTTGCAGGATAGAAAATGATATAGAGCGTTGATAGTCGGAATCGGTATCAAACGAATCAAAAGAATTCCCATAGCGTACTATGGTCTTGCTTATCTCATCGCAATAATCTCTTATTCTCGCGATGCGTTGCAAATCAGGCGACAGCATAAATTTCCGTCCTTTCTGTCTTAATCCGCTCGTAAAAAGCAAGGTCGCTCTCCATGCGGTGCTCTTGCTCAAGAGAGCTAACCGTAATTAAATCTATCTTTTTATTTAATGATCGTTCTAAATCGCAATAGAGTTCACCTAAAGAGAACAAGCTTGTCAAATCGGTGCCTGTGGTATCGACTAAAATATCAATATCACTATCGGAGCGTGCAGTTCCTTTGGCATATGACCCAAAGACATAAACAGCCTTAAGCCCATATCGCATAGCAATGGGCTTTATCAATGTTTTAATTTCATTTAAGGTGTAGACCATGCTTGCTCCTCCCTCTAATACCATTATACTCATTTTGGTTAAAAAAACAAGTGGAGCGGTGAATTTAATACAAAAGATACGATCAAAATTTGAGCCGCCTTAAACAAAGAATAATCTTTTTCCTTTGCACCCGGTTCAAACATTTCCCTTCAAGAAAAAATTTATAGTTTCTTGAAGTTCATCGCTGAATTCATCGAGGTCTTCAGTCGAAATCACTCCGTCATTTAAAAGGGACATAATATTTAAGACGAGATTAGAGTGTCTAATTTCTATTTGCATGCCGGTACTTTTCTTATCCATTCTTATTCTTTTATCTAACTCCCAAAATTTTTCCGATGGGCAAGTATCTTTGTGCAACAGCTCTATATATTCCTTACACAGTTTGTCCATGTAGTTTTCCTGCCACCCAGCGATTTTTGCTTTAAAAAGCACATAGTCTTTTTTTGTAAATCTTTCTTCCAATATTTCGATATCCTTTCCCTATCATAGGCAGTTGATTAACGTCATCTTCCGTTATCAAGGAAAGCAAACATACCCTGTGCAAATTCGTCAAAACAGCGCATACCTTTATTGCTTACAAGTGTAATCCCTGTCTTTTGGCAGAAATCAGCAAGGTAGCGTTTCATTCTATCGTTGCGGATAAATATTTTTGTCGGCTTGCCATGTTCATCAAAGTAATTAAGTAACAAAGAAAGAAGGATTACATCTTTTTCATTAGTTTTTACCATATCATATGTTATACATTCCCCGTTGTTTCGATCGAGTATCGCAATGAGTGACAGAAAATGCGGAGTTTCCGTTTTCTTTTCCTGCACAGGGGTGGGTATAAATTTTCTATCTATTTCTATGAAGGATTTTGTTTTGGGCATAGATTTTATTCTATCTGTAAGCTCTTTTTCATCTATGATAAGTGTTGTTCTCGGAATTTCAGGCATCTGTGTTGCATAGTTAAGCCACTCTTGCCTTTCCTTTGAATAAATTCTAAACAGTGTTTCATTCTGTTCAAAATTTACATAAAGTCTATCCTCCAAAACACATCGTACCGACATTACATAATTTTGCAAAGCTTCGGTCATTAAGCTCACTTCATCGGAAGTCAGAAACCACGGATAATATCCGGGTTTCATGCTCCGAAAGTATATCCAATTGTCTTTACCACGAAATTTAAGCCCCAGCTCCTTGATAATCTCTCTTTCTTTAGGAGAAAGTTCATCTCTGTTTCCAAAATAACAAGTCATACAGTTTTGATAAAACATTGGATTTGCCACCTCATCATCCTGTGTTGAGGATAGCATATCGTAAAAAACACCCATTTCTTCGAGTCCGGGATAAACCCCAATGCCGTAACATTCGCCGCCTCTACCCATCGTTGATATGAATATCGGCTCATCACGATTAGGCAGTTGTATCGTAATTATATCCGTATCCCATAGTGCACTCCATGGTTGCATTATTTTAATATTACAAGCGACCTCGTATAGTTTTTCCCATTGTTTGATTGTTGGCTCGTTTTTCATTGTTATACTCCATTCTGCCACTTTATTTCTGTATTATAGCTTATTATCAAACGCAAAGCAATGAAAGCTAAAAAATTATTGAGCATAATAGGTTTCTCTAAAGAGCATTGACATCTCACTTTTAAATATTTATAATAATATTATCAAACCATGAAAGCAGATAAGGTGGGCTTTATTATGACAGAACTTGAAAAAATCGAACGGGCAAAAATGTATATTGATAAGCTTGCAAACGGCATAGACCCCATTTCCGATGTTGAAATGGGTGGGGACAGCGTTTTAAACAACGTGCGGCTGTCACGGTGCTTTTTCTATGTGTCTGACATTTTACGTAGAGTCATAGAAAATGGTGGGGAGGTTACTGCGAGAAATAAAAACACAAAACCTAAGTTTCATATTACGGTTGAGGAGTTATCACAAATTTCAATCAGAGATGAAATAATTCCGATAAGTGTTTTAGTAAACAAGATAAATGCCTGTAAAGTGGAGGAGAAATTTAAAAAGCTTGCTGCTACCAATATAACCAACTGGCTATTAAAAAGTGGGTTTTTAGCAGAAGAATTTTTACACGACGGCAAAAAGAAAAGAGTACCGTCGGAGCTTGGTAAGTCTATCGGTATTTCGAGTGAAATGCGTACCGATCAGCATGGAGAATATTTAATAGTTCTTTATGATAAAAATGCACAACAATTTATTGTAGACAACTTGATTGGAATGCTCGAGGAGTAAACCAAAGTGTAAAGGAGTTTTTTGGTAGAAATAGCTTCAGATGAAACATGGAATTTAGAAAATCGGCAACCAAAATATGAAAAAAGCATCTGGAATAATCACACAATATATATGGACTCATTATCGTTGCGGTACAATATTGAGGTTGCGAGAAACAGGACAGACAGAATAGATGCGATAAAACAACATAGAATATCCCCGCCTTTGTTACTCCGTGCTTGTATGAATGTTTCACTACTCGTTGACGAACCCGGGCCTGTTTGATATTCAGCAGGAAGCATAGATAATTGTGGATCTATATTTTCTTCCTCACTCAATTCTTTTATTTTATTAGAAATACAAGGTTGTGACTGCTTACCAATGCATAACCATTCACCTTTATGGGTGCTTTTGTCGATTTTTGACATTGTAAATTCTTTGTTTACTATTATTTTTGTATTTTTTATATAATTATCCTCCTATTTATAACCGAGCTACCATACTTAATCCTATACCCCTGCTTCCCTAAATGCAGCAACAATATTTTGGGGTGGTGTATTAGCTAAGATATTATGTATAGCCGCAAACACAAATCCGCCATCCTTGTTAAAAATATCTATTCTTTCTCTTGCTTCCCTTTGGACTTCTTCCGTTGTTCCATATGGAAGTGTCTTTTGCGTATCTACTCCTGCCCCCCAAAACACAAGTTTATCTCCGTATTTTTCTTTAAGAAATTTCCCATCCATTCCTTTTGCCGATAGCTGAACAGGATTTATAATATCTACTCCCATTTCCACAAAATCGTCTAAGTAATTTACTATAGAGCCACAGGAATGAAAATGGGTTTTCCAATTTGTATTTTTATGCACCCAATCGTTCACTTGCCTATAATAAGGTTTATATAATTCTTTAAACACATCTTTCGAGAAAAACCCTGCATTTTGTGTTCCAAAATCGGTGCCACTTATAAAGATTGATTGTATGTTATCCCCCACTGCTTGTCGGTACAATTCTAAATTTTTAAGCATATTTTCCATTTGTAGTTGAAAAACTTTTTTAATATATTCAGGATACATTAAATGTGCCATAAGCCAATCTTCAAAACCTCTAATCCCCTTTGGGTTAAGTTCGGCCGGTCCCGGAACAATAGCAGAATCTCCAAAACCCGCTCCACCTAAATTTCCGACTATGGCATATTCCGTTTCGGCATTTAAAAAATCCGATTGACGTTTTAAATACTCCAAACAGTCATCTGATATAAGATTAAAGGAATCTTTAAAATCTTCTAAAGGCGTTAAGTTGTCTTCATCAAAACCCGTACTTCTTTCTATATTGTCAAAGAAATATCCACTGTAAGGCATTTTCCCACTGAATTGTGCATTTTTATTACCTTGGGGATAGACAAAAACATTGTTATTGATATCCGTCTCATATACCATTGAAGCAGGTAATTTAACAGATGTAGAATCACACATTTTAAAGTTTTGATATTCTCCTGTAATTTTATTTCCAAATAAATCAATAGGTGTATTTAAACCGATAACATCTACCTTTAAATTATCTCTTAAATCTTTTTCAACCTCTGCTAACATTTGCAAGGTTTCACTTATTACAATATCTCTATCTTCTAAATTTAAATATTTTCTTAATTGGTATAACGCGCTTGCACTAATACCTGTTTGTCCTGTGGCACCTAAATCAATAGGTACTCTATCTACTTCTTTATGATTTAATGCCGCAATAACTCTTTCTCGTGAATTCACAGTTAAGCATTCCCTCCTTCAACTACACTCATATTATCAATAAAGATTTAGAGTAGGGGTTAATATCGTTCTGTATACTGATTTATTGTTATTCCATATTATGATTTTACCCATCCCTCGAGTTTAATGCAATTTTAATTCTTTATCTGCTTTCAGTATTTTATACCAATCTTTCATTTGTTCTTTTATACTTTCCATACCTTTTTCACAGACAAGTTTGCACTTAACAGTAGGCAATACCGCAAATGATGTAATCTCTCCGCCTTCTAATAAATTTGCCATTACTTCTAAAATATAATCACCTTTATCAGTATTTTCCATAGGGTTATCTATCCATTCTTGTGCTTCTTTTAATATACGGTCTACCAAACCCTCACAATTCAAGTGCGTTCTTACGGTACTTTTAGCATCTCTATTTCTAAAAAACCCTTGTAATGCTGAAATAATCGATGCATCTCTCACTGTTCCGTCGGGGTAAACAATACCATGTCTGTCATTCCAAAAACTCTTGCCTATCATCAACTCCCAAAGTATATAACCCATATTTTTATTATTGGCAACCTCTATACATAGATCATAAGGGTTCGCCCTGCCTGTACAACCCATTTCAGAACAAAATACCAATTTATTCGATTCTTTGGCTATGTGATTTGCTTTGTCAAATTCCATTTCTATTTCTTTTACAGTAGGGGAATAATTATGGAAAGAAAGAACATCGCAATAATCCTTTATTTCTTCAAATTGGCTAACCTCAGACACACCTACTGTAATAGGGTTTTTATCATTTTTTCTAAAATACTCACAATAATGTTTTACAAAAGCCCATATTATTCTTTTATGTTCTTCTAACTCTTTCCCTTGGTAGTTGGATATATAATTTGTAACGGTTGGTTCATTGTGAACATCCCACATTAACAAACCGGGCTCATCGCTTAAAGTCTTTATTAAATCTAAAACATACGCTTTTTGGTCGTCCCAACATTCCGGAGTCAAGTACATTGCTCCCGGGTTTGCAAACCATTTGTTTTCACTGCAATTAATATTAGGTTCATCTTCACTAAAACAAGAATCCCAAACCGTAGGTATGGTATAAATTCCATTGTCAAATGCTGTTTTAACCAAGTGTAATACATTGTCTAAAAATTGTTTTCTATTATCTAAATATACCACATAAGATAAAAATGGTCTAATAACATTTAAGCCTAATCTTTTAGCATACAATATTTCTTTTTTTACTGTATTTTTATCGTAATCTCTCCAAAACTCTATATCGTTTTGCGCATAGGAAGGCACATAATTTATGCCTTTAATCCAAGTATAACTATTTTGTAATTTCATAATAAAATCTCCTTTTTATAAATTATTTCTCCATTCATTTGGAGTCATATTTTTACTTTTTTTAAATACTGATATAAAATATTTTGAGGATCCAAAGCCACACTCTTTTGCAACTTGTGTAATTTTTTTATTACTTGTACTTAACAACTCGCATGCCTTTTCTATTCGAACATCATTTAAATATTTTTGAAAATTAGTACCTGTTTGTTTTTTAAATAACCAGGATAAATATGATGGATTAAAATACATATATTCAGCCGCCATATTCAGCGACATTTCTGCTAGATAATTATTATTAATATACTGTATCAGTTTATTAATTTGAGCTTCGCATTCATTTTTATTGTTTAGTACAATACCTTGTCTTGTATTAATAATATTTATACTGTTTTCTTCCATTTTATCGAAATTTTTCATATATTGATAAGCTTCATTTATTTCTTTCCTATTATAATTGTTGGAATCGATCAGTATTTTGAGTGAAATCCCAAATTCGCTATGTAAATACTTTTCTATTTGAACAAATATTTGAAATAGCCAATCCATGGGTTGCATGGCATTCACAGATGCAAACTGAAATACTACCCAAATTTTATTTTCCTCATAGTAAGAAAAAAAATTAATTTCACAATCTTGAATATTGTCGTGCAAATAACATTCTATATACTCGGCAATTTCTTCTATTTTTGTCTCTACATTTTCAAGGCAAACTAAATAGTTATTATCTATATGCAAAGTATTGAACAAAACATTATTATCAGTAAATTTTGCACCCTTTAATATTTGCTCTGCATAGTTGTTTGCCATTAACTTATATCTTTTTTCCTTTTCTTCCCACCAATTTTCCAGCATATTTATTTGCTTATAACTTTGGTCAATGCTGTTCAAGGTATTTTCTACTACTTCTTTAATTTTTTCATAACCCTCGGTTTTTAATACATACGATACCCCCGAATATTTTAGTGCTTCATAGGCATAATCAAACTCTTGATGGCCGGTAAAAAATATTACCCTACAAGATGGTAAGCATTCTTTTAAAATATTCATCAACTCAATACCATTCATTTTAGGCATACAAATATCAGAAAGGATAATATCAAATCTTATTTTATTAAAAAGATCTATGGCCTCTTGGGCTGAATACGCTTTATATATTTCCAGGTTTTCTATCTCTTGCTCCATAAAAAAGTAGTATAAAGCATTCGTTATATACTCTTCGTCGTCTACAATCAATAAATTTTGCATTACCTATCCTCTTTTCTTAAATAAAGCTTTGCTACTATTTTTAGTCCGCCCAGCTGTGATTTGTATGCAAACAATCCGCTTCCTACCCCAAATGCTGTCATTAATCGCTTATGAATATTCTCTAAGGCTACACTATCGCTTTCACCGTCAAGATTTTTGCCCTCAATAGAATTTGTTATTTTTTGTATATCTTCCGGCGATAAATTTGTGCCGTTATCTTCAACACAAATGCAAATTAAATTCTCGCTAATTTCATAGCTCATTTTAATAATACCATTTTCACTTACATCTTTCATGCCATGTATAAAACAGTTTTCAATAAGCGGTTGTATCAGTAGTTGTGGTACGACTAAACCTTCTATTTCTTTCGGCAACTCCATAAGTTTAATATTTATTCGCCTTGAAAACCTGCACAATTGAATTTCGCTGTACACTCTTGCATATTTATCCTCTTCTTTTAACACCACAAAACCATCTTTATCTTTGGTGATATACTTTAAAAAAGTGCCTAATAAATTTGACATTTTCTCGACGTCTTCATAATTTTCCATTCTAATCATACTGTTTAAAATAAAGAAACAATTGTATAAAAAATGAGGGTTTATTTGAAACTGCAGTTGTTTTAATTGTGCCTCCTTTATCAAAATCTTACTTTCTGCATTTTTATGAATTAAATCATTCAAAACTACAATTGTTTCATTAAAGCTCTTATATAGGGTATCATATTCGCTTATAAAAGAATTTTCTTGAATTCGCACTTTAAAATTGTTTTCTCTCAACTCTTTAAAAGCATCTACTAAAATATTAGTGGGTTTATAATACAAACGATTATTTAACAAATAAAAAATCATGCCCATTATCACAAAAAACAATACTGAAAAATAAAAAAATATTTGTATATTATTGATATCCGAAAATATTACTTTGCTCGGTATCAGTTCATACAAAATCATATCTACACTATTTAACCTAGTATAAGTAACGATATAGCTTTCCCCGTTAATTTTTTCTGTAACATATCCTTGTTGTTCTTTTTTATCCACAGTCAAGAATTTGCTTACATTCTTACCTTCTAAGCTGTAGGTAGATTGTAAAACCTCTCCTGTGCTTCCTTGCTGTAAAACATACTTGGAGTTATAAATATTTAGCTCGTTTTGCCTATTTATCTCCTCCATTATTTTTTGCGTTGAAACCGTAGATAGCATTGTAATTAAAGGTATTTTGTCTGATAAGGGGTCTATTCTTATATCGCTGTTAATAATATATATTTCATTTTCAAGGTAAGGGTAACTATTGCTGTTTAAACTGTCTATTTTATTTTTTAAATCACTTTCCATCTCACTGCTTATATCCGAAATACCATTTTCGGTAGAAATATGCAAATTGTTTTCAGGAAAGAAAATTTCGACGTTTTCACTGATGTCATTTGAGGTATTAATAATATTGATAGCCTGCAATATTTGTAATTTTGCATTTGAAACTTCGTAGTCCGAGTATGAGTTTATATTATCAAAAACTAAAAACTTCATATTATCATTTACAATACATTCATTTTGTCGCTTTTGCAATTGGTAAATCTGTTTGTCTATTTCTTTTGCCTGATTATAATTTCTGCTAAGTGTTGAACTGATAACCATTTCTTCTACGGTTTGGTACGAGTTTATATATAAATATATAAAACAAAAGAAAAGTGGAATGACACATACGATAAATCCTGTTAATAATAATATTCTTAATGATATTTTTTGTATAGTTCTCTTCATACCACTTTATCTCTAATACTCTTACTTAACCTTAAACATAATTTTTAATTAGTTTTTCAGCGCTACCTTCGCAAATAACTTCATTATTTTCATCGCATAAATAAATTTCCCATTCTTCTTCATGTTCCACAGTTTCTTGCGGTGCTACTGTATATAAGGGGCTTAATGTTTCTAACTCTAAAAACCTCTCATCCATATATGTTTCAAAATTTGAAGCATAGTCGGGGTATTTGCAGTTCTTTCTCAAAGGACTTCTCTTAATAAACAACTGATTTTCAACAATATATGCACCCCATCCACAATGGTTCTCATAGCCTATTTTAAACCAATTTTTATCCTCTGGGTCATGGTGAAACAACATATATTTATCACCTAAAACAAATCTTTTGTCGTTTAGCTTCGTCCACGGCCAAAAGCTTATCATATAATTGGGCAAATAATGTGTGTCATTTTGAGGTATCGGTAAAATCTCTGTACCATTTTCCTTCATCATAGACAATGCCCATACAGAAAATTCTATGGGCCATAAATTTTTATTGGTCATTCTGTGAATTATTTTTACAGAAGAATTTGTCTTATCCATTAAAACTTCTATTTCTTTTTCTATACCTGTTGCTTGTTCCGGCTTTTGCTTTAAAGAAAACCCATTTTCAAGTTCTTTGAATACAACAGGGTCATTATCCAATTGATTTGGTCTGTCACCAATTTGTGGACTATGCCATAATCTGTGCCCACCATAATTGTGCCATTTATCTTTGTCTATGAAACCCATATCATTTTTATCTGTGTAAAAAATATTTTCTTTACCTTTTATACTAAAACTTAAAATTCTGGGTCCAAAATTTAAGGAAGCAACTAAACTTATTTTCTCGTTTTCTAAATAAACACATTCGTCCCAACCCATAAAAGGTTTTATTGTTATTGTTACCGCCATTTAAATGCTCCGTTCTGAAGTTTTACATCAGCTTATAATTTGTTGGAATCACCTTGTTTCTCCATTGAAATTTTTTGGATACCATAAGAGTAACACTCTGAAAAAAGAGCCTGTAAACTTTCAAATGGGCAATCATATTTTGCAACATTTCCACAGATTATCATTAATCTACCACTGTTGCTTTGTATGCATGCCCTTCTTTCAAATATTCAAGGGCTCGTTCTCTAAATTTTACATCATAACTCATATTATCATGTCTTATAGTGTTTTTCAAGTTGAATGACTATATACACTTTTCTCCACAAACTAATACATCTGCATTGTTTCCTATACTGCCGTCTTTTTCACGAGTGTCATTTTCATCAAGCAGCCTAAATCTCCGCAAAAATTAATACTCTTTATTGTCACACCATGCATCCAACATAGCTTTTATATGTGTTTCGGGTAAATCAGCAGGTAAATTATGCACCCCTGAAAATATATAGTTTCCGCCTTTTTTTAATATTTTTATATTGTTTGAAACCACAAAATAAATCTCTTCATAGCTTTTGTTTACGGTGAACAGCTGTGCGTCATAGGCGCCACCCCAAAAAACTATGTCTTTACCGAATTTACTCTTTAGCTCGTTTGCTTTCATTCCCTTTGCCGATAGTTGTATCGGATTTAAAATATCTAATCCACACTCGATAAGGTCGGGTATTAATTCCGAAATAGCACCACAAGAATGCATATTAATTTTCATATCCGTTATTTGTTTCCAGCCCGAAAACAACCTTTTATAATGAGGTTTATATATTTCTCTCCATAAATTTGCACCCATTATTATCCCTCTGTTATCCCCAAGGTCTTGGGCAATTAACAATGTATCCACATACTTGCCTATCGCTTGGTTTAACAGTATTAGTTGTTTTAAGGCTGCATCTACCGATTTTTCTAATAACTCATGCATTATTTCCGGTTCTTCTATCATTAAAACCATACTGCCAACAAATCCTCCGGGTTGAATTTGTAAATCGGTAATAGACTCACCCATGGTCAGTGATAATTCTGTTTCATTATATAACCGCTTTGCATTTTCTTCTAAGCGTCTTAAATAATCATCATTTAAATATGCTTTTTGAGGTACATAATCTTTTGGATTCGGTATTGTAAATTCACTCATTAAATCTGTTGTTTGCTTTGAATCGAAGTACCAAGAATTTTCAGGACAAAACATATCCCTGTTCTTCCATCTATAATTCCCTGTTTCATCTTTTACAAAAACTTCGGCTTGTGCAACCATATAGTCTTCGTCCCAAATCTGAGTTTTTTTCCACTGCTCTTTTCCCCATCTCAATGGTGCACCACACAAATTGGGGGAATCCAACAAAATAGTATCTCCTTGCATTTTTAAAATCAAATCTTCTTCAAAAACAGCATTTGCCATAAATGTACCCAAACGAGGCGTGTTATTTTGAATATTAAAAATATTTTGCAGTTTTTTATATGCATTCAAATGTAAACCTGCTGTTTCACAGCCACCTAACCCATTGGGAACCCTATCGGGCATTTGCTTATTAATAACTTTTCTTACTCGTTCTCTTGAATTCATATAAATCCCCATACAATAATTCAAGTAAAAACTAATTATTGTATAGAGTCCCCCCTTTTCACAGCATTACGCTTTTAGTACTTTGTTGATAAAATCTATCTCCTCTGGTTTATAAGGTGTATAATCTTCGTTAAATAAATCATGTTGCCATAAAATTGGGTTTGGGTTTGGTGTTGCACCCTTTGGCATGGTATCCCAGTTTAAATTAGTTTGTGTTTTACCTTTTACCAATCCCCAATTATATATTCCTATTCTTTTCTCTTTAAATACTTCCAGTAATTCTTCAAAGGTGGACCCATTTGCTCTATGCAGCCATTCTGTACAAAATACAGGTCTTCCATATTTTTCGGCATCTGTAATTTTTTTTAAGGTACCCTCTTTATTTTCATAGGTGTGTAAACTAATTACATCGCTTAATTCATAAAACTCGGTTTCATATTCCTTATAATTAAATCTACCAGCTGTTAGCGGTTGTGTGGGTTCGCACTCTCTTGCCCATTGAAATGCATTTCTTACAAGTTCCAAGCATTTTTCGTTTCTGCCGCTGTTTCCCGGTTCATTGTACAAATCCCACAATAAAATATTTTCTTCGTTTTTAAAGGCACAAACAAAATCTTTTAAATATTTTTCTAAGTAAGGCAACTCATTTTTATCATCTGCTAATTTAAACCCCGGGCTAGGTGTCCATCTACTGTTATGTACGCCTATTCTCGGTTCGTATTGTTCGCCATAAAATGGCTCACACAAATTATCAAAAGCACAATCGTCAAACAAAATAGGCATTACTGTAATATTATATTTTTTGGCGACACTTAAAAACTCTTGAAATCTGCTTATATACTTATCTTTTTCTTCTTTCCATACAACATAAGATAAAAAAACTCTGCAACTGTTAAAGCCTGTCTCCTTCGCTAAGTTTAGCTCTTTTTCTATTTGCGGTAAATCAAAAGTTTTTTCTTGCCACATATCCGTAGCATTTACAGCTGTTTTCGGTACAAAGTTAAACCCAAATATAAAACCTTTATCCTCATACCATTTATTTGCTTTTTCATTTGTCCATTTCATATACGGTACACTCCTATATTAATATCTTATTCCGACCCTTTGCGTTACTTATACTTTATTAATTTAAACCTGTTTCAAACTATTAACCTTTTACGCCTCCTATAACGATTCCCGATACAAAATATTTTTGTAAAAACGGATATATCATTAAAATAGGAATTGTAGCAATAATAATTTGTGACGATTTTAGTGTTCTGTCCGATAACTCTTTTAATAAATCATAGTCGTTGCCAAAACTTGCCATGTTTGAAAAATCTAATCCGATAATAACTGTTTGTAAATAGCTTTGCAGTGGATAATTTGACATTTCATTGGAATATAACAAACCGTCAAACCATGAGTTCCAATGTCCTACTATACTAAATAAAGTAAGTGTCGCAATTGCGGGCAATGAACAGGGTAAGTAAATTTGCACTAATATTCTTAATTGGCTCGCTCCATCTACTAATGCAGCTTCTTCTAATTCCTTTGGTATTTGTCTAAAAAAGTTTAGCATTAACACTACATTAAAAACACCTACCGCCGAGGGTAATACCAATGCCCAAATGGTGTCCATTAACTTTAAGTTTTGAATTAGCATATATTGTGGAATTAGCCCGCCAGAAAACAATGCAGTAAAAAAGAAATACCACGTATATACTTTTCTGAATCTTAGTTGCGAAGCAGTTTTTGAAAGAGGGTACGCAATGCTTATAATAAAAAACATATTCACTGCTCCACCGATAATTACCCTTTTTATGGAAACAATAAAAGATGCCCAAAATTGCACTTTTGCGATTAAATATTCATAGGAATGTAGCGTAAATCCTTTTGGCCACAAACCTACCTCGCCTGCCGCAACAACAGACTTTGTACTAAATGATACAGCAATGACATGTAAAAATGGAATAACACAAGTAGAGGCAATTAAAATAAGAAAAATTCCATTAAACACTCTAAATAATTTTACTGATTTGCTTTCTATCATAATAATAACCATATTAGTTCCGCTACACAAAATAGTTCAGCTACAGTGTTTTGTGTGTGCGGTAACATTACCTTTCTTTTATTTCTCATAATCCATCCCCTTAAAATATTTCATAATCAAACCATTTGTATGCAATAAAATAAGATGAAGAAATTAGAACAGTGGATATTACCGATTTTAACAATCCTACCGCTGTTGCTGGCCCAAATTGTGAGTCAATTAAACCCATTCTGTAAACCATAGTATCTATAATATCACCAGTTTCATATACAACAGGGCTATATAAATTGAATATTTGATCAAATCCCGCATTTAAAATATTTCCTAAATTTAAAACCATTAATAACACTACTATGGTCTTCATGCCGGGCAAAGTAATGTGTATTATTTGTTTTATTCTGTTGGCACCATCAATAGCTGTCGCTTCGTATAAAGTTGAATCTATACCCAGAATTGTCGCTAAGTATATTACCGTACCAAAGCCAAAACTCTTCCACACTTCTGTAAAAATCATTGTACCTTGAAACCAATTGGGGTCGCCTATAAAAAATACCGGATCTCCGCCGAAGAACTCAATAACTTTATTTACTATGCCATACTCTGGCGATAAAATATCAATTAAAATTCCGCTAAGCACAACCCACGACAAAAAGTGTGGAAAATAAATAATAGTTTGTATTCCCTTTTTAAATTTATTATTTTTTACTTCGCTTAATAAAATTGCAATTAAAATAGGTACTATCATTCCCAAAACAATTTTTCCTATTGCCATCATCAAGGTATTTCTAAATACATCGGGTGTATTTGGCATTGCAAATATATATTCAAAATTTTCAAATCCTACCCACTCTTGATCCCCAAATAACCCTTTTGCAGGTATGAATTTTTGAAAAGCAATTAAGATTCCACCCATAGGGACATAACAAAAAATAAAAACCATGATTATTCCGGGCAAAAGCATTAAATGAAGTGGTAATTCTTTTATAAACTTATTTTTTTTCATGTTATTCTCACCGCTTTCTTCATAATTAAATTTGGAGGTAATATATTTTTTCAATGTATACACCTCCAAATTTTTATCACCTAGACCAATAAGCTTAAATTATTATTTAGTTGCGTCATACCATTCATTTACTTCTACAGTAACTGTATCTCCACCTATGTTTTTCCAATCTTCTACAAATTCGTTAAATCCAGTTTCTACTTCCAATTCTCCTGTAATAATTTTTGTAAAAGTTGTATCCATTAACTCATTCATTTGTGACCAACGCTCTGTCATTGTAGGAGTTGAGGCACCAACAAAATTATCTGTAAACAATCTATCTTCTTGTAACATCATTTCTATATGATCACCTGCTGAGTTATTGCCGGGGAACCACATACGTTCCCATTCCCACATTGACAAACAGTTGTTGTAGTAATCAAGCGACGCACCTTGTAAATCTTCTTCTTCCATTTCTCCGTTTACAACACTAACAGCATCTCTGTAAGGAATAATATTTACTAGCGGATGGAAAGAATCCATTGGTCCGAACCACCAAACACCATCAACACCTGTTTTTCTGTCATTGCCCCAATAGCTGTAATCGCCTGTTTCACCATATAGCTTTTCATAATATAAGTTTAGCATTTTTATAATTGCTTCAGGATGTTCAAAATCTTCTCTCACTGCCAATGTATTTCTTAACCCCAATTCAATTTCGCCTTTAACAGGTTCTCCTGTAGCAGACGGCCACTCAAAACAGCCCCAATCTGCATCGGGATTATTTTCACGAGAATCAGAAAAATCATATGGTTGCCAGTGGCCACCTGATGCAACACCTAATTTACCTGCTGAAATATTTTCTATGGATTTCGAATAATCTTTTACAACAAATTCCTCATCAAGCCAACCATTATTATACATATCCTGTAAAGTTTGCAGCGCATCTTTCATCTCCGGTTGAATCGCACCGTAAACCAATGTATCTTCACTTGTTTTCAACCATGTATCGGGGTATGCATCAAATGCCCAAAAGAATCCTTCTAATGTATACCATAGTGTTTTATCCATTAACATTGCATAAGTATCATCTTCACCGTTTCCGTCAGGATCTTCTGTTACAAATGCTCCCATTAATTCCACAAATTCTTCCATCGTAGTAGGAGCTTCTTTATTTAAATTCTCCATCCAGTCTGTTCTCAGCCACAAATAGCGGTAATTATCAAGAGCTGCCATAACCTGAGGAACACCCATCATTTTGCCGTCAACACTTATAGCATCATAAACTAATTCGCCATCTGCTTCCACAATACTCTTTGTACTATCTGTTGCATATTCATCCCAATACATACCCATTTCTTGAATTAATCCGGCTTCCGTTAAATGGTTTAAATCAATAAGATCCACTTTGGAAATGTCTGGTATTTCACCCGCTGCCATAGACATTTTCCATTTCTGTTCAAATTGTTGGTCATTTGCAATCCATTCGTACTCTACGTTAATGTTGAGTTCATCTTTAAAAAGCCTAGTCCAACGATTATCTTCCCAAGTTTCCACTGTGCCCCAGCCTTCTGCAACAGTATTTATTTTCTCTTCATTTGTAGGGCTCGTGGTACGTACAAACGTTATTGTAATTGGTTCTTCATACCTGCCAAAAGGGCCATCTTCTACAGTTCCAACCGTTCCTTCACCGGTTTGTTCCTGCGCCACCACCTCTCTGTCATCCTCTGACTCTTCGTCTTTCACATCTTGTCCACCCTCTTGGTCACCTTCTACTTCAACCGTAGAAGGTAGGTCCTCTGAATCGGTCTCTGCTGGGTCACTGTTACAACCCGCCACAGAAACAAGCATTGTTGCAACTAATAAAATCGATAAAACCTTTTTACACTTTTTCATTACTAACCTCCATTATAATTATTTACTGCTAAATTTCTTTTTACAGTTCATCATTAAAGTCAGCAGTTTTATTGTCTATCATTATACATTCTTATCAACTGCATGTAAATTCTAAAATTTATAGTTTTATACCATTATTTTTAGGTGTTATTAACAATGGAATGAATTATAACGAATTTTTAAATACTATATATTTAATTTCTCTTTTCATATTGTAATACTTTTATAAATCATAAATAATAAGATTAATTTAAAGCCCGTTTTTTTTCAAACCCAAAATCATTCGAGCACGAATAAGTTGTTTTTGCAAAACACAAGTGAAAGATTTCGCAAGGTTGAAGGCTAAAATCGAGAGTGAAATTGCAGTTGGAGAAGTGCAATTAAGCCTTGTGTTGATGAAAATTTAGATAAAAGAGCATAGCCATTCGTTTACCCATTTTAACATTTAGTGAGAGGGAGTTGAGTTCCTCTTGAACAAGGATTGCATCGAGATTTCCAAAAAGGGTGGAGAACTTGAAAGCCGTCTCAGAAATTTTATTTCTGAACATCGTGACACAAATTTTGTTATCATCGACACTCTTCAAAAAAGCTCGTGGCAATAGTGAGAGTAATTATATTTTTGATTATGCCGACATTACAAATATGAAAAGCCTTGCGGACGAGTTCAAGATTGCAATTGTAGTTATCCACCATCTCCGCAAACAAAAAGACAGTGATATTTTTTGCGAGATAACCGACTCAACCGGCTGCAGGGTGCGGCGGACACTAAGATTGTTATTTCACAGGACAGGCGAGGTGAAAATTATGCAACGATGCATTTGGTTGGGCGAGATGTAAAAAGACGTGAACTTTAACTTGAACATGGTGAAAATAATGTTTGAGTTATGATTTCGGATAGTCTACAAGAGCTCAACTCAAAAGATTTGAAGTTTGTAAATGCTTTAGATAAACTATCCCGTTAATTGACGGCATTTTTGCCGAGTGGTTACTTGCTGACAGGGGTTACGACAGCAACAAAATTATCGAAAAGACATTGGAGCAACATATGCAAATTGTGATATAAACATTAAAACTTCTTGCAATACTGGCAATATCCATACCATCATAAGCCATTTCTAATACTTCGTCTGTATCAATAAGTAAGTGAGCAGCAAAGGCATTATCGGTCACAAATCCGTGGCAACGACACTGGATGTATACACCCACTCGACAGATGAACTACGAAAGCAAGCAGCAGAGCGAATTGACAAGGGATTTGGGCGATCTGTTCAGCCGAGTGACGACGTTGCGCCACCCACCGAGCTAAAACCCAAAACAAGCACGTTTGAGCCGTATAAGGGCAAGAAACGCAAACCGGGGGCAGGGTGTATTAGTCAGATCGGCGAAAACCTATGGGAGGGGCGGTATTCACCACGGTTGCCAAATGGCAAACGGCTTGCTCGGAATGTTTATGCTAACACTTTGGATGAGTGTGAGGAAAAGCTGAAAATATTGATTACAGAGATGAAAATTGAGCTTGCGGAGTTGAGGTCAAAAAATGCACCACATTAACCAAAGAAACACCCTCACCTCAAAAATTACCGTTACGACTAATATAATAATTGACAAACAGTTTTTTTGAGGATATACTAAAAAGCAAATGAGGTAGCAATTAAAAATGAATTTATCTTTTAACAAAAATTCATATTATCATCTGTCTGTTTCTTATTATAGAAACAGGCTTTGGTTGCGTTACCCTGATTGATTTTATTTTAGGTGTAGGTAGACCAAGGCTTTAAAGAGCTTTGGTCTTTTTATTTTTTGAGGAGAAATTATTATGAATTCACAAAAACTGTTTGAAATTTTAAAAAGAGATGCTGTATCCATTTATAATGAAGATTCATTGAAGAAAAAATTGGAGAGCGGAAAAAGCTTAAAAATAAAATTCGGTGCCGACCCAAGTCGACCTGATTTACATTTGGGACATTCGGTAGCTTTAAGAAAGTTGCGAGCTTTTCAGGATTTAGGGCACGAAATAATCTTTGTTATAGGTGATTTTACCGGCATGATTGGCGACCCCTCCGGAAAAAGTAAAACAAGGGTACCGCTTAGCTTTGAGCAAACAAGAAAGAACGGACAAACATATTTGGAGCAGGTTTCTAAAATTCTTGACGTACAAAAAACCAAAATACTATACAACTCTGAATGGTTGTCCGAGATGAATTTTTCCGACATTTTAAAGCTTGCTGGGAAATATACCCTTGCAAGGGTGATGGAACGAGACGATTTTTCCAACCGATTTAAAGAAAACAAACCTATCGGATTGCACGAACTTTTTTATCCACTTATGCAGGGATATGATAGCGTTGCATTAAATGCTGATATCGAGATTGGTGGTACCGACCAAACCTTTAATCTGCTTGTGGGGCGAGAACTTCAAAAAGATTACGACCAAGAACCGCAGGAGGTTATCACCTTTGCACTGTTGCCGGGCATTGATGGCATAGAAAAGATGAGCAAATCGCTTGACAACTATATCGGAATTGACGAGCCGGCTGAAATTATATTTGAAAAGTGTATGAAAGTTCCGGATTTTCTGCTAAACGATTATTTTAGATTAACTACAGATATTACATCAATTCCCGATGATGCGAGAGAAGCACATTTTATCTATGCAGCTGAAATTGTTAGGATGTACCACGGAAAAGAGGCGGCAACCTTTGCCGAAAATAGGTACAGAAAGGTTGCCGATGGAGATGTGCCGGAAGATATCGACTGTCTCACGGTAGCAACTCCCATAACTTTAATAGATTTGGTTTTTAAAGCAAATTTCGCCTCTTCAAAGGGAGATGCAAGACGACTGATAACAGGAAAAGGAATAAAGCTTAACGGTGAAACAATAACAGATTTACATTTTCAGTTAAAAGGTTCACAAGAGGTTATATTAAGTCGTGGTAAAAATAAATTTATAAAGGTAAAGACTTTGTAAATCAAGCAAAAAAGAGTATGCCCGTATGGGATGTGGAAATCAACAATTCAAAAACCAAAAAAATCCGTCTGTGGGATTTCATGTGGTCAAACTTCAAAATCACCACTCAAAAAACAATAAAAAATCCTGTAAAACAGCTGTTTTACAGGATTTTTTGGTCCGAGTGACATGACTTCCAAGGCTAAAAATTTTGCCGATACGCAAAAATTTTTCGGTCGCTAAACGCTCCCTCGTCGCGTTTTGTGCCTTCTTTGAAGGCACAAACTGCTCCACGCCGGTTCAAGTCCCGCTCTCGGAAAAAACAGCAAAACCGACAGTCCACAGGACTATCGGTCTTGAGTTTTTTGGTCCGAGTGACATGACTTGAACATGCGGCCTCTTGACCCCCAGTCAAGCGCGCTACCAACTGCGCCACACCCGGATTTTGGTATGCTGTTTTTATATATAACATATCTTTCAAACAGCATTTGAATTTTACCATGAATTGTAGTTTTTGTCAATCGTTTTGTTGGTATTAAGTATAAAATATACAAACCTTAGTGAATAGTGCAGGATGTTTATTGACCGGTTGCTATCTTTGTGTTATGATAACAATATTAAGTGAACACTCATGTGTTACAGGAGGGTTGTGTTGCAGTAAAGGGTCTCAAAGGGGTTGCATATAAATCAACATGAGGTGTTCTAAAGATAGTTAATG
>CAYJLG010000040.1:0-294 GCA_964371035.1 uncultured Clostridia bacterium | reverse complement strand
ATTGAGCACATAAAGCAGGATAAAATTGCATTTAGAATTTATGTAGTTTTGCAAATACTAATAATAATAACCATGGTGCGCTCCTTTTTTAGGGAGGAATATCAAAGTATGTTAGTTTGTGTGCTAACTACTGTTTTGCTTTTGATGCCTGCAATATTTGAGCGAAGGCTGAAAATAAAGCTTCCAACTACCCTTACCGTAATTATATTGTTTTTCATATATGCGGCAGAGATTTTGGGTGAAATAAACGAATATTATTTAAGGTTTGAAGAATGGGACACAATGCTTCACACC
>CAYJLG010000039.1:0-22246 GCA_964371035.1 uncultured Clostridia bacterium | reverse complement strand
GCAATACCTTTAACTACTATCCAATGTTCGCTTCTATGCTTATGTGATTGAAGAGAAAGTCTTTTTCCAGGATACACACTAATTTTTTTTACCTTGTATCCTGGTGAGTTAATCATTATTTCGTAAAATCCCCATGGTCTATATACGCGTATATCATTTTCAAAAAAGTTTTTGTATTCTTTATTTTTATCTATTATGTGCTTTATATTAGCGGAATCTCCAAGTTTTGATATATAAACAGCATCATTAGAATTCACTACTACTGTATCTTTCAATCCATTTACAACGACAATCTGATTAGCTACATCATTGATTATTCCAACATTTTGACAGGATTCAGTAATAATATTTCTATCATTACTTTGCTCAGGTAATAATTCTTCCAAGCTACCAACATCACTCCATGTAAAATATGAGGGGACAACTTTGATTTTGTTAGATTTTTCTATTAGTGCAATATCTATACTTTCTGATGGAATTAGCTCCATTCTTTTTTTAGGCAAAACAATTTGTTTTTTATCCTCTAACTTTTCAACTAACTCTTTACATTTTAGTAATATATCAGGTTGATATTTTTTCATTTCGTCTAAAAGTACGCAGGCACGAAACATAAACATTCCGCTATTCCACAGATATTCTCCACTTTTGAAGTATTCTTCGGCCAATTCTTTCGATGGTTTTTCTTTAAATACTTCAACATCATTGCCATCATATTTTATATAGCCATATCCTGTATGTGATGACTTAGGTATGATTCCAAATGTAACTATGTTCCCATCTTCTGCAAGTTGTTTCGCCTGATTTAATGCCGAGTAATATTTTTCATCTGCTGTTATTTTAGCATCTGCCGCAACTACAAATATTATATCTTCCGAATTACTTCTTAATGCAGCTATCGTGATGGCAGCTGCAGTATTTCTTCCAATTTCCTCTAATAAAATCTCATAGTTTTCTATTGAAATATCTTGCATCTGCTTGTTTATGATATATCTAAACTCATCGTTTGTCAATATCATCATACTTTCTGATACCGAGCTATTTCTTAAAACAGTTTCTTGAAACATAGTATTGTTGCCTATCAACTTAAGAAATTGTTTAGGATATTTTTGTCTTGATAGTGGCCACAGTCGTAGACCGCTACCGCCTGCTAAAATTACACACTTCATAATTATTTCTCCAAATCATACTATTATAATATATTTCATTAATTTTATTTCTAAATAATAATATCTTTTTTGACAATATTCTTTGCAACATTTGTTGTAAAGTGATTTTCTAAAAATTCTTTGCTTCTCATAGAAAGAGTATTGAGTTTGTCAAAGTTTTCATACAGTTCAATAATATCAATTGCCATATCAGGTGTTGGTTCTGCTACAACAAATGCCCCCTCTGTCAAACTTAATCCTTCTGCGCCTATAGGTGTTGTAAGTAAAGGTATTTGATTGTATGTAGCTTCTACTACTTTGCCTTTTACTCCTGCACCAACTCTCAAAGGCACTACTGCAAGCCTACAAGTTGCGTAATAGTTGTCTAACTCTTCATCTGACACAAATCCTGTTATTACTATATTTTTGGATGTTAAATCTTTAACCCTTTGAGGAGGTTTTGAGCCTATTATATACCAGATTATATCTGGATATGTTTTTACTATATTCTGAAATACATTTTCAGCAAACCACATTACAGCATCTTCATTTGGCGGATGTCCAAATCCTCCGACAAACATTATGTTTTTACGTTTTTCCCAATTTCTATTAATATCTTTCCTTACCCCTTCATAAATGTATAAAGGTATATTTTGAATTATTTTGTCTGGAAATTCTTTTTTTAATAATGCTTGCTCAAACGAACCGACTACATACACTACATCTGCTTTTGTAAACAAATCAAATTCTCTTTTTTTCCAATCATTTGAAGATTTTAGTTTGTCAGAGTCTTTTGTTATTTCATATTCACGATATTCTCTTAGAAAATGTAAATCATGTCCAAAGTATATGATTTTAGCTTCAGAATTCTTTTTCAATATATCTATATATTTTTCTGATATATGCGGTCTATTCAAATAAGCATAGTCAAAGTATTTTCCATTTTCTTTGATCCATGTTTTCCAGTTGTTGTAATAGTAATCGCCATATAAAACAAAAACTCCCATCTGTTGTAATTCTTGTGTATATGGCTGGTGTGGATAAAAATTGTCTCCTATAAAAACTACATTCATCCCTAATTCTACAAATAGTTTAATGTACATAAAAGTACATTTGCTACCTGCATCTTTATCATGATGAGGTACATAGTGATCAACCACTAAAATAGTTTTCTTATTTTGCCCTCTGTTTCTTGCTAAAAATACATTTTCAGCATTTTGGAAATGCTCTTTTTCCAATATATTTTTCCATTTATCATAGAATTTTTTGTTGTTTACTACTTGATAAGATTTCTGGCCTGATGAGGTATCTGTGCCGTTGGAAACTCCTTCGAAATGAACCACAACAGAGAGCGGTTGATATACAACCTTATATCCTTTTTTACGCACTTCAAATGCTAAATCCCCATCCTCATAATATGCAGGTGCAAAATCATCGTCAAATCCACCAATATCGCGCCACAATGTTTGTCGTATCATTATAGCAGCACCTGATATGTAATCAACTTCTTTTACATAATTAAATTCAGGTAAATTAGGATCTTGTTTATTTCCATAGTTCCAAGCACTGCCGTCTTTCCAAAGGATTCCTCCAGCTTCTTGTAATTTTCCATCAGAATACACAAGCTTTGATCCTACCATACCTATGTTATCATCTTTTTCAATAAGTGCAACAAGAGAAGATAGCCAGTCTTTTTGAACTTGTGTATCATTGTTTAAAAACAAAATATATTTTCCTATAGCATGTTTAGCTGCATTGTTGCAGTTGCGTAAAAATCTTAGGTTTTCAGGTGTTTTTATAACTTTTATACCGTTTACAACTTCAAGTATTTGCGCAGTCTTATCAGTTGAGCAGTCATCTGCTATTATTACTTCATAATTTACATCCTTTGTATTTTCAATAATAGATTTAAGACATAAATATGTATACTCAAATTGATTGTACACTGGTATTATTATCGAAACCAATGGTTCAATTGATGTAGGTAATATGATTTTTTCATATGAATTTTCTCCTATACTCGTACTGCTTTTAAGATTCACTACTTCTATAGGAGTCTCTATGTTTACTGGGTCAATAAGGCTACTATTTACCTTATCAGAAGCAACTAAAGCACCTTCATTTTTTAGAGTTTTGAAAAACAACTTAACTCGCTTTAGTGAAAGTTTCTTTATAAATCTTATAGGATGTTTAACAAATTTAACTACTAATTTAACAAACAATGTTCTTTTGCTCCCCACAGGAAATACTTTAGATCTTATCTTCCAAAAAGCACACATAATTCGCCATGATTTTGTGTTTTTAATTCTATTAAGCTCTCGATCTGATTCTAATAGTAAATCTATATGCCCAACTTTATTTGCTAACTCTGCTTTAAACTCATAAATCGCTTGCATTTTTTTTTCAATTTCTTGATTCGATTCTTTTATTTCTTCATTCTTTTTTACAAGTTTTTGTTCAAATTCGGAAATGCTTTTATTTTTATTATCTATGATCTGCTCAAGAACTTTTATTGCGCTTACTTTTTCTTCTATATTCTTGCGTAACTCTCTTTCGTATACATTTAGCTGATCTATCTTTCCATCTTTATATGCTGTGTCCAAAGATAATTCATGTATTTTATTATCTTTATTTGCAATGATGTTATTAAGATCTCTTTCCCTTTGAAGCAGTAAATCCACATGTCCGCTTTTATTTAGTAATTCTTGCTGTATTTTTTCAAAATCTAGCAATTTTGATGATTGTGTATCTATCAACTCTTGTTTTTGAATATCAGAATTATGTAACGACACAGCCCAATCCAGCATTTTTTTGTAACTACCATGTGCTCTTTGCAAACTAAATGATGAAATTTCTTTTAATTTGATATCTGAGCAGACAGCTATTAAATATTCTGGAAAATCCACAACATTATTTATATTAACGCTATTCTCTACAATAGAATTTGCAGTAATTGAGCATGAAATTTCGAAAGCTTGATTATATATGGCTACTTCTTTAAAGTTGCTTCTAATCAATGATGAGAATTCATCAAAAGTAAGCTCTTTTACATGAAAATGGTTTTCTCCTCGCAACTTGTACACATCGTGATTAGGAGTAGACATTATCAAAATTCCTTCAGGTTTTAATACTCGTTTTATTTCTTTCAAAAAATTTAATTGTATATCTTCCGGTACATGCTCAAGCGTCTCAAATGATACTATAACATCAAATGATTTATCGTCAAATATTAATGTATCCACGCTACAAATACTAAATTCGATATTCTCACTTGAGTAAAATATTTTAGCATGTTCTATTGCATCTTTTGATATATCTATTCCTTTTACATGCTTTGCTGTTTTAGCTAACATACTTGTCCCATAACCCGATCCACATGCTGCGTCTAAAACTTTTTTTCCTTCTACAAATTGACTTGCAAAATGATATCTTAGCTTATGTTCTATTTCAAGCTCTTCATCGACTATTCCAGGTATCATTCTTTCTCCTGTGAATCCATCCGCAAGAAGCTTTGTTTGATTTTTTTCATCTATGTTAATTTCTTCAAAATTTGACATTTTGTCAATTTTTTTCAATGTCTCACCCCTTTACGCAAAAGTTACTTTTTCTTTATCATATAAGTTTATAGAAATTTCAGTTGTTAGTTCAAGCATGGCTAAATTATAGCCATTGTTTTCAATTGTAATCATTTCTTTGTTGTGAAGCCATGTCAAAATTTTGTGAACATCTTGAGTTCCTACAGCTATTGCAGGGCTTATCAAGTATTCTCCACTATGAATTTTAGGAAAATCTATTTCAAATCTGACTTCATATATGTTATCTTTTAAGTTGTCAAGAACTTTTGACTCGCTTTCTATAAAAGTGTTTGTTGTAAATATAGGTATCCCTTTTCTGTCTTCCATAGTAAATCCATAAATGACATTCTTCAAATCTTCAAAACTTTGAGCTACTATATGAAATGAATATTTATTTTGTGTAATTATATTTTTTGTTATATTCCCCTTGTTATCTTTAATAAAGAAGGACAATATTTTTATTTTTTCTGATACGATATCTTTATCTGATGCTTTAGCATTGTCTGGAAAAACAACATTACTGCTTATAGTTTGATAGGAGTCATGTTTTTCACTATCATATAAATCTATAGTTTGTTCATTTTCACTATTATTTAACTCAAGCTGAAAAGATAAATATTTCTCACAAACATCAGTTTTGAGTCCAAAATCACATACTATCCCTTTATTTAACCAAAGAACTTTACTGCATAATTGCTTAACACTCACCAAGTCATGCGATACAAATATTATGGTTGTTCCATTTTGCTTTATTTCTTCCATTTTTCTGAAACATTTATTCTGAAAAAACATATCACCTACGCTCAAAGCTTCGTCTACGATGAGTATGTCTGGTTCTACATTTATAGCAACAGCAAATGCTAATCTTGCAAACATTCCGCTTGAATACATTTTTACAGGTTGGTCTATAAATTCTCCTATGTCTGCAAAGTCAATGATCTTAGGTATACGAGCATCCATTTCATCTTTAGTATATCCCATTATTGTTCCATTTAGATATATATTTTCAATACCTGTCATCTCAGGATTAAATCCTGCACCTAATTCTAACAATGCAGAAACTTTTCCATTGACTTCAACACTTCCGCTAGTTTGGGATAATACGCCTGTAAGTATTTTTAGCAAAGTAGATTTTCCAGAACCGTTTTGCCCTATGATTCCTAGAGTTTCTCCTTTTTTCACCTCAAAGCTAATATTACTAAGTGCATGAAAATCTTTGTGATATTTTTTCCTTGTTATGCTCAAAGCTTCTTTTAATCTATCTTTTTTATCGATATATATAGGATAAATTTTTGACAAGTTTTTTACTTCAATGATTATATTATCACTCATATTTTACCCCTTATCTATAGTACATCTGCAAAATGTGGCTTTAATTTCTTAAATATTACTGCACCTGCGACAAATATAGTTAATGTTAATCCCCAAAAGTATAAGGTAGTGTTTTGATACTCCCAAAACCATACATGATCTATAAAAGCATCTCGATATCCTCTGCAAATATAGTACATTGGGTTGATTACTTTAAAAATGGTTAACACAGTTGGTGACATAGTATCTGGCGACCAAAAAATCGGTGTCAACCAAAAACCTATTTGAATAAATACATTCACCAAATTTGCAACATCACCTATAAATACAGCGATTGCAGATAATAGCCATGCCAATCCTACTAATAATACTACTGTGCATATAAAGTAGTAAATCACTTGTAGATTGTAAATTGATAAACCTATATCATATACTAATACAAACATAATTATTAGGCCTATAAAAGCAAGATGCACAAATGTAGAAGATATTACTTTTACAATAGGAATCAAGCTTACTCTAAAGTTTATTTTTTTGACTAAATAACTGTATTCTTTAAGGCTATTGGTTGAAGCACTGATACACTCTGAAAAAAAGTTCCAAGATAAAAATGCTGGTACAAACCAAGCTATAAATGGCACGTCATTAACCGGTGCGCTTCTAAATCCAATTTCAAATACAAACCAAAACACAAGTATAGTTACAAGCGGTTGGACAAAAGCCCACACCACGCCAAATACAGATGTAAGGTATCTTGATTTAAAATCATTCTTAGCAAGTGTCCATAATGTTCTTCTGCTCTTAAAAATATCTATAACAAATTGAAGAAAATATTTTATTATGTTCATTAAATTGCTCCTATTTTTGCATTTCACTCAAATATCTATCAAGCGCATCTTGCCAATTTGGTAGTCGTTTAAATCCGTTTGCATCAAGACTATTTTTGCTCATTCTTGAATTTAGAGGTCTTATTGCTTTAGTTGGGTATTGGCTTGATGGTATAGGGTTAATCTTGCAATTTAAGTTTGCTTTTTTGATGATTTTTTCTGCAAATTCAGCCCATGAACAATAACCCTCACTTGTTGCATGGTATGTTCCGTATTTATCTGTCTTAATCATGTCACAAATCAATATAGCAAGATCAGCAGTGCATGTTGGTGAACCTATTTGATCATCGACTACGTTTAACTCTTTTTTCTCATTACCTAATTTTAACATCGTTTTAACAAAATTGTGTCCGTTCACTCCAAATGTCCATGTTACTCTTACAATAAAATAATTATCTAGTATCTGTTTTACAAAAAGTTCACCTTCAAGTTTTGTCTTTCCATAAATACTTTTCGGCTCTGTAATATCATCTACTTCGTAAGCAACTTCTCCTTCACCTGAAAAAACATAGTCGGTGCTAATATGCATCATTTTTGCACCTATATTCTTGCATGCTTGTGCTATATATTTGGGTCCATGTGCGTTTACTTTAGTGCATAATTCTATGTCATCCTCTGCTTTGTCTACAGCTGTGTATGCTGCACAATGTATAACAGAAGTTGGTTTTAAATTTAATATATATTTCATCACATTTTGTTCATCTGTAATGTCTAAATCTTCGATATCTATGCCTTTACACTCTATATTTCTGCTTTGCAGTTCTTTTACTACGTCATGACCTAATTGTCCATTGACTCCTGTAACTAATATCATATTAACCTCTCAAATGATTCCTTTTCTAAGCAATTTCATTAAAATTTTGAAAATGAAATTTGGAATAAATGGTGCAAATCTTTCAAACATAATATAATGTCTATTGTAATGACTGTATTTTGTCATTATTTTCAAATCTTTAAAGTTCGGGGTTTTAAAATACCTTACTCTTGCGTCTATAAGTTCCACAAGTTCTGAAATATCTTTTTTTTCATTGTCATAATCTTGCAAGTGAGTTTTTACACATTTCAACCCTTTTTGAATATCGACTAATCTATTGTCATAGTAATCTTTTTTATCTATAACTCCTGCTAACACTCCTGTTTGATTGCCTCCGTGCTTGCGGTGATATACTAAAGGTTCTCTAATTATTTCTACTCTTCCGTTTGCAGCAGCTATAATCCCAATCCAATGATCATAAATGAAATAATTGTTAAATGGCAAAGATTTTTTTGCTATTTCTGATGATATCAACGAAGCGCATCCCATTACAAAATTGTGAGTAATGATTCCTCCTGCAAGTCCTTTTCCTTCTCTAAATTGATGTCTTTTATGTGCTGATTTTATAGAATTTCCGATGATATTTCCTTCACTGTCTATAATATATACATCACAACATACAATAGGAGAGTTTGTGTATTCTAATTTATCTACTAATACAGTGATTTTGTTTTCAAACCATATGTCGTCATGATCACAATATGAAAAATACTTCCCTGTTCCAAGTTTTGTGAGTTCTTCAAATGCACCGTTTGAGCCGAGATTTTTTTCACCTCTGTACAAAGTATACTTAAAATTAGTGATATTATTTTTTATTATATCTTCATCTACTGGGTGTTCTGGGCAGTCATCCCATATTAGCAGTTCGATGTTTGGGTATGTTTGTCTATTAAGTGATTTTAGTTGTTCAATTAGCCATTTTTCATTTGACTTATATACAGCCATTAGTATAGAAACTAATGGTTTATCTGTTGTCGTACATTTTTTTGTAGTAGTTTTGGTATTCTCCACTTATAATATTCTCCCACCACTGTTTATTATCTAAATACCATTGGATGGTTTTTTTTATGCCTTCATCAAATTTAGTTTCGGGTAGCCAGCCTAATTCTGTATGGATTTTGGTTGGGTCTATGGCATATCTCATGTCATGTCCTGCTCTGTCTGTAACATATGTTATGAGGCTTTCGTCTTTTCCTAATTCATTTACTATTATTTTTACTACTTCTAAGTTAGTTTTTTCGTTGTGTCCGCCTATGTTGTATACTTCACCTATCTTTCCGCCATGTATGATTAAGTCTATGGCTGAGCAATGATCTTCTACATATAGCCAGTCTCTGACATTTTCGCCTTTTCCGTAGACGGGTAGCGGCTTGTCGTTTAGAGCGTTGGCAATCATTAACGGTATCAGTTTTTCCGGGAAGTGATATGGTCCGTAGTTGTTTGAACAGCGTGATATCGTCACAGGTAGTTTGAATGTCCTGTGGTATGCTTGTACGAGCAAGTCTGCTGATGCTTTTGATGCTGAATATGGGCTTGATGTATGTATTGGTGTTTCTTCTGTGAAGAATAGATCAGGTCTATCGAGTGGTAAATCGCCATACACTTCGTCTGTAGATACTTGGTGATATCTTTCTATGCCGTATTTTCTGCACGCATCCATTAGTATTTGAGTGCCCATGATATTTGTTTCTAAGAATATACCTGGATTTTCTATAGATCTGTCTACATGACTTTCTGCTGCAAAGTTGACTACTATATGTGGTTTTTCTGTTTCAAATATTTTGTTTATGCCGTCTCTGTCGGTTATGCTTGTTTTGTAAAATACAAAGTTTTTATGGTCTTTGACTGAGTCTAATGTTTCCATGTTGCCGGCGTATGTGAGTGAGTCTATGCATATGATTTTGTAATCATCGTATTTTTTTAGCATATAGTGGACAAAGTTTCCGCCTATAAATCCTGCTCCGCCTGTCACTATTATGGTTTTATTGCTCATTCGGTTTCTCCTTATGGGTTTTAGTACATGAAACTGCAATCACTGTCTTTTAGAAATGGTGCTTCTTCATCTTTTTTTGAAAGCTGAGGTGTTATGTTTCCCCAATCTATGTTTATTTCTGGATCATTCCATCTTAAACTTCTATCGCTCTCGTAATTGTAATAGTTGTCTGCTTTGTACAAAAACTCTACGTCTTCTGTGAGTGTCAAGAATGCATGTCCAAAGCCTCTTGGTATGAATAGTTGTTTTTTGTTTTCTGCTGATAGTTCTACTGCTACCCACTGCTTGTATGTAGGTGATCCTTTTCTTAGGTCTACAGCGACATCTAACACTGCACCGCGTGTACATCTAACTAATTTCGCTTGCGCATGTTCTCCATTTTGGAAATGTATACCTCTTAGCACTCCTTTTTGAGCTGAATATGAGTGATTGTCTTGTACAAATTCGCATTCGATTTGAGGCGTCTTTATCTTAGAGTAACTTTCCATGAACCAACCTCTTTCGTCTCCGAAAACTTTTGGTTCTACGATGTATACGCCTTCTAATTTTGTTTTGGTTAGGTTCATATGCATGTGCTCCGTTAGTATAGTATATTGCCTTCGGCAACTTTTTTTAGGTATTGGCCGTATTCGCTTTTGCCGTATTTTTGTGCTGATTCTAATAGTTGTTCTGTCGTCATCCATCCGTTTTTGTATGCTATTTCTTCTATACAAGAAATCATGAGTCCTTGTCTTCTTTGGATGACCTTGACGTATTCGGAGGCTTCGTTTAGGCTGTCTACTGTGCCTGTGTCGAGCCAACCAAATCCTCTACCTAATGTGATGACTTCTAAATTGTCTTGTTCTAAGTATATTTTGTTTAAATCTGTAATTTCAAGTTCGCCTCTTGCTGATGGTTTTAGGTTTTCTGCGTATTTTACTACTTTGTTGTCATAGAAATACAGTCCTGTGACGGCATAGTTTGATTTAGGGTTTTGTGGTTTTTCCTCTAGTGATATAGCTTTTCCGTTTTCGTCAAATTCTACTACTCCAAACCTCTCAGGATCTTCTACATAGTATCCGAAAACTGTCGCTTTTCCTTCGTTTTCTACTGCCATTTTAAGTCTTTTAGTTAGTCCATTTCCGTGGAAGATATTGTCTCCAAGTATCATTGCACATGAGTCATCGCCGATGAATTTTTTTCCAATGATAAATGCTTGTGCAAGTCCATCTGGTGATGGTTGCTCTTTGTATGATAGATTGATCCCATACTGTGATCCGTTGCCTAATAGTTTTTCAAAGTTAGGCAAGTCATGTGGTGTTGAGATTATTAGTATATCTTTGATTCCTGCTAACATAAGAACAGATAGTGGATAGTAAATCATAGGTTTGTCGTATATTGGTAGTAGCTGTTTTGATGTAACCATTGTAATCGGGTATAGTCTCGTTCCACTTCCACCTGCTAAGATTATTCCTTTCATAGTGAATAGTCTCCTTGTGTTTTAGTATTTTAACATATTTTCGATTTTGGGTATGTTTTATATCGTCGAAATTTTTGATTTTCCAATATATTATACCATGAAAACTCAAAAAATCAAGCTTTTTATTCAATTTTCGCATGTAGTTCTATATTGTTTGATGATATTTTTGGCTGTTTTTTGCAACTATTAGATTTTGAGAAATGATTGGTAGATAGCGTGAGGCTTTGAGCATGTATATACGTATAAAAAATCAGGTGATGCAATAGTTGTTTGCATCACCTGATAAAATCGATGGTAAATTGTTATATATTATTCTTGGCAGAAAGCAATGTCAAATAGTTGTCAATTTGTACGAAAATATTTGATGCTCAGCAGTAACCCTAAAAGCTTCAAAGTGTTTGAGTATGTTTTTTCATCAAAAACCTTAAGCTTTATTGGATAGTTGAGTTTTAATATAGGATAAATCATTTTTTAATTCTAAAAATATAGGTTTGTATGGATTTTCTATTATATCTTTTGTATATTTTAGTATCTTGACTGTAGGGATAAGGATGAAGTATGAAATCAAAAAAATTACTATCACTAATAGTATTTCATCTATATTTTTAATATTTATCAATAATGTACAAGCGGCTCCTACTATCCCTGTAACAATTTCTCTTACCGACACTATTGATTTGTCTTCTGACAATCTATTATCGCAATAATCTATTATTAATTGTATACCTTCATTTGAATGAAGATTATATGTAGAATCTTTGAGTAGTGATTCAAGTTTTTCTATTCTATTATTTTTGTAATTTTCTAGATTTTTTTCAACATACTCTTTTTCTAATTTTTTAGAGTGAGTATATATTATATATAGGCATGCAATTGATGATATTAAAAAAATACTTGCTAAAAATTCAAAATTAAAGATAGCAGACAGAAAATACCCTATAAAGGCTAACGCAAATCCTATAAACATAGACCATTCTTTCCATGTTAATTTGTTTTTTGTCGCCAAGTATATTTTTTCTTTAAATTGTCGTATAAAAAGTTCTAACATTGATTTAAACTCTCCTAATTTGTCATTTGTATTTTGTTTGTTGTAGTATTTACTTGAGTTTGTTATTCTATAGTGCATCAAGATGTCAAGAATTGTTGATAAACTATTTGGCGGTTATTAGTTAATTTACAAATAACCATTATAAAAATAGATTATAATGGTTATCTGTAAGAAGTTTTACTTATTAAAATACATTTATACTGTAACTAATTCAGCTATTTTACCAACAATATCTTCCAACGATTCTTCTGAAGCGTTTAAGCCACTGCGTGAACCAAGCAACGGACTTATTTCGCGTAATTCTTCGAAAGTTGTATCATATACAATTGGAATAAGCAAGTCACGATAAAGCAAAGCAGAAAGTTCTTTTTCTGAAATACCTTCTCCATTAATCCGTTTTAAAAATGATGGTGTAACCAATACAATTCCTATACGAGATGTTGCTAATCCTTTGTCAATCTCACGAAGCAGATTTGATCCTAAGGGTACAGCATTTTCGCTAAACCAAACAGTTACGCCTTTCGATTCAAGTAGATCATTTAGTTTTTTAGCTAAATCTTTTCGATCATCCCATGCATGACAAAGGAAAATATCTTTTAACTCAGGTATACTTGATCGTTTCTCGACATTTTTACGTACAGGTTCAAGTGTTCGAATTTGTGTTGGAGTATACAATAAAGACGACCCTGCTGGTGACCATCTGGCAGTAGTTTTTGTTTGGTGAGAATTGCTGTTTGAACTATTGCCTGCTAAAGAAGAATACGGTCGATTATATGAATATGAATTATACCCACTGTATCTCCCCCCACATGCAGGACAATTTGCCCTCCCACTAGCTGTACGATGACCATTAATTGGCGCTGTGCATTTTGCCATAAATTCCTCCTGTTTTATTTTTTATATGATTATTTATAACAGATTTTATCACTTTTGCACATACCTTTCACTGGTTGAGATTTTTTAATTAAATTATAAACTTGAAAGTTTATTTGTTAAAATGATACTGGTTAAACATTTGAATATAATCGTCGATATAGTAGATATAAATTAATTACGTTTTTTATCATATCTTTTGCAAGATAATTTGTAAATAAAACTTTCAATATTTTTTATTGACTTTATTGCAGAGTTTTTATATGATTAGCAAGATATGTTTATAGTGGGGGAATTTTATGAAACATTTCGATAATTGGGAAAAATATGAGGATGCGTCCGAAGGTAGTGGGCGAAGTAAAAAAATCTGGCTAATAAATCCTGAAAACTCAAAAATTGGTTTATTTAAATATCCAAAAGAAAAAGATACTAAAGAGTGTATTTCTGAAAAATTAGCTTCTCAAATTGCAAAATTGATTGGAGTCGATTGTGCAGAAATTGAAATAGGGCAATACCAATCAATAGTTGGCTGTATGAGTTATAATATTAGAACTCAAGACATTCAGCTTATCGAAGGTATTGGTTTGATCAACAAAATATTGCCTTCTTACGATCCTGAAAAACTTTTTGACCCTGTGAAAAAACAAGGTTATACTTTAAGTTTAAATCTAGATGCTATTAAAGAATTTAATCTTGAAAAAGATTTTTTATGTATGTGTATTTTTGATTTTTTAATTGGAAATTCGGATAGACATCAAAGTAATTGGGCAATACTTAAAGGTAAAAACAGTGTTAAAATGTGCCCATTGTATGACAACGGATCTTCGATTTGTTGTTATGTTAAAGAGAAAACTATTGCTTCATACTTAGGAAATGATAAGGTGAAATTTGCTTCTTTAATAGATTCAAAATCTAAATCAATGATAAAATTGAATGATGCTAGCCAAAAAACTAGTCATAAAAAGGTTGTAGAATATATTTGTAATCATCATTTTAATAGTGTGGAGGAATTAATTGAACGTATTTTTAATGTTATCAATGAAGATAGCATTAATGATATTTTATCAGAATACACTGAAAATTTGCTGAGCAAGGAAAGAAAAATGCTGATATGTAAATTTTTATTAGGCAAAATAGATATTTTAAAGGAATTAATTGAAAAGAGAGGTGGATAAAATAATATGGTTACTGAAAATGGTAAAGATTACATTTATCTTATTTGGAAGCATCCTGAATCTAGAAGGCAGTATGTAATTGGTGAATTGATAAAAAATGGTGGATATGAATTTAGATATGGAATGGATATTGAAGATGCATTGAATAATGATTTTGAATTGTTGATTCCTTTTCAAGAAATAAATAAAACATATTTTAATGATATACTCTTTCCAGTTTTTTCATCACGTTTGCCAGATCGTAAGCGCCAAGATATGGATGATATTTTGGCAAAATATTATTTATCAGAATATGATGCGTATGAGCTACTTAAACGCGGAGGCGCGAAGTTGCCAATAGATAACTTCGAATTTATAGACCCTATATTATCTCTTGATGATGGAGATATTGAACGTGAATTTTTTTTAGCAGGCCCACGTCATTATTTGGACTGTAAGGGTGATGATTGTGAAAAAGCAAAATTATTGTCAAAAGAAGATTTGCTTAAATTTCAATTAGAAGATACGAATGCGCATGATGCTAATGCAATTAAAATTTTAGATAAAGACAACGAGCATATTGGGTATCTTCCTAGATATTATTGTGAAATTGTACGTAGCGCAATGGATCAAAATAAGAAAATCGAATGTAAGGTCTTAGAAGTGACTAACGAAAAAAATTGCAATGAATGTGTAAAATTACTTTTAAAAATTCATTAGACTGGGACATTTGATAAATAAATTTGAATTTACATACAATTAATGAATTACTCGCTAACTCTTATTTTATTGAGTTAGCGAGTTGTTTTTTATATCGACTTTGATGATATTTCTAAACCTCTACAACCTACTTTTTCTCACTCCATTGACCGCATATTTGGCGAAGTAGTATATGGCTTTTAGTGGATTCATTTTTTCTTGTTTGGTGTATATTTCTAGTCGTTTGAGTGCAGCGTTTAGTTTGTTGTAGGATCTGCTTGTTTTTGTTATTCGATAGTGCATGAGGATGTCTAAGATTGGTGATATCTGGGCACCTTGGCGAGTGAGTTGTAGCCATAGTGCAAAGTCTTCGTGATAGTAGTTGGGGTTCATGCTGTTTTGATTTAGCAATGAGCTTTTTATCACTACTGTCGAGCATCCTATATAGTTTTCGTTTAATAATGTTTTGTATGTAATTTGTGACGGAATGATGTATGGTGATTTGATAGTGTCACCTTTTTCATCTATAAAGTCGTATGATGTACAGCATATGTCACAGTTTGTTTTTTCTATCATATCTTTTTGTTTTTGGAGTTTGTCTTTGTGCCATAGATCATCACTGTCTAAAAGTGATATATATTGACCTCTAGCATGTTCGAAACCTTTATTTCTTGATTTTGCTACTCCTATGTTTGATTTGTTGTTGATGATTGTTATGTTGTCATTTTCTGTTGCATATTTTTGTGCTATGTCTAATGTGCTGTCTGTAGATTTGTCGTTTATTATTATTATCTCGAATTTTTTGCAAGTTTGAATAAGCACGCTATTCAAGGTGTCTGAAAGCGTGCTTTCGCAATTGTATGCAGGTATTATAACTGAAAAAAATGGGTTCATATGTACCTCTCATTAAGGTGTTAGTGTTTGTATTTTTTTCTATTTGATGTGTTTTTGTTTGTATTTGTAGAGTTTGTAGTTTTATTATGGGTTTTAGCTTTTTTGAAATCTTTTTTTGATGTCAAGTATAAATTTTCATCTACACCTTCTGTACTTTCTGGCGCAAATATAATCTTGATTGTCATTAGTATAAGTTTGAAGTCCATGATTAACGAGTATTTTTCTATATACATCAAGTCTAGTTTTAGTTTGTCGTATGGTGTAGTGTTGTATTTGCCTTTGACTTGTGCGTAGCCTGTGAGTCCTGCTTTGACTTTTGTACGAAATCTAAATTCGGGCATATCTTCAAGATGTTTGATTGCAAGTTCTGGTCTTTCTGGACGTGGTCCTACTATCGACATGTCTCCTTTGAGAATGTTGAAAAGCTGTGGTAGTTCATCAAATCTAAGTGTTCTGATGATTTTTCCTACTTTAGTGATCCTGTCGTCTGTTTTTGTTGCTAATCTCGCTACACCATCTTTTTCTGCTGTTGGTACCATGCTTCTAAATTTGAGTATGGTAAATTCTTTATCGTTTAGTGTAAGTCTCGTTTGTTTGAATAGTATGTCTCCACCATCTTCTAATTTTATGGCTATAGCTACTATGATCATTAGTGGCAGTGTAATTATTATGAGTGGCAGTGATATAGCTATGTCTACTATTCTTTTCATAAGTGATTGTTCAAATGTCAAACCTCTGTTTTTGCAGACTAGTAGCGGTGTGTCAAACAGGTGTAAGACGTCTGATGTGCCTATGATTATGTCTGAGATTTTTGGTGTGATGTATACTCTTATGGAGTTTTCGTAGCAGTGTTTGACTATTTTGTTTCTCGTTTGTGATTCGATATCGTATACCACTACCGAGTCGTATTTTGATATTTGAGGCAGGATGTTTTCTATGCCTTCGTTTATATTTATGACTTTTTGGATGTCGTATTTGTCGCCTCTGCTACTCATTTTGTTTATCATAACATCTACATTTTCGTTGCCGTATATCATTAATATTTTTTGAGGCGGATTTACTTTTAGGTAGAGTTTGTTTGAATAGTATGCCCATACAATCGAGGCAAATATTTGTATGAGATACATAATCAATATGCCTATTATGCCTGTCATTTCACGGCTGATTAGCGATATTTGCAGGTATGTTATTATGTTTACAAATGTGAGTGTGATTATTTGTGAGTATATAACGTCTGACACTCTAAAGTGGCCTACTCCAAATCCTCCGTATAGTGTTGAAAATGTAGAGAATAGTATTGAGTAGACTACTACTAATAGCAGTGTACCTTTTTGGTAAAATGGATCTACTATACCTGGAAAGTAAAATTTTGTCCATATAATGGAAAATAAGATGGCATGAAACAAGACGATAGAGCTTGCTATCGTAAATGAAACCGTGCCTTTGTATTTTTTTGCTTTATTGTTGTTGTTCATTTATATCAACCTTTTTTTGTTGGTTTTTGATTTTAATGTTAAGACTTATGCCCATCCCAAGTATGATAAATGACAGTGGTGCTACTGAAACTATATGGTCGTTGAATATGCCTGCTGCTAGGTATCCTACTGTGGATATGAAGCATGCAAGTCCCATTTTCTTTTCTAGTGTATCGTACTGGATTGACCAGTATGTCTTTAGGCTTTGGATTATGTATATACCCCAAACTGCAAGTAGTGCTAGTAGTGAGATCACGCCTGTATTGATTGCTATTTGTAGGTACATGTTGTGTGGTTTGTCTACTACCATTTGTACTTGACCGTACGCGTTTGCTTTTGCTGCATAGTCGTTTTGTGGATATGCTAATATATAGTTATCCGGTCCTGCTCCTAGTAGTATATGGTCGCTAAGCATAGGGATTGTGCGTCCCCATATGTAACCTCTGTTTGAGCCTAATGATTCTAGACCTACTAGTGGGCCAAATGCGTCTGCGTTTTCTGGTGTAGTGAGGATGCCTCCTGTGCCTATCATTTTGATGCCTTCTTCGCTGATGTAGAAGGATAGATCCATCGCAGAACCTAAGCTGTACGGCGTAACTGTAAAGCCCGGATAGTCTGTCGGTATGTGTACTTTTAGTGTCTGTTGGGCTGGATCGTCTATCATCAACATGCCTTCTGGTGAGGTATACATTTTGAGTGTTTGATCGTTTTCGTCTACAAAGGTAAGTTTGTTTTCGTCTAGTTTTATGGTTAGATCTTGTTTGTTTGTAGTTATTTTCACTGTGTTTTCTGATATTTGTATGTCTTCGTATTTGAATTTGTCTGAGTTTTGGTTTTGTGTTTTTATGTCTTCCAATGCGGCAAAGATGTTGATGCTTGATAGTTGTGACATGATTTTGCCGTCTGATATTGTGTTTAGTGCAAAGAAACCTACTATGCATAATACGATAAAGCTGGTTGTGAATTTGTAGTATTTGATGAGGTATTTTCTCAGCATTATGATTGTGACTAATATTGCTACGGCAAATCCTACGTATCCTGCTCTTGAGTTGCACCCTATCCATGTAAATATGCTTAGTAGCACTGTGATGATGCCGATTATTTTTGTTTTTTGTGTTTTGGCGTTTGATAGGTATACTATGGCCATAGGTATCATGAGTGTGGCGAAGCTGCCTACGAAGTTTGTGTTGAATAGTGTGGCATAGATTGTGTTTGCGCCGAATTCAAAGTTTAGATTGGCGTTTATGCCTGATGGTAATATTAGCTCGTTGCCTAGTGTAGTGTTGAATATGTCAAAGCCAAAGTATTGGCCGATACCTATTAGTCCTTCTATTATTATTAAAGTTGTAAATGCTTTTAGAAACAGGGTGATGTCTCTTTCTGTGTTTGTAAAGTTTATCATTAAAAATGTGATTGCTACATAACTAAGCAACACAAATACTCCTTGGTATAGGTCTACAAATCCGCCTAATGCTGTTTGTAGGTCTATTGCAAAGATTGTTGATAGTATCGCAAATACTGCATATGTTGCAAGTGGTATGTAATATTTGTATTCTTTTTTGAAGGGTAGTTTTTTTGATTGGTATAGTGCAAAGTACATGATTGCTGATAGTACTGTGAGCAGTATGACCCAGAAGGATTTCCAGTAGCTAAAGAAATCTAGTCCTTGTGTCTGTGTCCAGTATAGTCCTTGTGCTGTACCTGTAAGGTCGAAGGATTTTCCGTATACTATCAAGGGCACTACTCCTGCTATTAGTAGTAGTGGCAAAAACCATGCCCATAGTATTTGATTTTTTTCGTAATTTATTGGCAATCGTTCTTGATGATTGGCTGTTTTTTTGTTTGATTTGTTTGTTTTGTTTGTTTTCATCTAATTCCTCTTGTGTATATATATTTGTATAGCTTGATTTTTCATGTGTTTCCACACTAATGTATCAGGCGATTTTTTTCTTTTTATATTATATCATAAAAATGTTAAATTGCAATTTTTTTCTTTGTTTTTGTAAGAATTAAAAGTTTATTATAAGTATTGATGTTTTGTATGGTTAAAGTTTATTAGTTGATAATGTCAAATAATTGTTAATCAACGCAAAAATCGTTTGCAATTCATATGTTTTTTTATTATAATATTATTAGTTTGATAAACAATTATTTTTATAGTTACATATTTGCCATAATCAACAATAAAAAAATCTTGATTTAATAATAATTATCATTTTACAAAATTGTCGATTTAATAGTTCCAATTTATATATTGTTTGTTTAATCAATATATAACAATTTTGAAATTATAGTGAGGAAGATAAAATGAATAATAATAAAATAGTTGCAATTCCAAATACTAAAACTGTGTTAGTTACTTTCGACCCATTTTTAAATATTGGGGATAAGCTTGAAATTTATGCGACAGGGCCTAAAATAATCGATCCTGAAACAAAGGACATATTAGGAACTTATGATATCATAAAAGATTTGATAGAAGTTACTGCTAAGTACGATCGATTTTATGAATGCCAAAAAATAAAAATGATAGACTCTGGCTTTATGCCTATTTCTCCGCTACACGAATTGACTCAAAAAAAGATTTCTGCAGAAATGAACTTAGATCATAAGGATATTGATAAGGAATTAGATAATAAAAGAGAACGATTATTAAAAGAGCCTATAAAGGTAGGAGATTTAGTAAGAAAAAAATAAAAAGTAATAAGAAGTAGTAAGAAGTTATAAAAAGTAAAAAAACTATTGACAAACTGATGAGAAGGTTATAAACTTAGTACAACGGAAGTGGTTGTGCTCGACACGACTAAGTAGGCCTTCTTTTCACGCAGTGGAAAGGGGGCCTTTTCTTGTCTATAAACAATTTGCCACAAATTGAAGTAAAGAAGCCATTCAAAACATTTGAAGAACAAATAGCTATAATGATAAGCAGAAACTTAGTAGTTGAAGATTTAGAATTTGCTAAATCTTCTTTAAAAAACATATCATACTATACACTTATTAATGGCTACAAAGATACTTTTATATCTGCTGATAAGGATTCATTTAATAATGATTTGACATTTAACGATTTATATACTTTGCATAATATGGATAAAAGACTTGCAAATATATTGTTTGGTTATATATTAAGCGTAGAGAAAAGCTTTAAGACTATTTTAGCATATAGAATAGCAGAGAAATACGGGGTAGTTGAAAAAGATTATTTTGATATAAGACATAATTCTCAAAAAAAAGGTTATTTAAATTCCGAGCATTATAGCAATAGACGAAACAATAGATCTAAAGCAATTAATTTAGCATTTGAGATTATAGCTAACAAAGATGCTGATGCAACAATAACTCATTATACAACAAATCACGGCTATGTGCCTCCATGGATATTATTTAATTGTATGACTCTGGGCAAAGCAAAATTTTTCTATACTATTTTAAAGCCAGATGACAAAGAATATATAAGTTCTACATTTTTCGATAAACACAATATTTCTACAGATGATATGAAAAACATATTGTTAGACTCTATAACACTGCTTCACAAATATCGAAATTACATAGCACACGGTCAGCGCACCTTTAATTGCAATATCAGCAAACAATTACCTGCTTGCATTTTAAATATAATTGATAGTCAAGCATTGAGTTTACAAGAATATAATAACAATTTAGGGAAAAAAGATATTTTAGCAGTATTCATCGCACTTGCAACACTTATGAATGATAAATACGTATTTAATAGTTTTATTGCCGAAATAAGCCGTTTTTTTAATGACTATAGCAGTACACCTATTGGAAATAAAACAATTTATGAAATATTAAACATACCTGAAAATATAATTCATCGATTAAAACTTTTAACACCCAAAGCATAGATTGGTAGTGAATTTTAAACAAATTAATATGAATCTTTCGAGCGGTTCAATCATGCCAACTGATGGCATTAGCACTTGGAAGTTGAATACATCTTATGATATGATCTAAAGATATGTCAAAAATATAAAACGAACTGCCTTGGGTGTAGTTCTATTAGTTTGAATTATATTGATAATAATTCTCTTCTTCAAACCAAAAACCACATGTACAGTCGCATGTGGCTTTTGGTTTTTTACTTCCGAGATTGTTGAAAATAAGATTTGTCAGTATTATTTCGGAGGAGTGGGAGGAACAGAGTCCATACCCTACTCCTATTTTATTTTTCAATATTTTCACTACTGTATATTGTTAGATTTTTATATCAATTTTTATGTTGAAAATCAAGTGTTTTATCATTTTCAAGCATTTATGTCAATGGCGAATTGATTTTTTTCACTCCATATATCGCATATTTGGCGACGATGTCAGTAAAGATATATTTGTTAATTATGTTAATTATAAAAAAACATTGAAAATCACTATTGAATCATGATACAATGGATCTGCATATTTGTAACAATATATTATTTAACTTATTACAAAAGGAGAAGTTTATGGAAAAGAAAAAAGTTTTTATTTCAAGCCTTTTAATGCTTTTGATGGTATTTTTAATGTTGCCATTTGTGAATTTAGAGGCTTATGCTGCAGTCGACGACACATTTAAAACACCAGTTAGTGTTATTGATGAAAGCGTAGAAAGTAAAGTCGATATGACTTTTAAAGTACTTAGCGAACCAAGTGGTGGTGAAAATGGTACTGTTCAAGTGGGAGATGGGGAAAATAGTGCAATTGACGATAACACACGTGGTAAAATCACAATCCCTGATGAAGTTACATATAACGATAAAACCTACAAGGTAACTTCTATCAGTGCTTCGGCGTTTTTTTACTGTACAGGATTAACTTCTGTATCTATCGGCGATAGCGTAACAACTATCGGTGATTTTGCGTTTGCTTACTGTGAGAATTTGGAAAAATTTGTAGTTAGTCAGGATAACGGATATTTCTCT